>JARFPZ010000414.1 GCA_029288035.1 Desulfosarcina sp.
TGAACCCCGGGATATCTGCACCGTTACCCGGAACATACGACAACAGAATATGTTTGAATTGCTGGAAGAATTAGATATTAAACCATTTAAGGCCCTAGCCTTACGGAGCCATCAGTTAGGGCCGGGTATCGGGGGGTATCGCCCTGAACAACTTTTTGAAACAATGACACAGGTGAGACAAGCCCGGGGGGCTATCGCACTGAGCACGGCCTGTCGGTGTCATGGGGTAATCACCGGCCTGGAACGAATATAAGTATATTCAGCAGGGTTGTGGAGAGCCAATTTCCAGGGGACCAACCAAAGCCAGGTCCTTTAGCCAAGGATTCTATACTTGAGGCTACCTGCCGTCTCCGTTTTCGTAAAGAGTGCTGAACAAAAGCTCTGCCATGTCAACGATCCGTGGGCCTGTCCGGCAGGTTAAGGCGCAGTCGAATTGATATAGCCTGCCGGATTTTACGGCTGTAAGCGATTGCCACTTCGAATCGGCCTTGAGGCGGGGGATGAATTGAGGGTCATATCCGCAAAAAAAGACCATCGCCGGATCCCAACGCCGAAATTGAGCCCATTTCACTTTGGGATAGGCATCCTGATATTCTCCGGTCACATTCAAGCCACCGGCTCGGGAAATAACATCATATTGGAAAGACAGCGGTCCGGCGACCATTACCTTATTTCCCTCCAGATCCAACACCCGACAAACCGTAAAACGGTTTTCTACAGGAACTTCAGCCACTTTACGATCCAATAGATTTAAACGTGCACGTAAATTTTGGGTGCAGGATCGAGCGACATCAGTCGCATCCAGTAACTCTCCAAGTCCCAATATAACCTCCAGCGCTGCGTTTACACTGGTCGGATTCACCAGGATTACCTGAACCCCAGTGCTTTTAAATTCGGATTTTAATCGCTGATGAGCGGTCTCCAGACCTAACACCAGATCCGGCTTCAGGGCCAAGAGTTTGTCAAGATCAGGTTCAAACCACAATGAAACATTCGGTATTTCGCGCACGGCATCCGGATAGTCACAGCTGTCCGTGACGCCTACCAAACGGTCTGATCGTCCTAAGGCAAAAAGGATCTCGGTGATAGCGGGAGCGAGGGATACGATTCGTTTAAATTCAGGCCGGTTTTTTGGTTTCATACTTACTCCAAAAGAGCGCATCTTTACAACCCAACAGCGCTGCGGCTTCCAAATCATTTTTTGCTTGGCGGTAGTTGCCAAGTCTATAGTTGCAGACTCCTCGATTAAAATACGCTTGCGCACAGGTTACTTTCTTGTCGATCGCCAAGTTGAATGCTTGAATTGCTTCTGTATGACAGCCGGCGGACATTCGTCGCCGTCCTTCCTCATACCAATCATTTAAATCAAATTCCGAATTTACAGATTTTTTCAATATACCCCGCTTATCGACTTGAAATTGGCTGTTTCAGTCGGATTCATCACCCCTGCAGAAGACCGGCAATTCGATCCGGTCTATATACTTTGCCTTGGGCAACTACGACACCTTCGATCACCAGGGCAGGGCTCAGAAGCAATCCGTATTTTTCGCGTATTTCCTCGGAAAGTGTCCATTTTTTTATTACTTCGGCTTCGATACCCGCTTTTAGGACGGCTATTTTAGTATTTTCTAGTAAATCGCTGCATTTTTGACATGGTGGTTCAAGACCGATGACTTCAATGCGTACCATCGTCCACCTCCAATTTCGTCCACTTAAATTTGAAAACCTGGTCCTCAGTGCCAGGTCAGAGATAATCGGCTACCCTGTGACAGTTTCAAGGAGTGATGGTCTATTGCTCGTGAACTCTTTGCATCAAAGAATCTCGATGGCCTCTGTTTAAGGTTACACAAGATCTGTGTTGAGATTTCATTTTTTCCAATACTCCATTACTCCAACACCCCATAAGTATGTTGAGCAGAGCAGCGTCATGGAGAGCCCCCTTTCAGGTGGCAAACCAAAGCCAGGCCCATCGGGCTTGGATTCTTTACTTGCCCATCACTCGACCGTCTCGCGAATAATGTGCGGCGGGTCGGGGTAGGCTGGGCTGAAACACTGCAGATCATCGATTTCAGACTGAATTGCCATTTCACTGGCAACGTTGGACAGAGAATTGCGAACAATGATTTCAAGATCTTCGGGCTCGAGTCTGACGCGGGCGTTGATGATGAGGGTTCCCCGGGATAAATTATCGAGTTTTTCTCCGCCGGTAACGGGTTCGGCCGCAAGATCGGTCAGGTTGGTCCACATGGATTGTCCGGCGCTGGTAAGAACAAATTTCAGATGGCCGATGTCCCCTTTTTCGATTTTAAATCTATCACGGAGCCTGGTTGCCAGGGACATCATAAACTGACCGGCCTCAAACGGTTGGCCAGCTTGCAACTTGACCGGGGCATTCAACCATCCCAAAACCGCTTCAGCGTTTGCATAGCGGTCATAGTCGATCTGGCTTAAAACGGTGTTGGCCCCCGGACTGCTTGAAATAAGGTCATCAAGCCATTCATCCATTCCGGTGCCTTCTTTAGCGGTGATCGCTCTCAGCTTTTTTCCCGGGTAACGATCGCCAAGGGCTGCCAACAGTCGATCCGATTCTTCTGCGGTCAGAAGATCAATCTTGTTGAGCACTATGGTATCGGCTTCTTCCAGCTGTTTGCCGAACAGATAGGCGACGTCTTCCGGAAAGTCGGTTTGGGTTTCATTTAATATCAGCGAACGCACGCGCTCAGGGTCAACCATAATGGAGAAGGGCGCGAAACGAAAGGCATCTCGATACTGTATTTTTATCGGATTGGCGACCGCCGCCACAAAATCCGTGCAACTCCCGACCGGTTCGCCCATTAATACGGCCGGATCGTGAGCCAGGATTTTATCAATGCGTTCAATCAACTCATCGAATTTGCAACAGAAACAACCTTTCACGACTTCTTCGACCGGCACGTCGAGATCGGTGAGCATTTGCCTTACGATAATGGTGTCAACCAGATTTTCGCTTTGGTCATTGGTAATGAATCCCACCCGCATTCCTCGTCTGATCAGTCCTTTTGCGAGGGCGGCTAACGCGGTGGTTTTCCCTGAACCTAAAAATCCACCGCAAAATATCAATTTTACAGGCTTTTTTACGGCTAGTTCCCTGGGCTTGCTCATGTGGTTGCCTCCTGCTCATTCTTTTTTCCCAGATTATTAGTCATGTATAATATTTAACAAGTCATCCGTCAATCATCCTGAGGGCGATTTTCAGGCCTGCAGAAGATGATTGCGGCGAAAAACTTGTCAATCGATGAGGTTGAGGGTATACATAATCAAAAGTAATTTAAGGGATTCATCTGACAAAAAATTTTCGTCACCAAGGCATTAAAACACGAAGTTAAATTATAATAAACAGTTATTGTTTGTGTCTTTGGGGCTTTGTGGCGATACTATCCAGTTTATCCGGCTAGGTTATAGATCCGGATAAAAAGAGACTTAAAACAGGAATAAGGAGATCAGATGGCGGTTATCGAGAAATTTTTGGGTCAGCGCGTAGAAATACCTGAAGACAGGAAATATCATGTAAAACAAGGGCTCTGGGCCAAAACACAAGAAGATGGAATGGTTTTCGGTTTCACTGCGCCGGCCCTGGTCTTGGCCGGCGGGATCGGTGATTTGGATTGGCTGGTCGGTGAAGCCGTGTCGGTTAAACAAGGCCAGGACGTTGTCTTTGCAATTACAGGGAAAATTTTATATATCGATTCACCCATTCAAGGGACAATCTTTTTTAACCCGGCAGTAAAGCAAAATCTTTCACTTGTTTTAGAAGACCCCTATGGAAAAGGGTGGCTGTTTAGAATAAAACCGGATGCTGATTCGGCGGCATCCGGCCAAACCGCTATGGATGCAAAAGGATATACCGAAAGCTTAAAAGGGACCGATGGATTTAAAAATCCTGAAGGTTTAAAAGGCGGTGTTTCTGGAATTTGCAAGGCGGTTTATTCCGGTATCCGGGATCAAAAAATCTGAATTTTCTCAATGAACTCGGCTGCGTACTTGGCGGCCCTGGCGCCGTCGGCACAGGCCGTCAGCACCTGCCACATATCGGTCTCGCGAACATCACCGGCTGTGAAAAGACCAGGAAAAGAGGTCATCAGCCTTTGATCCGCTTTGAGGTAGCCTTCCGATGTTTTTTCGACTTGAAGATCCAGCATTTTCGTGTTGGGCCGCCACCCGATCGCCAAAAAAATACCGTCAATTGCCAGTTCCCCGTCTTTGCCTGTCTTTGCGGTTACCTTAAGACCATTAATAGCATCAGTGCCCTTGTAATCCGTGACTTCAGTATTCAACAGCAGTTCAATGTTTTTTTGCTTTTCAATCAATTTTTTATGAGCCGCATCCATGGCAAGCCTGTCACTGCGCGATATCAGTAAAACCTTCTCGGCAACGCGGGCTAAGGTGACAGCGTGCTGGCCCGCAGTGTTGTCGTTGCCCACAACGGCCAGGATTGCGTTTTTGCCCCTGTAGAGGGGGCCATCACAAATCGAACAGAAATGAACGCCTGGGATGTTGACGTTGGCGACCGCCAGCCTCTTAGGGACCCGGCCTGTGGCGACAATGGCGCAGGAAGCAACGTGTTGGTGACCGTCATCATCAACTCCGACAAAGGTATCTTCTTCATGACTGAGTCTTTTCAATCGGGTCATGGTAAAAAAAGCACCTTCGCTTTGAGCTTGCTGAAACGTCATCGTGCCGAATTGGGTGCCGGAAGTTTCTTCCATGAATCCGGGGAAATTCGCCAGGTGGTGAATCATGTAAGTGCTGCCGCCCGGGATATCGCCGAAAACGATGACTTTCAATCCCAGCCGTTGGCCGAATAGAGCAGCCGTCATTCCTGCAGGGCCCGACCCCAGAATCATCAGATCATACCTATTTTCTGACATATTTTCGTCCTTCAGGATTGGGAGTAAGGCTGGAAGGCACCCTTGCTGGACCAGTTGCCGGTCTTGGTTGCATGTTCTATACCTTCCATGGATTCGGGGGGTCCGATAAAAACCACAATATCCCTGTGTTGGATACGATTTTTCGGCACCGTGGTTTCTTCCACTGTCCAGGTACCCATCACATAATTAAACAAATACATGTGGTTGTTTCCTTCAACAAATCCCTTAGCCCGCACAATCGAGGAGGGCAGGGCTTTGGCCATGGCACTGATCTGCCCCAGGTTGTCGCCTTTCCATTGGTATGTTATCGACATCAGAGCGTCCGGTGGTGTGATCTCGAGATCGGGGTTGTCGAGGAGATCATCGATGAATTGCTCGAGTTCTTCATTGGACAACAGTTTGGTATTTGTGTTTTCCAGTTGGGGCGTTTCCGGAATCGTGGGTGCCGGATTTGTAAATTCAAAAAATGATTCCAACGGGATATCGGCATAGGTCGTTTCAAAAAATGACGGTTCCGGATGGAATTGGCGCACGACCTTTTTCGTATTTTCAATCGTTTCCGATGAGGCAAGGTCGGTTTTATTTATGATAAATACCGTAGAAGAGGCGATCTGCTTTTCCAGGGATGCATACACTTCGTAGGCACCTAGGAAGTGAACGGCATCGATCACACAAAATTGTTCTTTAAAATGAAACCGATCGTTGAAAATGGGCAGGGTTAAATCCCTTTTAAGGTCGGAAGGGTTGGCAACTCCGGTGGATTCTATAAGCAGAATGTCAGGTTTTACTTTACTGTTTAGTTCATAAAGGCCTTTAATAAAATCCGTTTTAACGCAGACACAAAAAATGGAACCTTTGCTGATTTCCATCATGTCGATGTCTTCGCCTTCAACAAGTGTCCCGTCCACTCCGATTTCACCAAATTCGTTAACCAACAGCGTCAGCTTTTGATCTTTGGGAAAACGGTCAATAATCCGATTCAGCAAGGTTGTTTTTCCGGAACCTAAAAAACCGGTAATCAGATATACCCCGGTCTCAGCGGACATGACTTACAATCTCTCCTCTATCTGTTTCTTTATTTCATTTGGGCTTGGCACTTTGCCGGTTGAAATCACCCTGCCGTCAATCAAAAGCCCCGGCGTCATGAAAACACCCATTTTGGTAAAGTAGTTGATATCACCAATCTTTTCAATGTTGATATCCAATGCCCTATCCACTTCCGATACAGCGTTTAAGGCGTTTTCGTAAAGCTGATCGCAGCGTTTGCAGCCGGTACCCAATATTTCTATCTTCATGATGTAATACCTTTAAAGCTTGAGCTTTCCAGACCTTATTCCCAAAACGGCCAAGCCTGAATTCAATGGTGATTTGTTCAAACCTTCATTTCTTTACAATATGTCGTCAGATTAACCCCGCTAAGGGTCCAAATGAGATCGCCGGGCCCTTATAGGACCCGGCGATCACTCACCAACAGGTTATTGCTCTACTGTTGAATCCGTTCTAGTTGATTGGCCCGATCCGGCCTTTTTCAGGTTTTCCTGAATTTTGTCAAACTCAAATCCATGTTCACGGAGTGATACAAGGCGTTCGCGCATCGTGTCCGAAGGGGCGCGCTTGGCCATCTCATCGATGAGTTCCTCGTACTGTGGAATGATACTTTCAAATACCAGGTCTTTTTCGATGCAGATGGTCGGCAATACTTTACCCTTAAGTTCAAGGAATTTGCCGACGCCGTCTTTATTTTTGATGGACCACTCGGTGTATTCGATCATTTCCTGCACATCGCCCGGCAATGCGGCGATGGACTCCATCATATAGCCGCAGGCGGCGCACTGCACGCTGTCAAGGGTCAACACATCTATATGTATTTTTTCTTCTGCCATGATCCGAAGCCTCCTTTCATTTGTTTACCAAGATTCCGGATACTTGGCGTAGTATTGTTCATACCATTCTTTGGCTTCCAATGCTTGATCCATATGTTCCACCGGAACATCGTAAGGCATATCTCAGCCGGGGGCGAATGTATAGCCGTGCTGTCCACCGGCTGCCAGACTCACAATGGCATCCTCTTTCGGTGACAGCAAGCCAAGGCTCAGGGCCAGGGTCAGTTTCAGGTTTCCACCAAAACCGACCCCGTGTTTTCGAGCCAGATCACGGACAAACACCATATTGAGTTGCTCATCGATGGCAAAACCGTGGGTGCCGATCTGGCAGACATCCTCGAGAACCTTGGTACAATCGCCACAAATAAAGAATGATGAGGTTTTTCCGGCATCGTTAATTACGTTGATGGCCGGTTGTGAATTGGGTGTGACGAATTCTTTAAAAGTCTCAGATTTAATCTGGGACGCCACCGGATCCACAATCGCAATAATATCACAACCCATTTCCACATAAAATTCTGCGGCGCGAGCGCCTACTTCACCTGCAAACTTAATGACCTCATGGGCAAATTCAGGATTTTTATAGACATCCGTAAAAATCCGCACACCTGCCAGGTGGGAGGCCAGGGTCAGGGGGCCGCAAAAAAGTCCCATCATGACACAGTCGGCCTCATCAAGTTGCGGTTTGGCAATTCTGGCGGCTTCATAAATCACGGGCCAGCGGCCGGATTCTTTCGTGGGAAGTGCCAGACCGGCAGCGGCCGGAGTTTTGTCCGAGCATGGATGGGTGGTTACAGATGGTACGTTGTCCGGCCACCATTTTAGGTCACATCCAATTGAATTTGCCTCCACCGACAGATCAAAAAGCAGGGGTATACCATCTGCTTTGTACCGGGTTGCAGCGTTGACAACCCCTTTGGCTAAGAGCTCAGCATCCTGGAGCATCTTGTCTGCCGGTTCATTGATCAGAAAAGCGCAATGTACGCCGGCATATGGCACCCATGGGGCTTTAGGGGTCATTTTTCCCCTATAAGCATCAATCAGCAATTGCTTGGCCATTAATCGTCTCCTTTCGTTTAAAATTATATGTTAAATTTCTAATATTTCCTGGTTCGGCGCTTTTTCCCATCACCTCCTTCCGTAATCTGCCACCATAAAATTCAGGTATTAGTTCATCATTCCCTACTTAATTTGTCAAGATTCATTTTTGATTTTCTGATCAACAATCCTTTTGCCCTTTACACGGCTCGAATCGCATTGATACCTCACGCGGCAACGCCATCTCCATCGCCACTTCAGCGGTCTTGAGCACCGCCATCGGAATAGGGCAGGAGGCATGGCATCCCGCCTGTTGGGCAGCAAGATAGACCGGGTTGCGGGTCACCGGCATAAAAATTTCCCTTAAAGTCAGCTTGCTGACAAGACCGGAAAATCGCTGTATCTGCTGACATTCAGATTCACTGATTTCAAGACCGGCGGCGCTTTTGTCTATTTTCCGCGCTTCAATGCGACAGGTAAACCCGCAGATACCCGCATTGACGGCGGCACAGGTATCGGTTAAACGACCTCCGGTTCCAGTTTTTCTTATAACCGGGTTTTTATTTTCGCTATGAAGGACCATACCATAACTCCTTGTATCTGTTGTCTGAATGATTGCTTTTTACTCGACTCCTTCCTGTACCTGTGAATTAGTCGGGGCTTTCGCCAATCCCCCGCGTATAGTTATTGAATCCGCATCATTTGCGCATCTCTCGCAGCCGGCCGATTATCTTAATTCCCTCTGACACTGCATTGCCGGCCAATTCCGCGTAACCATCGGCCCCAAACAAATTGGCCACATCCCGGGTGACCCGAGCACCGCCGAGCATAATGGCAACATCCGGATTTTTCTCTTTAATCATTTGAAATCCGGTCAACTCACAGCTCGGAATCGACCAGACCGATTTGAATGGCAAAATGAACCAATTTGACGGGTGTATCGACGCACAGCTTTTCCATGATGTTAACCCGGTGCGATTTGACGGTACTAATACTGACACACAACATGTCAGCGATGCGCCGGATTGGATGTCCCTCGGCAATAAGCTGAAAAACCTCTCTTTCCCTGTTGGACAGCAGTTTGTAACGCTCGGCCGCAGATGAGGCTTTGCGCGGGGACCGGTAAGCATCCACCAATACTTTGGATATGGAAGGGCTTAAATAAGTTTCATCTTTCATGGCCGCATGAATGGCACGGATAATATCGCGACCGCTGGAATCTTTCAAAAGGTAACCTGAAATCCCGACTTCGAGCAATTCATGAATATAATGCTCGTGTGAATACATGGAAAGAATGATGATTTTGGTTTTTGGTAAATGCCTTCTGATTCGCTTGGCGGCCTCAATGCCGTTCATGCGGGGCATACCGATATCCATGATGACAATATGCGGCTTTAATTTTTTTGCCAAATCCACGGCCTTGCGCCCATTGGTGGCTTCCCCGACGACTTTGAAGTCCGCCTGTTCCTCGAGAAGCCGGGCCAGACCCTGTCGCACAATCGTATGATCATCGGCCACCAGAATGTCGATTGAATTACTCATTCTTTGATCCATCTGAAAAAGGGATTTCAATTCGAATGCGGGTACCCGTGCCCGGTTCACTGCGCAGCTGAAACGATCCTCCCAACGGCGACGCCCGTTCCCTCATGCCTAGAAGTCCCAAACTTCTTTTATCTTTACCAACGATTTGGGTGTCAAAGCCAATACCGTCGTCTTCAGCCAGAAATATAATCCGGGGAAACGTGGCTCGAGGGGCTCACAACATTCCCTCCGACCGGCCGCACTCGATTAAAATGAAGAACACCCAAGCCGCAGTTTTGAAATAGAATAGCGGCCATTTCCAGCTTAGATTTTAAGGTTTTGATTTGTTGATAACGCCTTTTCACACAATGGGTGAGGGCGGGTATTCCGGATCTTGATCTATATATTATGCTGTTTCAAAAAGTTGTAACCTTTGAACCTTGAACCGCTTATTTTAAGAAAGACTATTTCATCTTTCCAATCGAACTTCGGGCTGCGATCATACCACACCGTGGATATGATTGGAATAAAGATTCCGGGAAGAACCAAACCTAGCGGGATAAATTTCTTTTTAAATGTTTTATTCACCGCAGAGTCGCAACCTCCGGCCCATAGGGCCTACGCCCCGGTGGGAGAACCACCGGAATTTGGAATTTGGGGTCAAGTCTACGTTTGACTCTTGTTGAAATGGCAACGGTCAAACCTATACTCGACCCTCATACTCACTTGCCGATAAGCAGCGGCCGACTTCGATCTGCTTGGCATGCATCCGAACGACTCAGCGCCTGCTTCAATGTATTTTCCAGCTGCACCAACGATCCCTGGGTTGTTTCCAATCGAAGATGGAACTCCTCGGCGATCAATTGGGCTTTTTCGATGGCCAGGGTGACCTCCTGACCCACTTTGGGATCCGATGTTCGAATGACGATGGCGCTGTGATAGCGGTCGTAGGCTGTCTGAAAATCTTTGGGTGAAATGTCCAGGTTGGGCGGACAGGTCCAGTATTGTCCCCAGCGGTTGCAGCCGAAGCGGCACTTTAAATAGGATCTGGGATCGAATATAACCTGGTCCGTTTGGATCAGTTTGGCCCCTGTGGCCCCCAGCTGAATGGCTTTATCCATCAGGGTTTCGTAGTTGTTCTCCATATTGTCTATACCTCACCCGGCCGAGCCGCAATTGAAGATTAGTTACGCAAAATATAGGTGTCAGGAAGGCGAGTCGCTAATTCCTGAAATCTCTCGTATGAAACTACCCCAAAATGGCATAGTTTCTTTCTCGATCAGACTGGCCGTCTTTTTGGCCAGCGGCGGCGCTCTTATGAAACCACATAAAATCCGATACCATATTGAGAAAAATCTCACCGCACAAGAACGCAGAGCTCGCAGAGATTATTTAAAATTTTCTTTCTCGGCGATCTCTGCGCGCTTGCGGTGAAAAAAATCGAAAAGACTCAATTCGTTGAGGCAAGTCTATCCGGCTTTATTTGAGAGAGCAGATTTTTAAGGCGTTGATCGGTTCCCGACCGGGACAGTTCCTTAATAACGGCAAATTTACCCAAAACCGCTTTCTTGGTGCTCAAGGCCAATGAGGCCACCAGGAAACTGAAATCGGAATAATATTCATTTTCAAATTTGGTTTGTAAATCGGCCATTTCCTTATCAAGGAGATAAATTTCCTGCAAAACGGCCATAAGTCGTTTGTCTGAGATTTTTATGTCTGATTTACTGCCGACGTGATTACAATAGTCCATTTCATTGACGATCGCTTCAGGCACCATTTCTATACCGTAGCGCTGCCACATTTTCACAAGTCTCATTTTTTCTTCGCGACTCTGATTTGTGCGCGCTTGCCCCATTGTTTTGCTCCACAAACCGTAGGCACGGCAGGCGAAGGTGCGAAACTCGTAAATGCCGCAGTGCCCCTCGGATAAAAAGGGGCAGCCAGTGCGTCGAATTGGATTCGTGAGATAAAATTCAACAAATTTACCGATCAAGGCCACCCGCTCGGCATCCGGCATTTGCTGCATCACCTGAAACCACTGTAATGCCTCCATCAGTGTCATTTCAGGCAAAAATGCACAACAGGTGCCCGGTTCTCCGCAATCACAGGTCGTTTCCGGCAACCGCTGGTAGAGGCTCTGGATTTTCTCGAAAACCGGCCGGGCTTTCTGAACAGCTTCCAGTATTTCGCTATTTGAAATCATGCAGATTCTTTTTCTGATATCTTTTCTCGATTTCGGCGATTAGCTCTTCCTGCATGGGGATGATGCTTTCGTATACCAGCTCGTCGTCCAGAGCGATACTGGGCAGGGATTTGGCCTTCAGGTCTTTGAAACGTGCGACACCTTCCAGGGTGCGCATGTCCCACTCCTGCACCTCAATCATATTTTGGATGTTATTCGGTAAAGCCTTTACCGATTCCGCCATATAGACGCAGGCGGTTCACTGCCTGAAATCTGTCAAAAGCACATCGACCAATACTGGTTGCGTCAAGAGCACCTCCTTGCCGTATCATTTTCTGAATTTCATATCCATACACTATGGTCCTGACGATGGAAATCGTCCAATAGTTGATTTTTTTGTCATTAATAGACGGTTTTCTTTGCAGCGGGAAATGTTGATTAACATGAATGGTATTCACACGTGTGAAACGCCATTTCAAAATTTGGAGTTGGATCTATCCTGTGTCACTTTGCATTTTGCAGGTTGGGTTGAGCCTGTTCAAAGCTTTGTTGGGTTTCTCCGCCTCAGGCGGACCAACCTACATTTTGCCGGTGTTATTACGAAATGCGAAACCCAACAACGGCCGATTTCCAAACCAAGTCCCAAAAGTTTCTTTTTCGATTTGACCGGTCGTTTTGGCCGGCGGCTGGGCTGAATTCTCTACCGAAAAAATTAGAGTTGACAAAACAAGGCCCCATCATATATGTGTCTTCAGACAAACAGGTGAACCGTATAAACGCTCACAAGCGTTTATACACCCTAAAAGGAAAGATGGTTAGAGTCCATCGCAAACCAGCCATTGCTGTAATCGGGGACGAACGCCGTTTGCTGATTATTGGTGAGTCCTTATTCATTACGAGACTCTCTAATAGTTAGCCTGAAGCCACTGGGTTAGTCATAAAGAATCTGCAAAGCAGTTTCGACCTGGGAAGGCGCGGTCAGTAGGATGATCCGTGAGCCAGAAAGCCTGCCTGTTTGCATCTGTGAGCATATCGGCGACAATTGCCGGTATAATCCAATATCTGGGTGAGTTGCTGGATACCATCCCTATCTTTGTCGGCCGTCGAAATTCTTCATGCGGCAGAAAGGATTCGGGGATATGTGTTCAGACTCGTCAAGATTTATCCGCTCATTTTTTGAATTTTCCATTCTTTTTTGCGCGATCCTGTCGTTATCATTCCCAAAATTATTGATTTTCAAGGGTCCTGCCGCTTTTCCCCGTTCCGCTTGTAATAAATTATTTTCTTCAAGCCTGCTCATTGTAATTAGCCACAGACCCACACGGACAGACACAGACAATTTTTATGGCTAAGACCGAGTGGGTGCCCAATATGTCTTAAAAAAGGAATTTTCTAAAGGAGGCGTTAACATGCAGACACAGTTAGATAGGCAATTCGGCACGATGATTATGCGGCTGATAAAAAAAGAGGATTTATCAAGAAACGAAGCCAGGGATGCGTTTTTTACGATCCTGGAAGATAGAACCACGGAGATGCAGCAAGGTGCTTTCCTTTCGGCCTTAACGGCCAAAGGCGAAACGGAGGATGAAGTCGCTGGTGCCTGGGAAGCAATTTATGAGCTCGACACCGAGCGCGTCTCCTTGAATGGGCAAACACCTCTTTTTGAAAACAGCGGTACCGGAATGGACACGTTCAAAACCTTTAATATCAGTACAGCGGCCTCAATTGTCGCCGCCTCCGGGGGAATAAGGATGGCAAGACATGGGGCCCGCGCGATTACCTCCGTATGCGGAACCGTTGATATGGCAGAGGCGTTGGGTGTGGACGTTGAATGTGATGCAGATGTTGTGGCCGAAAGTATAGAAAAGGTCGGAATCGGTCTTTTCAATGGCATGAGTCCACGGATCCATCCCAAAGCCCTCGGCAGAATACTTTCAAAAACCTTTTTCGGAACAACTCTTAATATCGCCGCCTCTTTGGCTAATCCGGCCTTGCCGAAGATGGGATTGCGGGGCGTCTACGCTAAAGAGATGATACTGCCCGTCATAAAAGCCATGAAAGCCATTGGGTATCGACGCGCCCTTGTATTATACGGCGGTATTGACGGATCGGACAAAGGCATGGATGAAGCCTCGGTCTGCGGCACCACTTATTGTGCCGAGCTATCGGAAAACGGAGAAATCTGCGAATTTACCTTCCGACCTGAGCAGTATGGTCTGAGCTGTCATAATCCCGCCGATCTTTCGCCTGTTAATGATATCCGCCACGAAGCGAAAAGATTTGTTGCACTTATTCGAGGAAATAGCAGAGGGGCCCGCACCGATGCAACCCTCTTAAACGCCGGCCTGATATTCTACCTTGCCGCCAAGGCGGGCAATATCGGTCTTGGCATCGAAAAGGCTGCCAACGCCCTCTTCAGCGGTCTTGCCTACAATACGCTCGAAAAATGGGTAGAAACCCAAAACATGGATCCCGAAACAGGCCTGAAAAGGCTGGAAGGTCTTGCATAGTAGAAATGGAACTTTTGATCATCAAAAGCGGCGAAGATTATGTCCGAGTTAAAACGGAGAACTACAACCTCTGCCGGCTTGACAAGGCCAGCGTTTTCCCCATCGATCATCTGGATCAGGTGAAAAAGCATGTTAAAAAACTCAAAGAAAAAGATTTTCCCTTCATAGCGATATACAAGCTAAAATTGATAGAAGAACCATTGGAGCCTGAATAATGAGAATGATACTTACCGGACTGAAAAGACTGGTACTGCAAAATTCCACAAAACCAGAACCGCGGGAAGATTTCAAACTTCTAAAGGTTCAATACTGTGCCGTTTGCAGAACTGATGCCAAGATGTGGAATGAGGGCCACAGAGACTTGGTCCTTCCCCGGGTGCCGGGGCATGAAGTCGTGGCAATCGATTCATCGGGAAAGCGGGTCGCCGTTTGGCCGGGAATTAATTGCGGCCTGTGTGGGTATTGCCTGAGTGGCCGGGAAAATTTGTGTGAACATATGAAGATTATCGGATTCCATAATGATGGCGGGTTTGCAGATTTTATTCTGGCTCCGCAAAATAGTCTCATCCCGGTCCCGGATCAGATTCCCTCTCCCCTTGCCTGTTTTGCTGAACCGACCGGATGCGCTTTAAATGCCGTCGATAAGCTAAAATTAAAGTCTGGTGACCGACTGGTCATCTACGGTGGCGGCACGCTTGGTTTGATTGCTGCACTCGTTTGCCTTACGAAGGATGCGATTCCGCTGGTTATCGAAAAGAGCGCAGAAAAGATAGACAAAGCAAAGCCTTTCCTCGCTGAATCCGGTATCCAATGCCGCCAAGATACCACCGAAACTGAATTTGATGCGGCGCTCAACGCCTGTCCCGATCACATCGCATTTAACTCAAGTATCATCAAATTAGCCAAAGGAGGTCGAATTTCGTTTTTCAGTGGTCTCACGAAAAACCAAAACATCCAGACTGATCTCTTCAACCTGCTGCATTATAAAGAAGCAGAGCTTTACGGTTCCTATGGGTTGACAAGAAACAACATGGCTGAAGCCGTTGTGCTGATCGAGCAAAACATAACCGCTTATGAAAAGCTGATCGAGGAGCTTGTGCCGCCGCAGCGAGTTCCGAGCCTGTTTGCCGGTGTGCTTTCGGGAAAATCGCTAAAATACATCATTGATTTTACTGAATTTTGAACACCGTTTGGCTATTTCCAGGGACATGTTGTCGACTTCCTGCTCGAACATCCGCTTCCAATGGTATGTCCAGCCGGGTATCATAAAAAAGGTTCCTGCCATCTTGCATTGCTCCTTATAGTAGCATTCGCGCCCTCCGATGTTTACAAGCAATTTAAACTAGGACATTGACATTCCCGGCCGCTTTTAATAAACAACCGTCAGCTTATTAGCAAGAATAACCTTCAAGGGATATACATGGACAAACAACCTTCTTCACAAGTACATAGAAAATCAGAGGTCACCATTATCGCAGGCTTTTTGGGGGCCGGTAAAACCACACTCCTAAAAAAGATCCTGTCCTGGGAGAGTGATCTTTCGGAGACCGTTGTCATTGTAAATGAATTCGGAGATGTGGGCATCGACGGGGCCCTTTTGAAAAATGCCGGATCCGATATGGTGGAGCTGACGGGTGGCTGTATCTGCTGCACGATGAAAATAGATCTCAACCAGACACTCAAAGAAATCCGGCGGGAGTTTAACCCCAGACAGATTTTTATAGAATCCACCGGTGTTGCTGACCCGTCCATGATTACCGGGGCTTTTGATGACCCAGAGTTGCACGATCAAATGGAAATCTCCCGTGTTGTCACGGTTCTGGACGTAGAGCTTTGGGAAGCTCGTGACTATTTCGGACCGATTTTTTTTAATCAACTTCGGCAAGCGGATCTGATTCTGCTCAATAAGATTGACATCATGGATGAAGAAAAAATCTCTCAGTTCTTAAAGGAGATTCATGAGATGTTGTCCGATGCTCAGGTGGTGCCGACCATCCACTGCAATGTGGACCCTGAAATTGTGATGACCGATCGTACCAGGGTCCCGCTATTGGTAAACTATAATGACTTCGATCATCATCAGCATGACAACGAATCAGGCGAGGAAGATCGTCACGCTAAGGAGGCTGCTCAATTTCCATTCATATCTTTTACCTTCCGATCCCGTGCTGTATTTGACGAAGTGTGCTTTGATCAGTTTATTGTTAATATGCCGTGGGAGCTTTTCCGGATGAAAGGACCGGTGCAGTTTCGGGATCGCACGGTACTCGTGAACTATGTGGGAGGAAAGAAAGAATGGTCAGCCTGGGACGGTGAAAAGGAGACCTGCCTGGTCTTCATCGGTTGGAGCGTCGGTGAAGAGGAGACAATTCGGAAACTTAAAAACTGCTTAGAGGCAAAGGGGGGTTAAGTATGGCAAGGACGGTGGACAATTTGATGAAAATGTTTACGAGCGGATCGGAATCCAATATCCGGTATATGGCATTTGCCGAAGCTGCGGACAAAGAAGGTCATCCCAACGCGGCCAAAATATTCAGGGCTATTGCCAAGGCCAAGATGTTCCATGCCCTTTCGCATTTCAGAGCCACTAAATGTACAGATACAACGGCTGAAAATCTCAAACAAGCCCTGGAAGAGGAAACCTATGATTTTAAGAATGCATATCCTCCGATGGTTCAGGACGCCGTCAATGACGATGCCCTCGAAGCCCGTCACAGCCTGGAGTATGGCATGTCTATTGGACCGGTGATTACCAAGTTGATCAGCAAAGCCATTGGCAACTCTGATGCCGACGAGAGCGGTTCCTACTATGTCTGTCCGGTGTGCGGAAATATTGAATTTGGCCAGGCGCCGGCGAAATGCCCCTTTTGCGGCGTCGACGCAAGTGATTTCGTGTCGGTTTCCTAATACCATTTTAATTTTCTGACAGGATCAACATGATGGACAGAATATAACCATACTAAAGACTTGGTTGAATAGTTTACTGGTTGAATGGTTGATTAAGAAGATTATGGTCATAATTTAAAAATGTTACGATTGTTTAAACTTGAAGTGGCCAAGTATTTTACCAATATGGGATAAATTAGTACTTAAAACTAATTGACCAATCAACTAATCAACTAATTAACTAATCAGCCAATCAACGATATCTGTTCTAAGTAAAAAAATCCTGTTAATCTTGGTAATGATGTCTAAACAAATTTACTTTTATTTGAGAATAGTGAATGCTCGAGATTTATGAAAAGCTCAAAACCGGGATTGTCGGCAGAGAAGCCGAATTAAGATCCATACTGGTCGCCCTGGAGATGGGCAAACACATCCTTCTTGAGGGACCTCCGGGTACCTCAAAGTCGACGGTACTGCGAAAAATAGCCCGGGAATCCGATCTGCTGTTGTATATTGTAGAAGGCAACATCGACCTTACACCGGCCAAACTAGTGGGCCATTTCAATCCTGCCAAAGTAATGGCCGACAGCTACCGACCTGAATATTTTGAAAAAGGACCCCTGACGAGAACCATGGAAGGGGGCGGCATTCTGTATATCGAAGAATTCAATCGGATGCCGGCCGATGTTTCCAACGTCCTTATTTCCCCCATGGAAGAGGGCGAAATGTACATCTCCCGGTACGGTACGGTTAAAGCCGTGCGCCCCTTTGCCGTAATAGCAGCCCAAAATCCCTATGATGATGTGGGTACCGTCAGGATCAGCAGGGCTTTTATGGATCGGATCTGTCTGATTAAAATGGATTACCAGAGCGAAGCGGAAGAGCAGGAAATTGTGCGGCGTCAGACCGGAATGGACGATTGCGAGGCGGTTTCATTGGCAGTACGCATGGTTCGGGAAACAAGAGCGCATGCCGATATCAAACTGGGCGCATCCATCCGGGCCGCCATCGACATGGTTGATCTATTCACCGGCATGCAAAAACTTACCGACCAGCCCGACCAAAATATCTTGATTGCGGCCCGCATGGCCTTATCCAACAAAATTTGGCTAAACGAAATGTCGCGTAAAACGGCCGATGAAATCATTGAAGAGATTTGGACCCACCTCAAAGAAGGACACAAAGCCTCCAGCGGCAATCCGGAAGGCAATCCCGGTGGGAATTTGGATGCGGAAGGTCACAATAAAAGGCTGAACGAAGCGCACGACGGCCAAAAAAAAAATGAGTACTCCCTGGCTTATCAGTTTTTGGAAAAATACTCAGAAACCCCATTTTTAAATTTTGAAACCAACGATCCGCGCCACTATTGGCAAATGGCAGAGCATTATAATAACTATCCGGATGAACTCGAAGTGTTCTTTGAACAACCTGGGTGTCTGCAGGCCTTTGCCCGCATGATCGACAGATTGCAGGATGATGTGGCGGTTCAGGCCGTTAAAATTGCCAGTCGTCTGATTATCGCCATCGCCAGACGAATTGCGGACGCAGGATACCGCGCCGGTAAACTGAAATTAATCCCGGGTTTCAATGACGGTGCCGAGATTGAACTGGACTATAGTCTCGAAAAATACATGCAAGCACCGGAACGCGGAATTTCAGACAATCTTGTATCGTATGTCAGACATATCGAAAAAAAAGCGGTTGTCATGATGCTTGATTTTAGCTATTCCATGCAAAGCAATATCATCCTGGCCGCGATTACGGCAGCTGCCATTGCCCAACACTTCAAAAAAGATTACGGCATCCTGGCTTTCAACAGTGGTGTCTGCATTCTAAAAGAAGTCGATGAATCTGCAGGTCCCGAAAAGGTTCTGGAAAGGCTGTTTGCGCTGCAATCCTGCGGCGATACCAACATCCGAGGCGTCTTGGAGGCAGGTCTGCAACATGTGGAGAAGTTTGAGCGCAAGGACGGCCTGCTGCTGACGGACGGGGATTGGAACAAGGGAGGAAATCCTTTTCAAGCGGCCGTTCAATTCGATAAACTGAGTGTTATCGGTTTTCCGTTCGCGGCCAATGAAAAAATCCGGCAATTGGCCCTGCAAGGGAACGGAGATTTTTCGATTGTGAGGGACGAAACCGAAATAGCGGGCGCCATCATGCGGTGTTTAAACTAATTAC
>JARFPZ010000431.1 GCA_029288035.1 Desulfosarcina sp.
GCAATTAACCACTACGCATGGGGCATCGTGGGCGGCATAGAGTGATAAAAGGTGGCCCAACCCCCGCGTGAATCCGATGCGGTCTCCGCTGCGCTTTGGCCACGCGGGTTACGCGTAACGTTCAACAATAATTATCTTATGCACAACTTCCGAATTTATTGGTTAAGTCAACAATACCGTCAGTAACCTTTAGCTTCGCTGGTGAAATACCGAATTGAGTTAAATGTTTGATTAAGTTGACTAAATTATTTGGGCAAAACTCAATTAACTAAACCACTCACAACATCCAACTCGCAACTCACACAGCGCAAACTGATAATGCCGATAATCTCGTCATCGATAACATATTGTTCATATGCCACCGTCAGCATGGATTCCAGCATACCGGCCGCATGGTGAATAAAGTTAGAACCGCCCATGGCCGCCAGCATATCAATGGTTGCTTCCAGGCCGGATTCATAAGAGAACCCAGTATTCTCCAAAATTTTCAGCGACGCCTGGTGAATGGTTTCGATATCTGCAGGGGATAGCGGTTGGTACACTCCCCCTGTAAGTCCTTTTAACGCCATGATTGACTCCTTTTCTTGACAAAATCCAGGAGATTCATATACAACACATGGAATTTTGTAAGGCAATAAATAATTTTCAAACTTCGAAATCCATTTTTGTGCTTTTTGTGCCTTTTTGCGGCTATATCATCTTTTAGAACTGAGTAAACCCTAACGCTACTGCATGGGGCGAAATCATGTTGCTGGGATTACACACATACAGTTTTTATCTTCATGGCATCGGTCAGGCCTGGGCTGATTTTAAACTGCCCTGGCCCCGGCAGATGAGCACATTTGAACTCTTTGATAAAGCGGTTCGCTTGGGTCTCGACGGACTGCATCTGGATGACGGCGTGCTTGAAACCCTGGACGGGTCTTATCTGAAAGATGTCAAGGCCGCCGCCAAAGAACACGGACTTTACCTTGAATACAATTTTTCCATGGACATGGGCGGCATGGGCATCGGGATTCAGCATGATCTCGATGAGGCCATTGCAACCGCCGAAAACCTGGGAGCGGATATCGTCAAAGTCAGTATGGATTTGAAGCGTCCACGCCCGGTTTCCGGCAGTCGCTTCCATCCGGAAGTCATGGCCCAAATGAAATCTTTTGCCTCACAGTTGAAGGCGTCAGCAGCGAAGGCGGACACCGCCGGCATCAGAATCGCGGTGGAGAACCACTGCGACAGCTTTTCTGAAGAAATCCTGTGGTTGCTGGATCGGGTCAACAGTCCGGTGGTCGGTGCCTGCATTGATACCGTCAATGCCTTGATGGTTATGGAAGACCCCATGCAGGCCATTGAAAACCTGGCCCCGCGGGCTTTCACGAACCATTTTAGAGATGACCGTATCGAGTTCCAGAGATACGGCTTCAAGCTTACGGGGGCAGCCGTGGGAGAAGGCGACATCGACATGAAACGCGCCTATGAGATTATTAAAACAACGTCCGCGATGCGTCGAATCAACATCGAGACCGAAATGGAAATACCAATGGATAACATGCAGCAAGCCCTGCGAATGGAAAATGAGACCATCGAACGTAGTATCCGCTATTGTCGCGAGATTCTGGGGATAAAGAAAGACCAAAAAGAGAGGAATAAATCATGACCTATGAACATCTTTTAGTAGAAATTGGCGACGACTTTGTCGGAGAAATAACACTGAATCGTCCCGAACAACTCAATGCCTTCAACACCCCCCTGGCCGGAGAACTCGTCCAGGCGCTCAAAGAACTGGACGCCCAGACAACCGTGAGGGTCATCCTCCTCAAAGGGGCGGGCAAGGCGTTTTGCGCCGGCATCGACGTCAACGAGCTGGCCGGCAAAACCGCCATGGAGTACAAGGCCTGGGTCGAACATATGGAAAAACCACTAATCACCATCAGCCGCATGAGCAAACCCGTGATTGCCCAGGTGCAGGGCGTGGCCGCCGCAAACGGGGCCGGTCTGGTGGCGGCCGCCGATCTGGCGATTGCCGCCGAGAACACACGCTTTGGTTTGACGGCCATCAACGTCGGGCTCAACTGCGTGGGTCCGGTGGTGCCGGTTTCTCGTTCGGTCGGCAGAAAACGTGCCCTTGAATTGCTGTTCTACGGTGATTTGATTAAAGCCCCGGAAGCCCTGAATATGGGGCTGTTAAACCGGGTTGTACCCAAAGACGATTTGGCGGAGGAAGCCCGCAAATGGGCAGCACTATTGGCCCGCAAAAGCCCAATAGCCACTCAAATCAGCAAAAAAGCGTTTTACGCGGCCGCCGATCTGGATTACTACAAGGCATTTGAATACATGAATGAGGCCTTTGCCCGCCTCTGCACCACCGAAGACGCCAAGGAGGGTGTCGCCGCCTTTTTCGGGAAACGAAACCCGGAATGGAAGCTGAGGTAGAGCTTCGCATATGGGATCAACTAAAAAAGGAATGGATTCTCATCTTTAAAGGAAAATTGGACAGGATCAACAGGATCATCGGGATAAAACGGCCTTCGGCCGTAAGGGCTCCTCGCCGAAGGCGAAAATATCCCGTCATTCCTGCTGAAAGTCCACCTTCAGTTTGGCGGATAAATCGTGCCTGCCCAATGGAATCTTTTCTCCCCATTCCATCGGGGTCTAAAAAAATAGAATCGAATCCATTCCTCTGAAGTTTCACACAAGGCGTTGAGTGCTACGCACCGATGGGGGCTTGGCTCTAACACCGGTCACGGCATATTCGTAGGTTGGGTTGAACACCCCTATAACTTTTGTTGGGTTTCGTTCCTCTACCCAACCTACTTGCCAGCCATTTTTGTGCTATCAGCCAAACCCAACAAAATGGTCGAAGACAGAATCATTCCCACCGCTTGGAATAGCATCTGCCGGCTTATCCGCGTCAGGAAGCAAGCTTCTCCACTCTACAAGCCGTCAA
>JARFPZ010000436.1 GCA_029288035.1 Desulfosarcina sp.
GGAGATTATATTTTACCGTCATGAGTATATCTGAAATTAAATTTAAAAAATATAATATCTATATGACTAAGTTGTTCAATCTGATATTGACGTTAAACTCAGAAGAGCAACGATTTATGCTGAAGAATATCGAAAGATTAATTCTTAGAGAAAAAAGATCGTCTGCCCGAAAGGTCTGTAGAATTCCTGTTAGGTATTTTTATTATGGGCGTATTTTCAACAATTTCATTGTCAATATCAGTCGGAATGGCTGTTTCATAGAGGCTCAAAAACAATTTTCAGTTGGAGAAAAAATCCTGCTGGAAATCCAGTTGGGTGGCGATGACGAATCATTTCGGATCAAAGGCGAAGTGGCCAATGCAAATCGCATGGGAATGGGAATCGAATTTGAAGAGGTCAGTGGTGATATGGCGGAAAAACTTGGTAATCTTCTATTTAAAACCATTTAAATTTCAGAAATACGATTCTAAACGGGCAGGCTAAAACTAAACACCGATCCGAGGTCCTCGCCATCACTTTCCGCCCAAATCTTGCCGCCATTCAGCTCGACAAGGCTTTTTGCTAAAGACAATCCAAGAGCGGTTCCCTGGAAATGACGACTTGAAGAGTTCTCCACTTGTTGAAAAGGTTGGAAAATCTTAGTTAAATTTTCTTTTTTTAAGCCTATCCCGCTATCCTTAATAGAAATTTGAATATATTCCTTTGAAGAAGCGTTATCATTCTTTGTTTCCAATTGGGCCTGTTTACGTTCCTCAATCTCCTGTCGCAGCATCTCATTGGCTTTGCGAATATCGGCCGTCCGCTCAGCAACCATTTTTTCAAGCTCATCATTGGCTTTTTGCAGGGCTGCGTTGGTATCCTTTAATCGCCTGAAAATCATAATTTTCAATTACATCTGAATTTTGCCAAATTTAAAAGCTTAAAAATTTTTCTCGTAAATCTCAATTACAACATTATCCGGCCCTTTAAAATAGGCTATTTTGGGACCATTTTTTCTGGCAACCATCGGTGGCGAGTTGAATTCATAGCCGTATGCCTTTATCCTTTCATATTCCTTGTCGACATCGTCTACCAGAAAAGATAAATGGACCAGGCCCGGTTGATCTTGATTGGGATGCTTAATCAGCTTTTTGTGTTTATCACTCTTATAATCCAGTAGTTCAATTCTAAGGTTGTCTTTCTCGAGTACGCAAATATCCAAATCTGCATCTTTAACACCCACAATTCGACTAATGAGATCGCCCTGATACTTGCTTCTGCGTTCGATGTCCATCTGCATAATTTCAGAATAGAATTTAACTGACGCTTCCAAATCTATGACGCTGATTCCAATATGTAGAAATGATTTGACCATGTACTTTCTCCGGTCGTTTTCATAAAAAGGGCTTTGTTAGGTTCTCAGTTCGTATTCCCATGTGTTAACGGTCTATTGTTAAATTTAGCAGAAACGGACTGTTGAAAATATAGTTAAAATCTGGCATACATGATATTTTTCCGTTTGCACACTATTTTAATATTATTTTATTTGTCAAGCTAAATAAAATAATGGTCATTCATTAAAGATTATAGATAGCCGAGAGGTTGCGATGTCAACATCATGGGAGGATATCATGTCTCAAAAAGTACCTGCTACAAAACAAGCGGAGAAAAAGGTGGCGTCTTCGGCGGTGGATGAAAAGATACTCTTTGAGATGTACCGTAATGTCTATGCCACCCGGCAATTTGAGCTTCAGTGTATCGAATTGTACAGACAGGGTCTTATCCGCGGATATCTGCATCTCTATCTGGGTGAGGAAGCAGTGGCCGCCGGCGCTTGTGCATCTTTGGAAGTGGATGATTACATCGTCAGTACCCATCGCGGCCACGGCCACTGCATCAGCAAAGGGGCTGATTTGAAATTAATGGCGGCCGAGATTATGGGCAAGGCCACCGGGTATTGCGGCGGCCGTGGCGGCTCCATGCACATTTCGAGCAAAGCTACCAACAATCTCGGCGCGAATGGCGTGGTCGGCGCCGGGATACCGATCGGATGCGGGGCCGCTATGGGAATCAAAGTTAAAGGCGGTACCCAGGTCGTTGTCGTATTTTTCAGTGATGGCGCCTCGAACCAGGGTGTATTCGGGGAATCGCTGAATTTTGCGGCGGTATTCAAGCTACCGGTCATCTTTATGCTCGAGAACAATCATTATGCGGTCAGCACGCCGGTTGAGTTCTCGACTGGGTGCTGCGAGCTTTCTAAGATTGGACCGGCTCACGGTGTCCCCGGAATTTGTGTGGACGGCAATGATGCGGTGGCGGTTTATAAGGAAACATTACAAGCGGTAGAGCGAGCACGCAGCGGCGAGGGCCCCACCCTGATCGAGGCCAACACCTACCGCCATGGTGGTCATCATGTGAATGATCCTGGTTTGTATATGGACCAAGACGTTTTGGCCGAATGGAAGGGTCGGGACCCACTTCATATGCTGCGCGGGAAATTAGCCGAATCGATAGCAGAGAAAATCGAGAAGCAGGTCGACGAAGAAATCGCAGTTGCCATTGAATTTGCCAAGAACAGTCCGGAACCTTCGGTCGAGGAATTTTTGGCGAGCATTCAAGAATAACTCCCTTGATAAGCCACCCCGACCTATCGGGATGAGAATTGAGAAGGTTCTACCGCCAGCGGGTGATCACGGCTCATTGATCTAAATTTGAACAATGCTGGCGGCTTATCAAGGGAGTTATTCCATGGAACGGGAGAGATAGTATGGCAGAGATTATGTATCGCGACGCATTGAGGCAAGCGATATTTGAGGAAATGGAAAAAGACCCGACAGTTTTTATCATGGGTGAGGGCATCGCCGGTCGCGGGGGTTCCTATAAGGTAACCGAAGGACTGTTAAAAGAATTCGGTTCCGGGCGGGTGGTGGACACGCCCCTATCGGAGGCAACTTTTACCGGTGCCGCTGTGGGCGCCGCTCTCGTCGGAATGCGTCCGATAGTTGAAATTCTTTTCGTGGACTTCACTGCCCTGGTGATGGACCAGCTGATTAATCAGGCGGCCAAATACGAATTCATGTCCGGCGGACAGGGCAAAGTTCCCATGGTTCTCAGGACCCAGGGCGGCGCCGGAAACGGCCTGGCCGGTCAACACTCCCAAAGCCTGGAGGCACTTTATTATCACATTCCGGGTCTAAAACTTGTAATGCCCTCGACCCCCTATGATGCCAAGGGTTTGCTAAAGGCAGCTATCCGGGATGACGATCCGGTCATTTTTTTAGAGCACAAGTTGCTGTATATGACGACGGGAGAAGTACCGGAAGAGGAATATATCGTCCGCCTCGGCCAGGCGGAAATCAAGCGCGCGGGCGAAGATATTACGGTTGTAACCTATTCATATATGACGCTGAAATGCCTGGAGGCAGCGGAAGCATTGGCGCAAGAAGGGATCAGCGTTGAGGTCGTGGATCTTAGAACCTTAACTCCCCTTGACAAAAGCACTATTCTGGATTCCGTTGAAAAAACAGGGAAGGCGATCGTGGTGAATGAGGCGGTCAAGCGCGGCGGCGTCGGCGGGGACATTGCCGCGATGATCATGGAGGAAGCTTATGACGATCTGGACGCACCGGTGATGCGCATTGCCGGCAAGAACACGACGATTCCTTACAACCTGGAGCTGGAGAAGGCCTGCACACCAACGGTGAAGGAAATTGTTGAAGGTATACTGGAACTGCTTTAACCCAACCCGGCCAAGCCGGTTGTAGCGAAGCGTAAATCCCGATTTATCGGGGAGTTTAAAATTTAGGTACAAAAAGAATTGAAGACTAAATCTATGTGCTAGTGTCTAGTGAGGGACGAATATGGCCGAAAAAATCATCATGCCCCAGGGCGGACAGGATATAACGGAGGGTCAAGTTGTACAGTGGCTCAAATCCGAAGGTGACGAGGTCAAAAAAGGCGAAGTTATCTGTGAAGTGGAAACTGAGAAAGCAGTATTTGAAGTGGAGTCGCCGGCAGACGGGGTGTTATTGAAAATAATTGTACCGGCCGGGCAAAAGGCCAGGGTGTTGTCAACCATCGGTTTCGTGGGCGCTGCCGGAGAAAATGTTGAACTTGAAGAGGAAGATGCGATTGAGGATAAGAAGATTACCGGTATCGATGTTGCAATTTTGAGAAAGAAAGTGGCGGCCAAGGGCAGAGGTAGCAAAAGCCAGGCGAAAGTATCCGGCCGGGCCAGGAAACTTGCCGATCAAAAAGGCATTGACATATCGCATGTTGAAGGATCCGGGCCCAAAGGCCGCATTACCGAAAAAGATGTCCTGGCTTACTTCGAGACCGCCCCGATACCTCCCGAATCGGCTGCAGCACCCTACGAGTCGTCAAAGGCCTCGGCAGGCGCTGCCGATATTCGCGGTAAATCCGTCCCGATGACTCGGAAGCGCAAGGTCATCGCCCGGCGTCTGCAACAGAGCAAACAGACGATCCCGCATTATTACGTCACCGTGACAGTGGATATGACAGACGCGATTCAACGACGAAAAGAACACCATACGAAGGGTGAGGACGACATCAACGTGTCGATCAATGACATGGTGGTCATGGCGGCGGCGATTGCATTGGGCGAATTCCCTCAAGTCAACTGTAAACTCGATGAAGACAACATCCATTATTTGAAAGATATTAATATTGGTGTCGCCGTGGGATTGGATGACGGTTTGGTTGTGCCGGTATTGCCTAAAGTGGATACGCTCTCATTGCAAGACATTGCCAAAAAGACCAAAGAACTCATCAATCTGGCCAAGGCCGGTAAACAAGCTAGCCTGACTGCAGGGACTTTCACCATTTCCAATATGGGGATGCTCAATGTCGACAATTTCGTCGCCATCATCAATCCGCCCGAGACGGCCATCCTGGCGGTAGGGTCCGTGCGCAAGAACATCATGGTTGCATCAGACAACAGTTTCCTAATCCGCGATACCATGAGCATGACGCTATCGGCAGACCACCGTGCAATTGATGGCGTCTTGGGATCCCAGTTCGTGAACAAGATAAAATATTGTCTCGAAAATCCGCAAATTTTGCTGGGGTAGACCGCTATCAAACATTAATTTTTACCCTCCGACTCGTGCAAGATCCAGGTGATAAATGGGCCCTGTACTTACCCAAAAAATAATTTTGGCAGTTATCCTCCTGTGGTTTTCAAATACTGCTGAAGCTGGCTGGTTGATCGATAACGAGCGCTTTCATGTCTCCGTTCACGGCCAACTATCCTGTCAAGATTGCCACGAAGGAATCAGTGGAAGAAAACGCCATCCGAACCCGGCAGATGTCAATAAGAACGTAAGAGACTTTTTTCAGCTTGAGCAATGCACCTCCTGTCACGAGGATGTGACCGATGAAATCAGCGAGGGCCGTCACGGCGGACAGGAAGCAACCTTGTGGCAGCGATTCGAAACCTGTATTGAGTGCCACGACCCTCATTATGAGGTCCCTGAAAACGACGACGTTGCCGGGCCGTTTCTCAGTCGGCCGGCAACGGAAAAATGCAGTCTATGTCACAAGTTTCAAGCCAAATTGCCTGAATTTTCCGACGAGGATCAAACCTGCCTTCAGTGTCATTTAACGGTCGACGGTGATGATGTCCGAACCGATCGAAAAATTGCCGATTTATGTCTGCACTGCCACCGTTCAAACGGTCAAAGTCAGAAGAGGCCGCTTGAATCACATCCGTTGATCGATCTGGATCAATACGCATCAACACCTCATATGGATGTTGCCTGCCTGGATTGCCACCCCGGCGCTACAGAATTTGGTCATGGTAATCAGGAGACCGGAGACTGCCGCCAGTGCCATTTTCCCCATGATGAAAAGGTGGCCCATGATGCCCATGCCGGGGTTTCCTGCGGGGTCTGTCATCTCAAGGCCGTGACACCGGTGAGGGATTCAGGTAGCGGAATCATTGGTTGGCGAAAGTCAAAATATGCGAATCGAATCAGTCCGATTCACCAGATGCAAGTTCCGCAAAAAGATGAATCCTGTCGCAGTTGCCACACCAAAAACAATTTTATTGGCGCGGCGGCGATGGTGCTTCCGGCCAAAAGTATCATCTGTATGCCTTGTCATGCCGCCACCTTTACCGTGGGAGATACAATCACCGTCTCGACACTGCTCTTATTTGTGATGGGGCTTCTCTGCGTAGGATCCATCTGGTTATCCGGTGGGAAAAATACAACCTCCCCTATCCAAAAATTTTTTAGATTATTGAATGCCATACTGAAAGCGGTTTTTTCTACCGGAGTTATTGCCATCACCAAAAGTTTGGTAATGGACGGTCTTCTGCAACGCCGGTTGTTTAGAGTTTCCAGGGAACGGTGGGTGCTGCATGCAATGATTTTTTATCCATTTGTCTTCCGGTTTCTGTGGGGGATGATTGGATTGATCGCATCGCTTGGGTGGCCCCAGTGGGCCGGCACCTGGACAATGCTAAATAAAAATAATCCGCTGACGGCCTTTTTGTTTGACCTGAGCGGCCTGATTGTCATATTAGGCGTTATTGGCGTTCTCATTCGCAGGCAACAAAGCAGGTCTACTGATTCAACCACTGGACTACCTGCGGCTGATTGGCCGGCATATGCACTTCTAGGCGGTATTATGATCGGTGGATTTATCCTGGAAGGTATGCGCATGGCGATGACGGGTAGCCCCGGCGGGGCTGCCTATGCATTTGTCGGCGATGCGATCAGCAGGATGCTGGATGGTATTTCACTGACCGGGATATACGGATATGTTTGGTACTTGCATGCGATCCTCACGGGCGCTTTTCTGATCTATCTGCCCTTCAGTCGGATGTTTCACATGATCATTGGGCCGATCAATCTGGCGATAAATGCAGCGAACGAAGCCGGGAAGCTGGGAAGCGATAAGGCCGGAAGGCATTAATTCCATCCCATTTTGTTTACGCTCATTTAGGGTAATTTTTATTATCCTTCAAGCCTCCCGGCTTATAGGAATTTCAGGGCTCCTGACCTCAGTCGGGTAAATTTCTCGGGAGGCCCTGATATTAAAGGAATCTACAAAAATTGTAGAAAAATTAAGCGTAAATTCAAGATGCAACCGTATCAATAAAAATCTAATATCTTCGCCGGTAGATATTGCAACGAAACATCTACTGGCTTGTCGCGATAACCTTTGTTTAGGTCACAGAACCGATAAAAAATAAGAAATTAAATTCAGAACGATTCGCCCGAAATCTAGTATTGTTGGCTCAACCACAGACATTTTTGGTGCATCAGATTTTACGACATGTCAGTGGTTCTGA
>JARFPZ010000465.1 GCA_029288035.1 Desulfosarcina sp.
GGGTTCTGATGACTCTACAATGATGGGCACAATTTCAGGAATATCGGCACAGGTGGGGATGTGATAATCTTTCATTGAAATCGTCTGACCCGGCGTGAATTCCTCCATCAGTGCAAACCCTATTCCCATGGCAATCCCGCCGCAGATTTGTCCTTTGACGTTTTCAGGATGAATGGCCTTGCCGACATCATGGGCGGCAAAAACTTTTTCCACGACCACCTCTCCGGTCAGGGTATCCACCGTCAACAGGACCAACTGACCGGCAAAGGCATAGGTGGCGTATGGAACGCCCTGCCCGGTTTCAGGATCCAACGGCACGGTTTCGGGGTCAAAGTAGCCTTGCCATTTTAGGGGGATGCCCTTTTGGTTGGCACGTTGTGCCAAGACAGACAATTCAACCTTGCGGTTCGGATTGCCGGAAACCATCACAAAGCCCCCCTTGAGCACGAGGGTAGACTTTGGTACTCCCAATTTATTGACTGCTTCGGTGAGGAGTACATCCGCCAGCTTTTCAGCCGCTTCTTTGACCGCGTTGCCGGAAATAAAGGTCTGGCGACTGGCGGAAGTCGCGCCGGCATTGGTGGTGCAGCGGGTGTCGGCCACAAAAAGACGGATGTCTTCCGGTTTGATTCCCAGGACCTCGGCGGCAATCTGAGCCAATACGGTGGTCGATCCCTGTCCGATATCCGCGCAGCCGGTGTACAGAGTTACGTTTCCACCCAGATCCATCTTGATTTTGGCGGTGGATGGATTTCGCACCCCGGTGTTGCCGATACCGTACCACATGCCACCCAGACCGATGCCTCTTTTTTGGTAGGGTTCGCTTTTACCGTCACGCCAGACCGTTTTGGCCCATTCGTAATGAGGTCTTAGCGCCTCAAGACAATCTCCGATGCCTACACTGGTCGTTAACGTCTGTCCGGTGGCGGTTTCAGAGCCGGGTTTGAAGGCATTCAGCAATCTCAATTCGAGCGGATCCAACCCCAGTTTTTCCGCCAGCAGATCCATTTGTGACTCGTGGGCAATGGCCATCTGAGGCGTACCAAACCCCCGCATGGCGCCGCAAAAAGGATTGTTGGTATATACACAGCGGCTTTCGACTGCGACATTCTCAACCTCATAGGGACCGGTGGCATGCACGGCGGCGCGCGAAGCCACTGCAATACCGTATGAGCCATAGGCGCCGGTATCACCGGTTATCAAGGCCTGCAGGGCCAGAAGCTTGCCATTGCGATCGGCGCCGGTTTTCAGGGTCATCTCAAGGGGATGCCGTTTGGCGGTTGCAAGGTAAGATTCTTCTCTGGAATAAACCATCCTTACCGGTCTTTTGAGTTGCAGCAACGCCAATCCGATGAATCCCTGCATATTCAAATCCAATTTGGAGCCGAATCCGCCGCCGGTGGCGGCCTGGACGATGCGGACCTGATGATCTTCAAGTCCTAAAAGTCCGCAGACTTCCTTATGGTCGTGGTGGGGATTTTGGGTCGAAGCGTAAATGACCAGGATGCCGTCTTCATCCACATACCCCGCACCGGCATCGGGTTCCAAATAACTGTGTTCAATCCAAGTGGTTCGATAAGTTTTTTCGATCACAATGTCACAGCGTTTGAAGGTCTGCTCGACATCACCTTTGCTTAATTTACGCGTAAACAGCAAATTACCCCTGGCATGAATTTTAGGCGCATCAGGTCTTAACGCCGCCTCGGTTGTAAACACAGCCGGCAGCTCCTCATAGGTCACTTTGATTAATCCCAGGGCCTGGTTCGCTGCTTCTTCACTCTCGGCGGCAATCAATGCGATGGGCTCCCCGATCGCACGCACTTTGCCGGTCGCCAGCAGTGGCTGATCCTTGTTAATGATGCCGATTAAATTTTTACCGGGTATATCCTCGGCGGTAAAAACACCGACAACCCCCTTGACGGCTGAGGCCTTGTCACAATCGATATTAACAAGATTGGCATGGGCTTTGACACTTCGCAGTACTTTAAGCACCAATGCATCTTCGATATCGAGGTCTGCACTGAAGATGGGCTCGCCCCGCAGCCGTTCGATGGTACCGATTTTGGGTATGGATTGTCCTATTATTGAATAATCAGTTTTCATAACACAACACTTAAAATGCTTGAGGCTGGGAAGCATGACGGCTTAAAAACTTGGAGGCTTGGAGGCTAAAAAATATATATTTCGAGACTCCCAGCTTCCTAGCCTCATAGCATCCCAGCTTCCTATCCTCCCAGCTTCCCGGCTTCCTATTCTCCCAGCTTCCCGGCTTTTTAGCCTCCCAGCTTCCTGGCCTCCTAGCTTATTGTATCAACGGCAACATCAATCGCACAAAAAGACCCTGGATGGCAGGTTCTTTGTAAACGGCCGACGGCCTGCGACCCGTAACTTCGAGCATGCATTCGGCCAAAAGGCGACCCGCTTGCCACAATAAATTTTCATCCGGCACCTTGCCCAGCAACATATTTTCAATTTCCCGAAATCGATGGGGGGTGGGCGTACAGGCTCCCAGGGCAAAACGGATAAAAGATATGGATTTATCGCTTTCCCGCCTGGCCATGGCTGCCATACTCATCCGAGCGATGGCCAGTTCTTTTCTTCTGCCGATTTTTTGGAAATTCGAAAACTCAACGTCTCCGGGTTTGGGTTTCAAAACGAAATGGGTAATAATTTCATCAGGCCGCAGCGTGCAATGGTAGGGCCCACCGGCTATTTCTTCAATGGTAACGACTCGCCGGCCTTGGGGTTTGGCCACCACCATCACCTTGGCGTCGTGAATAAGCAACGGCGGGATGGTATCACCGCACGGAGAACAATGGGCAACGTTGCCACCGATGGTAGCGATATTTCGCACCTGCCGGCCGGCGAATCTGTCGGCGGCTTTTTGCAGCGCGGGGGCATAGCGCCCGACAAGTTCGGATGAGCATAATTCGCTGATCGTGACAGCCGCGCCAATGGTCAACTCGCCGTCCTTTATCTTAATTTCGCGCAGATCGGACAAGCGACTTATATCCAGCAGATATTTACTTTGCAGGGTGCCGGCGCGCATATCGATCATCACATCGGTCCCCCCCGCCAGAATGGTGGTGTCCGGTCCGCGTTCTTTTACAAAATCGAGCGCCTCGCCCAGATCCTGCGGCCTTATGTAATCGACATTAAACATGAAACTACCTTTGATCGCAATCGTTCAGCCACAAAGTCACTAAGGTTATAACATTTCTTTTTTTGTGACTTCGCGTCTTAGTGGCTGACTTTTTACTTCTCTTTGC
>JARFPZ010000504.1 GCA_029288035.1 Desulfosarcina sp.
TTACCCAGCCTGGTCAAGCCGGAATTGAATATTGATGATTGACGATTTGTTGTATCGCTCCGCTCTGTCTTTTCAATTTTTTCAGAATGGGAAAATATTGCCTAGATACAAAAAGATTTAGTAGGGCAGGGCAATCTTTGAGATTCGATAACATATCTAAATATAGGACTTTAATGAACTTGATCAATACAGAATGGCAAAAATTGTTTCTGGCACGTAATCTGCAGATAAGGCAGGATGGGTGTCAAGGCGGAAGTTTTATGTCCTGCAGCTAAAGGCTCAGAATATAAATCTTGTGGTTGCAACACCGGGATAAAACCGTCAGAGATGACAACAATAAGGCCTTTAAGGAGAATTTTTTATGATTAAAAAATTGATTCTGGTGGTCGGCATACTGCTGTTTATCGCTTTGTCGGCAGCTATCATGGGTAACGCAACCACTATATTGAACCTCAAAAGCGGTCTCCTGGTATTGGGGGGGGCTTTGTTAATCGGATTTTTGTCTTTTCCGATAAAAAGCTACAATGATTTGATAAAGACCTTATTTCTTGTTTTCAAAACGCCGGCGCCGAATTATCGAGCGCTTGTAAAACGCATCGAGAGGCTGGCCCGGATAAACAGGAGCTACGGCAATCTTGCGCTGGAAAAGGAATTAAATGAGATCGAAAATCTTTTTCTGCGCAAAGGCATCGAATTGGTGGTCGACGGCTATGATCCCTATGAGATCTACAATATCATGGAACAGGAATATGAACTTTATATTTCAAGGAAAGAATCTTTGATAAGCATTCTGACCACCCTGCAAAAACTTGCTCCGGCAATTGGTTTTGTAGGCACCATCATTGGGCTTATCAATGTTTTGGGAAATATGGGAGATCCGGTGGAAATGGGCCGGGGCATCGCCATTGCCCTGCAAACAACATTGTATGGCTTGTTGTTCGCAAACTTTCTATTTTTGCCCCTGTCCAAGAAACTGTCTGCCTATGTCAAATCAGAAGCAAATCTGCTTTATATTATTTTGGAAGGACTGATGGATATTGCTAAATTTAGAAACCCAAAGGCGGTTGCTTACCGTCTTCAATCCTATCTCAGGAACTATTGCGGCATACAGGAATACGCCTTGGAATCCCCATCGCACAAAGGATCGCGAATTTCTTTTAATCCATTTCAGAAAGTGACCGCGAGAAGACAGCATGTCTGATTATTCACAGGAAGTGCTTGAAAGCCGGCTTGAATTGTCCGAGCGAAAGCGAATCCGTCTTCAAAAAATGTTGGCCCAGAAAACAGTGGATGAAGAAACGTCGATGTGGAGCATGGTAGACCTCATGACACTTCTTCTGGTTTTTTTCCTCTTTTTTTATGCATCTTCCATCAAGGAATCCCCGGCGGTTTCCCCTGATATCCCTCAACACAGTTCCGATCAATTATATGAAACACCGCCTTTATATGAAACACCGCATTCCGGGCAAGAAACAGAAATCCTAGCAGACCAACTCGAATCCATTCAACCGCAATCGAAACCTTCAACTTACCGAGACCAGAATGAAATGCTGGAGCAACACATTGCGCAGCTTCGTGCAGATATCCTGGCAACAATGGATGAAAGTGAACAAGATGGTTTTTTAGTTAGCAATGACCAGCGCCGCCTGGTTTTTACATTAGGCGAACGCATTACGTTTAACCTCGGCGAAGCAGCGTTGCTGGAAGCCTATCAACCGATTTTTATCCGAATTGCAGGTTTTATCGCTTCCAAACCGGATTACCAGGTTGTTGTCTCAGGGCATACGGACAACAGACCGATTCAAACAAAAAAATATCCATCCAACTTCGAATTGTCGGCCTCAAGGGCCATTAATGTTGCTAAATTTCTAATTGAAAACGGTGTCGATCCCCAACGGGTTTCAATCCAGGGATTTTCGGAGTACCGGCCCCTGGTGGAAAACACCACCCCGCAAAACCGGCAGAAGAATCGTCGCGTAGAAATTGCATTGATCAAGGAACAGGGAAAAGCCCCGGAAGGATGAATCCTCATATTCCTGTTCTATATGAAAAAATCAGGCATCAGCTCAACATCCGGGTCGACGGCGTAGCCGCTAAAGTCCGTTGTTCCCCCAGCTCTTAAAACGTCATCGTCAACAAAAAAGTTGCCGGTACACTCCCGGCTAGGTTGGGTTAAGATCGCGTGGGCCGCGTCCCCCATGATTTCCGGCTTGCGCGATCCCCGAATCATATCTTCGCCGCCGAGCAGGTTTCGAACAGCGGCGGTTGCGATCGTTGTTCGCGGCCACAGGGCGTTGACCGCAATTCCCTTGGACTTTAGTTCCTCAGCCATCCCGAGAACACACATGCTCATACCGAACTTGGCCATGGTATAGGCAACATGAGGTGCGAACCATTTTGCTTCCATGTTAAGCGGCGGCGAAAGGTTTAAAATATGCGGATTGTCTGCCTTCTCCAGGAGTGGGATGCACTTTTGTGAGCATAGAAACGTGCCGCGGCTATTGATCTGGTGCATCAGATCGTATCGCTTCATTGGCGTCGACATCGTATCTGCCAGGTGGATCGCGCTAGCATTGTTTACCAGGATATCGATCCCGCCGAATCTAGCCATCGTCTTATCCACCGCAGCTTCTACCTGGTCTTCGAAGCGGATGTCCACAATGCATGGCAGTGCCTTGCCGCCGGCTTTCTCCATCTCCTTGGCGGAGGTGTAGATCGTTCCCGGAAGTTTTGGGTGCGGCTCAGCGGTCTTGGCAGCAATTACAATATTGGCCCCGTCTTCGGCGGCCCGCAATGCGATAGCTTTACCGATGCCGCGGCTGGCACCGGTAATGAACAGGGTCTTTCCTTTCAAATCGGTCATGGCTCCTTCCTTAATCCTGCTATTTGTAACCGACAATAAATGGCGAAGGGGAATCTTTTGGATAGCAAGCGGTGATACCCGAAATGGCGGGCGTGAATACTGGCATAGAGATGGAGCGACTCGATGTCTGAAAAGATAGAGTCGAGAAAGTAATCACCGAGTCCTTTAGACTGACGCTCATAAAACTTGAAACCATTGAGTAACTCTTTCTCGGCGTAATCAAGGATTTCGATTCTCATTTAATCTGATTCCTGATTCTTTCCTTAGCCCGATCAAAGGTTGTAAATTTTGCCTCCCCCTCGTTTATTTCCTTTTCTCTCGCCTCTAAAACTTCTTTGTGCCATTTTGGTGATGGAATGGAATCGGGATCTCGGCATAGATCGTCCCAAAGTTTTTCCATCACAGCTATCTTATCCAAACTTGACATTTTATCTAAAGGTAATTAAAAATCAATATCATACGCCTTTTCCGGGCAATTATAGCCTCGTAAGAATAATTGTTTTTATAATATTTCGCAATGAAGAATTTCCAGCATTTCCGAACAAGTGAGTAGTGCGAAAAGCGTCGCAATATCAAAATGGATGCAATTAAGACACTGAATTGGGTTATACAAATTTTCGCCTGTATTAATTGTTTGACAAGGAGAGACGAATGAATACGTCTTTTAGTTTGAAAGTAAGCGGGCGGCCGCTCGATCCACGATCCACAGTAAGTTCCCCGGGTCGGGCTGGATCAACTGGGCCGGGAAACGCTCCGGTTGACGATCGCCTTGCAAAACCTCTTTCAGGGCTTCGGCCTTGTCATGACCGCTGACCAGAAACACAACCAAATTCGCGTGATTCAATACCGGGACCGTCAGGGTGACGCGGT
>JARFPZ010000510.1 GCA_029288035.1 Desulfosarcina sp.
GGTTTGCTTGATCATCCTGGCAAATTCATTGTCCAATACCAATTGGGCAAAGTCGAATGTAATCCCGCTCTCAAGCATTCCCGGACCGTAAATCAGATTGGCACCTGCCAATGCAGCAATGAGTCCGGTGAGGGTCTTCTCATGACCCAGTTGGGAGTCGGATATTTTGGCATCACTCTACCCGCCGGCGACATAACTCGGCAGGGCATAGTAGCGGGCCAACCTCGCCACAGCGCCGCTAATGACGGCGCATTCCGGGGTACCCACGGAGGCAGCCGCAATTTTCAAGTCCATGGCGGTGGTCGAACTGCCGTAAATCACGGGCGCACCCTTTCGCACAAGCTGATTTAAAGTAATCCCTCCCAGAACTTCGGCATTGTGAGTGACGATGGTCCCGGCCAGGGTGACCGGAGAGGTGCCGCCCGCCATGGCCATGGACAGAATATTGATCACAGACCCGGTTCGAGCGGCCTCCATAATGATTTCACAGCATTCATCAATCAGGGTCAGAGGGCTGACAGGGCAGGTGGTGAACGATAATATGGGACGTTCTTTGAGTTTATCTACGCCGCCTACAATAGTAGCGGCCATTTTGACCAGTTTTTTTAATAAGAAACCGCTGCCGGGTCCGACGCAGCAATGCTTGGTGGTGTTGCTGAGCATGGCTTCGGCGTTGTGAAGCGGCAGCACCGCCTTGGGAACATCACTGGCGCCCACGGCCTTTTCACAGACATCAATGTCTTCCAAATAGTCCACCAGCTTGGCGGCATCGGCAAGATCGGCTTTGACCGGAACTCTGCGGTCGCCCGTGTATGGATCGACCACTTCTATACCCTCGCTGAAATTGGTGAAGTAAACCCGGCCGGCTTCCAGCCATTTATCGTGATCTGGATCCCGTCCGGCCAGAAGAATTTTTGATGGCGCTGATCGAATTGCATCGTCCACCAAATAGGACGGTATCCTGACGATTTTCTTGCCACGATCGACTTGGGCGCCGAAACCATCGAACAGATCCAGGGCCTCATCGGTCTCAATAAACAACCCTGTTTTTTCAAGCACCTCCAGGGTAGCCATATGAATGTCATACAGCTGATCATCTGTGAATGATTTCAGGCCCAAACCGTGGTTGCGGTCTTTGCCCGTATGGAATTTTTGCATCTTGGTGTTCTCCCATTTCGCTTTAAATTCAGATCTCGTAAATCAGGCGTCGACAGCCTAACAGAGGAGTAATCGAAAATCAACCACATGGTTTTTCTTGACACCAAAGCACCAGCAGACTAAATATCAAAAATATTGACATGTCGTAAAATTTAGTTAGATTCGTTGATCCGCCCCTTTTTGGGTGTGGATTCTTTTATTTTCAGCGGTACAGGAAAGCCGGCATCCATCCAGGAGCGCGATCATGAGTGAGGTGAAACCCGCTATAAAGGTTTTGACCCGGGAACAAATTGAGAAAATCCACAATTATTCTTTAGAAATTTTGTCGACCACCGGCATACGGGTTGATTCCTCAAGGGCTCGCAAACTCTTTGCCAGAACCCTGGGCGGCTCGGACGCGGACAGGGTCGTGCGGATTCCGGCCGAACTGGTTGACCGGGCGCTAAAAACAGCACCTTCCACAATGGATATATTTGACCGTCGGGGAAACCTCCGGTTTCGGCTGGGCAATCCCCAAAGGGCGCAGACTCGTTTTGGTATTGGCGCCACTAATCTCTACTATCAGGATCCGACGACCGATGCGGTGACGGCCTTCGGCCGAAAGCATATGGCGCTTGCGACCCGGCTGGGCAGCATTCTGTCTGGCTACGATGTTATCTCGACGGTCGGGACCCTGCAGGACATGGCACCGGAAGTGGCAGATTTATACGGCTCCCTGGAAATGATCGCCAACACCACCAAACCCCTGGTGATGTTGATTTCTGAAAAGCAAAGCTTTGACACTGCTTTAGATTTACTCGAACATTTACACGGCGACCTGTCTGAAAAACCCTTTATCATTCCTTATTTTAATCCAATTACCCCCCTGGTACTGAATGAGGACACGGCTGACACAATTTTCGGCACCATCGAGCGCGGTCTGCCTTTTATCTACAGCAACTACGGTATGTCCGGGGCCACGTCACCCATAACTCCGGCAGGCAGTCTGGCCGTATTGAATGCCGAACTTTTGGCCGGACTGGTTTTCAGCCAGCTCATCAAGGAGGGTACACCGATTATTCTGGGAAGTCTGCCGGCAGGTTTTGACATGCGAAGCATGGGTGGCCACTACACACCCCAAACCCTGATGTTGAATGTGGCCTGTGCCGAAATGATGGCGCATTATGAGCTGCCGCATTCGGGGACCTCCGGCAGCGGTCCCGGATGGGGTCCTGATCTTTCGGCTGCTGGAACCCTTTGGATGAACCATTTGACCGGCTGCCTGGGGAAGGTCGGGCTGGCTCCGTTTGTGGGCGGCAATTTTGATTCCTTGGTCTTTTCACCGGCGATGGTCGTATATTCCAATGAAGTCATTCGTCAGGCGCGTATTTTTACCCAGGGTTTTGACATCGATGACGACTCCGTGGCCTTAAATGAAATTGATGCCATCGGTCCGGGGGGCAACTTTTTAATGGC
>JARFPZ010000532.1 GCA_029288035.1 Desulfosarcina sp.
ATTGCGCCATGAAAGGTAAACGCTCAATCTCAACCCCCACAGAGTTACCACAATGGCGAGCAGCAATTGGCGGCCCCAATACCCATCTGAAGTGAAAAACGTCAACCAGGCAATCAGAATAAAACCAAGACCCCAGAGGCTTTCGACAATCGTAACATTTCGGTAAACCAAACTAATGAGCCATCCGATGACCATCATGGCCGCAACAGCAGCCAGATTCCAGCCCATTGTCGTCATTGGGGTTTCCATGGTTTTCTCCAAACGTTTTCCAAATTCAGAACTACTGATATATCGTAAAATCGGATGCAACAGAAACGTCCGAAATCGCGTCAATAAAACTGAATTTGGGCGAATCGTTCTGAATTTTTTAATTTCAGGTCTCTAACTGACATTAAGGACGTCGATACCACCTTTTTCTGGGTTATCGTTCCATTTAGTTTTGATAAATTCTGTTGCATCTTGAATTTACGCATATTTTTACTACAAATTTTGTAGGTTCTTTAGATATCAGGGCTTCCCAAGAAGTTTTTCCAATTGGGGTCAGGAGCCCTGAAATTATATTAAGACACATATTTTTGCAGATCCAGAAGTCGCTGAGTGGTTGATTGGTTGATTGGTTGATTGGTTAAGTGGTTACACATATGGATTTATCCCGTATTTGCCAAATAAACGTAATTTACCTAATCAACCAGTAAAAGAATCAACGAGGCCCCAAATCCGTATTCATCCGGATCCCCAAAATGACATATAGTTAAGATAATGTTTGGGCCGGTTTTAACGGATTGGCTACCGGCAGACCGGCTCGTCGTTGCTCAATTGCCTTCCGAATGTCGGCATGAAGGCGGCCGCTGATCGGATATGCAAAAGCGATGATAATGGCCACAATATTGCAGAGCGACGGTACCAATGCATACAACACACGCAGGGTTGTTTGAACCGCAGCCGGTTGTTCCGCATTGGGGGTATAGCCTGCCATCCCTAATATCGACAGGCCGGCACCAATACCAACCGCGGCTGCGAATTTCTTTGAAATCGACCACAGGCCGATGTATTCGCCCTCCCTTCTTTCACCCGTCAGGAGCTCGTCATAATCTATCACGTCGGCCTGAATCGCTGATGGGATTGCCAGGGTCGCACCAAATCCGATGCCGGACAAGAAAACCAGAACACCGTAAATGGCGGCATCACCCGGTCCAAGGAAAAAGACGCCCACAAAAGCACCCGTGTTGATCAGCATGGAAGCCAGCCAGGCTGCTTTTTTCCCGGTTCGGCGTGAAACGAGAATCCAGGCCGGTAGAAAAATAATCCCGGTGACAAAGTACAACATCAAGAATGCATCAGCTAAAGGGGATTTAAGCACATACTCTACGTAAAAGAGAATCAAGGTTGCCGGCAAATTATTGCCAATGGCACTGACGGTATAGGCGATCAGCAGAATAACAAAGGGTTGATTGTGGGCCACCTGGCGAAGACCGCGCCAAATCCCCGTCCGTTGCAGTTCAACTTCACGCTGTTTTTCGCGTATGGCGATAACGCACCACCAGCAGGTCCCAATTAATAGTGGTGCATAAATAACCGAAATCCAGAAAAACTTGGCCCGTTCCCCCTGGGCATCTGAGTTTAGGTTAAACAACCACTCAACTGCCGCTGGAGAGCTCGCCGCCGCCAAAGTTCCGGCAATCAGCAGTCCGTCGCGCATGCTAAACAGCGAGGTTCGTTCGTGGTAGTCAAAGGTGATTTCCGGACCCAATGATTCGAAGGGAACGGTAACGGCTGTCCAGAAAAAAAACAGGAGGTAAATGGTTATTCCAAACCAAACCGTTTCAAAGTCTGGTGAAGCTGTCGGTGGGTTAAATAATAGGTACATTGCCAAAGCGACGAAAACTGACCCGATGGCGATGTAGGGGCGTCGTCTGCCAAATCGGGTTTGGGTTCGATCGGAGAGGTATCCGAGGGCCGGATCAGTAATTGCATCAAAGATGCGAACGCTGAACATCAAGTATCCTAGAACAGTGATGTTGATGCCGACCACATCGGTATAGAATTTTGGGATATACACGTAGACGGGAATGCCCACTATCGCAAGCGCAAAGGCCGGTGCCGCATAGGCTAATTTTTCTTTTAGGGCGACACTATTGTCAGATTCAAGCTTCATGTGATCATTTGTCCGCAATTACATCATAGGTTATGCAGAAGGTTTTAAAATTATCATCGCTCGTTAAATGTAAAGACATTGAGTTTGGATTTTTTACCTTGCAGCTAATGACAAAAAAATATTAGTTATTTTGATAGTGAAAACCTAAAAAATTAAAAGGCAAAGCCGTGAAACAGCTTTGCCTTAAGAGTGTTTCTCAATGTGAGTATCATCCGGCCACGTCAATTCCAAGATTACATCACAATCGGGACTTATTCCCGCAGTCAAATTCCTTCTAACGTCTATCCTCGTGACCATCCTCTCTCTATTCATCACCTTCAATATGATTGTGATTTTTATCCGTAAGTTTTATTTTTTTTCTCGTCTATTAATAATATGCTTTTGTTAGATTAAAGTCTGTTTTCTCGAATCTGATTAGTAGTCTTGTCACGATCTGAGATTTTACAATATGGGAGAAATAATGTTTTATTAGCAGGCAAAAACTATTATAAACTTACAGAATCTGTCAACTATCATCAAAGAACCGAATTGAACCCTTATGTGACACCGAATGTCGTAAAGGTTTGACATTCATGTTTTTGCTAATAGGTAATTAGTGATAAGTCGAAACCTCGTCAAATCGATTTGTTGGGTTTCGCCTGTTGAAATTATTTCGCGAAAATGCATGATTTTTGTAGGTTGGGTAGAGGTACGAAACCCAACAATGGAAATCGGGCTCAACTCAACCTACCAAAAATCGGACTTTTCGTTCAGACACTGATTTTCCCTGAAATAAGGCTTTGCAGCAGATAAACAAAGCGAAGCGGACTGCAATCCGACAACAAATACGGAACGATATGAATTTACAAGCCCTGAAATTTTGTGATTGTGATCCTTGCGCCTTTTTTGCGGCCATATCAATCTTTGGTACTGAGAAAATCGTCCCGCAGATATTCAGGGTCGGGATATGAATAAAATCCCTTACCGGTTTTTACCCCCAGCTCACCTCTGTCGATCTTTTGCTTTAGCGCTTCGGGTGGCTGATCTTTGGGATCTTTGGAGTTCCGGTAGTAGACCATCTCAATGTCATAGATCACGTCAAGTCCCACGCTGTCCATCAGCCCGAAGGGACCGTAGCGATCTTCCCGCCCGGTGAATTTCATCCAGGCTCGGTCTATGTCACGAAAATCGACGAAGTCATTGGCCCACATGTACAGCACTTCGCGTTTGATGGCCCGCCATACCCGGTTAAAACAAAATCCCAGTAATTCTTTTTTGACGGTTAAGGGAATACAACCCAAAGATCGCACCCAGCGGATGCCCTTATCCACGACTTCGGGAAGCGTCCGGCTGCCGCCCATGACATCGGCCATGTTCATTCCATAAAGTGCCATGTAAAAATGCAGATTGAGACAGCGCTCAGGCCTTGCGCTACTTTTTTCGATATGGGACACGGGTATTGAAGAACTGTTGGTAGCCAGGATAGCATCGGGGGACATCAATTGTCCCAGTTGGCGGAAGACATCGCGTTTGAGCTCAAGGTTCTCGGGGACGGCTTCGATCACCAGGTCGGCGTCTTTGACGGCCTCATCAAGTTTCTCAACCTCTTTGATTTGCTGCCGGCATGCCGGCCATTGGTCAAAAGGAATAAAAGGTTCGCCCTGCTTGGCCGTCAATTCGCTGTGCAGTTTTTTCATCATGGCATCAAAGGCCCCGGTTTGCCGGTCGAAAATCGTGACATCGTAACCTGCATTGGATGCCAGCATGGCAATTTGGGCACCCAGGGTGCCGGTGCCGACAACTGCGATCTTTTTAAAGGGTTTGGTCATTTTCGATCCTCCTTCCGCCGGCAACCAATGACCGGTGACCAGCATCCAGAAACCGGCAACCGGTATCATGATTGTCTGTTTTTCGTGCAATTGCTTTAAAACAAATGTTCGAAATCTACCCAGAATGTTTTCTGGAGTCAACCGTATTTTTTTACTTGACATCCAAAACCTGGCATGCTAGCCAAGCCACACGTTTCAGCTTGCCGGCTAAATTCAGAACTACTGGTGTGTCGTAAATTTACGCTTATTTTTACTACAAATTTTGTAGGGCCTTCAAATATCAGGGTCTCCCGTGAACTTTCTCCGACTGAGGTCAGGAGCCCTGAAATTTATAAAGGAGATCCAAATGAAAGTCATTAAAGAAGGCGGCCACCGTCTTTTTGAAGAAGATCAGGAAACCACCCAGTATGTTCGAGAAATGCTGGACGATCTTAGAAAAAACGGGATGGATGCGGTTCGCAAGTACAGTCAAAAATTCGATGATTGGAATCCCGAGAGTTTCGAGCTTAGCCAACAGCAGATTGGTGACGCCATTGCCAAATGCGATCAACAGCTGGTCCAGGATACTGAATTTTGTCAGCGTAATGTGCGCGCCTTTGCCGAAGCGCAACTTGCCACCCTGCAGCCCCTGGAGGTGGAGATCAGCCCGGGGATCGTCCTGGGTCACAAGCATATTCCTATCAGCCGGGTTGGGAGTTATGTGCCCGGAGGCCGGTATCCCATGTTCGGATCGGCCCAGATGAGCATTATCCCGGCCAAGGTGGCCGGTGTTGAAACCGTGGTCGGCTGCACGCCGCCCGTCAAGGGAGAGGGCTATTTCCCCGCCACCATCAATGCGATGAAGCAAGCCGGGGCAGACCGTATTTTCATTGTCGGCGGGGTGCCTGCCTTTGCGCTGATGGCTTTTGGCATGGGAGAGGTCGAACCGGTGGACATGCTCTGCGGCGCCGGCAATAAATTCGTTGTTGAAGCCAAAAGGCAGTTGTTCGGACAATGCGGCATCGACCTTCTTCCCGGCCCAACCGAAATCGCCATTATCGCAGATGACAGCGCCGATCCCTTCTTAGTTGCCTGTGACATCCTCGGTCAGGCCGAGCACGATCCCAACAGCGGCCAGCTGCTGGTCTGTCTGAGTGAATCATTTGCCCGCGAAACCCTTGAAGAACTTCACAAACAGCTCGAGGTGTTGCCCACCAGAGATGTCGCGGAAATCTCCTGGGCTGACAACGGCAAGCTTTACGTTGCCGACGACCGCGACGAAGCCATCCGGCTTAGCGACGATTATGCGCCCGAGCACCTGGAGATCCATGTTGAAGATACCGATTATTACGTTGAACGGCTTAAAAATTACGGTTCCCTGTTCATCGGGGAAGAGACGACGGTTGCCTATGGAGACAAGTCCATCGGCACCAATCACATCTTGCCAACCAGCCGCTCGGCACGGTACACCGGGGGGGTTTGGGTGGGCAAATTTTTAAAAACAGTGACTTTCCAAAAAATGACCCCTGAAGCCAGCATCAAGGTGGGTGAAGTCACTGCCCGACAATGCGAGGTGGAACGGATGCTGGCGCATGGCATTACCGCCACTGTTCGCACGAAACGCTATGGAAAATAACGTTTAGTACAGATGTCGTCATTCAGCTTGGAGAAATGACTGTGACTCCCTAACTGTCATGGGAGTTCATGAAAATAGAACAATTTTATAGTAGATTACGAAACTCTTTCTTAATATGAAACTTAATTTCAAAAAGTTGGAGTTGATTCTATCCTCTGTCCCTTTGTATTTCGTAGGTTGGGTTGAGCCTGCGCCAGGCCTTGTTGGATTTCGTTGCACTCAATCCAACCTACACGTTAACGGGATTATCGCCAAATGCGAAACCCAACAGCGACCGATTTTGGAACCGAGCCCGAAAAGTTTCTCTTCCGATCAGACGGGCCGTTTTTTTGGCCAACGGCGGCGCTCGCGTCTAGTTACAGAAGGTGTCCTATGAATGAACTGAAAGAAGGCGGTGTTGCATCTTTTTTTGACCTTAACGGCAAAATTGCCCTGATCACAGGGGCAGGTCGTGGTATCGGCCGGGCCGTTGCCCTGGCACTGGCCGGCGCCGGTTCGGATGTAGCCCTGGTGGCCCGCAGCGAAGACCAGCTGCAATCCGTGGCAGAGGAGATACAGGCCCTGGGACGACGGGCGATCTCATTTCCGGCCGATCTGACCCAAATCCAGCAGCAAGCATCATTGACTGAAAAAATTTCCCAGACCATGGGTGGTATCGATATTCTGGTGAATAACGCCGGCATCAACATTCCCGAAGATTCGGTCGATGTCACCGAAGAAAATTGGGACACCCTGATGAACATCAATTTGAAAGGGGCATTTTTCATGGCCCAGGCCGTCGGTAAATTGATGATCACGCAGAATCGCGGAGGGCGAATCATCAACATGACCTCCCAAACCGGGTCGGTTGCCCTGGCCAAGCGAGCAGCCTATTGCGCCAGCAAAGCCGGGTTGAACCTGGTCACCAAGGTGTTGGCAATGGAATGGGCGCCCCACGAGATTCTCGTCAATGCCGTGGCACCGACTTTCGTTGAAACCGAGCTGACCAAAGGCTTTCTAGCCGATCCCGATTTTCGGGAATATGCGTTGGCCAAAAACCTGCTCAAACGTTTCGGCAAACCCGATGACGTCGCCGCAGCGGTTTTATATTTGGCCTCACCGGCTGCAAACATGGTTACCGGCCATGTGCTGTTTGTGGACGCCGGCTGGACGGCGCACTGACGAAAAGGCATGCAATCGGGTGCGAGGAAGCTAAGCTTTTTGCAAAAGGGCGCTCGGAAAAAGGGGCCCTTGATGGGTGGCGACTTTTATATTTAAGATTGAAGATTTGTGGATGTCGCTCTCCGAGGCGTAGGCGCTACAACCCCTACGAGCCGGAGGCTTCGCTCTGCCTTTTGTATGATCTTTTCATAATAGTGATCCCGTCGGAAGCGGGCCTTAAATATTCAATCTTCAATCACTGGTACTTGTAATTTGCTGAAACCTCAATTTTCTTACAGCATATTATCAGAAAAAATTCGATAAACGCTTAGAAAAGTACTATTGAAAGCAAGAAAGGAGGTGTCAGCCAGCCGCAATATTTGGATTGGGTCGTCAAATTCTACCCTTATGCGACGTTAGGGTTTATTGGAGGCATCAACCGTCAACCGTATTTCACAAAGAAGGAGGACAAAATGAAAACATTTACAAAATCAGTAGGGTTGGTCTTTATTTTGGCGCTGGCGCTAGGATTGACGGCCGTTGCGGTCCAGGCAGCGGATGATGAGATCCGGCTGGGGGTTATCAGCCCGGCCAGCGGTAATTATGCCGATTTGGGCGCTGCCGAAAGGCGCGGGATTACCATGGCGGTTGAAGAGGCCAATGCGGCCGGTGGTGTCCTGGGAAAACAAGTTCGGATGATTGTTGAAGACACCGAAACCAATCCGGCTGCCGGGGCGCGCAAAGCCCAGAAATTGATCGAGCGCGACAAGGTTCATTTTATGCTCGGGGCGGTATCTTCATCGGTGGCGATCGCGATCTCCGAAGTCGCCCAGCGCGGCAATACCATTTACTTCAACACCAATACCAACTCGGACGAATGCACCGGTAAGCACTGCCATCGAACCAACTTCAGAGTGGGTCCCAACAACACCATGCTGGTGAGGGCCGTGGCACCTTACATCGCGCGGAATTTCGGCAAGAACTGGTATTTCATTACCCACGATTACACCTGGGGACGTTCCGGAACCCTGTCATTCCGCGAAATCCTCAAAAAGGAAGGCGGTAAAGATATGGGTGAAGCGCTGATTCCCATGGGAACGCGGGACTTCAGTTCTTATCTGATCAAGATCAGAAATCTGAAGCCCAAACCGGACATGATCATGTGCACCATCGGCGGTGTGGATCGCTCGGCCCTGTTCGAACAAATCAGGCAATTTGGCATGGACAAAGATTTCAAATGGGGCTTCAGCCTGATGGATTATGGCGATGCCTTTGCCGTGGGTCCTGAAAAAGCGATCGGAACCTTTGCTGTTGAGTGGTATCACACCATTGATGCCCCCGGCGTCAAAGAATTCGTTGCTAAATATCAACAGCGCTGGCCCGATGCCGGATTTCCGATCCCTGAAAACAATACCTATCAGGGATACCTCGGCGCCCGCGAACTGCTGCGAGCCGTGGCACGGGCCAACAGTCTAGAAACCAACGATGTCATCAAAGCATTAGAAGGCTGGACCATCAAGGACAACATGAAACCCAATCCGACTTACATTCGCCCCTGGGATCACCAATTCGTCCAGGATGTCATCATTGCTCGCATGAAAACCCCGGAGGAACTTGCAGCCGGTGACAAATCCGATTTTTACACCGTTATCGGCTTCATGAAGGGCGAAGAAGTGGTCAGAAGCCGGGAAGAAAATCCGTGTGAACTGGAACCTTATAAGTAAACTCACTCTGGTTAATTAAGTTGATTGGGTTGATTGGGTTTCATCACCAAACACCCAATCAACTAAACGGCGGCCTGCAACGTCGCGCCACATGAGGTGTCACCAC
>JARFPZ010000558.1 GCA_029288035.1 Desulfosarcina sp.
TATTTTCTACAAAATTAGGTCCAATTATAATAAAGGGGTTTTGTCGGTATGTCTGAAGATTATTATAAAGTTCTTGGTGTTCAGAAAAACGCCAGTGAAGAGGAAATTAAAAAGGCTTATCGCAAGTTAGCGATGAAGTACCATCCCGATCACACCAAAGGGGACAAGAGCGCTGAAGAAAAATTCAAGAAAATAAGCGAAGCCTATGCCGTCTTGAGTGACAAGGAAAAACGCAAAGAGTATGATACCTTTGGTTCTGAAGGTTTTCGTCAGCGCTTTTCCCAGGAGGACATATTTCGAGGATTCGACTTCGGGGATATATTCAGGGAATTCGGATTTGGCGGCGATAATTTCTCCCATGCCGGGGGTGGTGGCAGAAGATTTTCTTTTGGGACTGGATCACCTTTCAATTTTGGCGGGGCACAACAACAGAGCCAGGCAAAAGGCTCGGATTTGGTTTACGAGCTACCCTTGACATTACGCGAAATCGCCACTGGAACTAGTAAGGCTATAACCTTCCAGCATCAAGGGAGATCTGAAAATCTGACAGTAAAAATCCCCAAAGGGCTAATAGCAGGCAAAAAACTACGATTGGTCGGCAAGGGAAATCCAAGTCCCTACGGCGGTCCCGCCGGCGATCTATATATAAAATCTAAGGTACTCAATGACCCTGTATTCAGCTCGGAGAATTATGATCTTTATATCGATCGGGAACTAAAGGTAAGCGAGGCTATTTTGGGAACGACCGTCTCTGTTCCGACAATCGATGACAAGCAATTGAGTCTGAAAATTCCACCCGGCACCAAACAGGGCACCAAGATGAGGTTGTCCGGCCACGGTCTGCCGGACATGAAGAAAAATAAGAAGGGCGATCTCTATGTCCGCGTACATATCACAATCCCGCAAAATCTCAATGAAGAGCAAAAGAAAGTAGTAGATAAATTAGCGGCAGTCGGTTTGTAAAGATTCAAAAAAATTGACAAGATCGCTATTTCGCGATAATCTAGGTTACAAAGCTTATCAAATATTTTGGACTATGGGAGGTTCGAACCAGCTGGTATGTCGGAATAATGGGATTTCGAGTCTATGCAAAACGAGGCCATCTGCTAAATTCTTCTTTACACTTTTTTCTATTTAGACGCCGTCCTATTATAAAACAAAATTCCATTGTCTTCTCCATGCCAGAGGCCGCTAATTCATTATTCCATCCTTATGAGAATTCGAATACGCTCCAGAATTTCCATATTTTAAATGACGGTACACAATCCAAATCGCCATCATAATCGTATTCTGGCAGGACACTTCCTGGTATCAATATATTTCGAATCGATAATAGGGATTCCGGCTATCCAAAGAACCTAAATTCTATATATTAAGTTGCGGAGGGTTTTGGCCGATAATGTAGTAAAAGTATTTATCCGTTAAACGACACATTAATTCATAAGTGGTGGAGTATCCTATGATTATCACCTGCAAAGAATGCAACTCAAGCTTTAAGGTCGACGACAGTCTAATAAAAGAGACAGGTTCCAAAGTCAAGTGCTCGAAATGCGAGAATATATTTACAGCATATCCACATTCTCCTGAAGATGATTTATTTTCAGACACTGATGAGCAATTGCTGGATTCAGATGGAAGCTCGGAATTGAGCGATCTCGATTCTTCTTTAGATGATTTATTTAATGATGACGAATCCCTTGAAACGAAAACCCCGCAAGAGGATGCGGATGATGTACTAGGCTTCGGACTGGGTTTGGATCCTGAGTTTGACGAGAAAGAGGATCCGCCTGAGCTGACGTCCGAAGCAGAAGAATCGGAACTCGCCTTAGGTGACTCCAATGACCAATTGGATTTAGATCCCGGGGCAGGAATGGAGAATCTGCTGGAAAACACTGACGATGAACTTGACCTGGGGTTTGAACTTGATGCGGACACCAATCAGGAACCGGCCGCGCCCTCGATAATCGACGATGAACTGCCGGATCTGAAGGATTTATCCGCTTTGGACAGTGAGCCTTTGACTGAGGATGACACAGATACCAAACTTGAAGATATTGAGCTTGACCTGGAAGCTGGAAATAAACAGGAAGTCAATGAAATTCCCGACGCCGAAATGGCACTGGAGGAGATCGGCGATGAGCTGGATTTGTCCGATCTGAATCTTGAAAACGACGGATCGTCGACAGCGGTGACTGCCACAGGGGAGGATTCTGAAGATCTGAATCTCGATCTGCTGCCGGATCAGGAAGATGAAAACCTGGAAGTTGATGAAACCCTCGACGCCGAAATGGCACTGGAGGAGATCGACGATGAGCTGGATTTGTCAGATCTGGATCTTGAATACGACGAGTCGTCGGCAACGGAGACTGCCACAGGGGAGGATTCTGAAGATCCGAATCTCGATCTGCTGCTGGATGAGGACGATGAAAACCAGGAAGTCGATGAAATTCCTGACGCTAAAATAGCGGCAGAAGAATCTGATGAGATAGATTTCCTGGATTTGGATCTTGAAGGCGACGACACGCCGGCAACTGAGATTACTTCAGGGAAAAAATCTGAAAATCAGGGCTTGGATCCCGAAACCATCGCAGGTGATGCAATAAGCCCCGGAGATGAACTAGATTTATCCGATCTTGAAGAAATAATTGATTCCGAAACTGATGAACCTGCTGAAAATTCAGCCGAAGCAGTTGAGCCGGATCTTGAACTTAAAAATGATCAAAAAACTCAGGCATCCGGCGCCACTACTGACGAAGAGGAGGATGATGCGCTGGATTTTTCCGATCTGGAAAAAATGCTCGAACCTGATGAAACGCCGGAAGTCTCAGCCGAGGACGATGATGCCGACGAACTCGATCTGCAATTTGATATCGATGAACCGGTTGCCGATGTTGTTGATAGCACAGCTTCTAATGACGCCGGAGATGCGAATCAGCAGGATGATCTTCTAGATATAGAGAAAATGCTGGAAGAAAATGAAGAAATCACCGAAGAGGAATTGGAATCACCATTGGAAATGGCGGCAGCCCAGGAGGATGCTTCTGAGGATGAAAGCGATCTTGAGCTTGATTTTGACATCGAGAGTGAACTCCAGGAAAAGGAAGATCTCTTTAACGGCAGTACTACCGCCGATGAACAACTGGAGTCAAATCTTCTGTCTCCCGATGGTACGGATACATCTGATGACGTCGGTATTGAGGACGTTGAACTTGAAGGGACAGTGCTCCGGGCAGATGTCACAACGGATGAATTTGCCACAGATGAACTTTTGGAAACAAGTAGCGTCGACAACCGGACCGATGGCTCACCGGTAGCAGACCAACCGCCATTGACCCCGGCCGCGATGATGCCGAAGTCACGGTCGAAAAAGCCCGTTCTAGTAGCCTTACTGCTTCTCCTCCTAGCAAGCGGGGTTTTAATTGTTCCCAACATGCTGGGGATAAAGATTCCCTATATCAGTGATATCAAAATTCCTTATCTTAGTGACCTCGATATTAGAATCCCATATCTGAGCGATAAGTTGAATCCAAAAGCAAAGGATGTCGCCGGCAACCTCAAGATAGTGCCATTGGGAGGAACCATTAACGCCAGATTTGTTAACGATTCACAGGGCAACCAACGCTTTGTCATCCATGGCAAGATAAAAAATGATTATGATCATCCACGCAGTTTTATCAAGGTAACGGGAAAGATTTACCAAAAAGGCGGAAAACTTGTGAAATCCGAAAGCGTTTATTGCGGCAATGTGCTTTCTGATTCAGAAGTCGCCGGAATGAAGATTGCGGCAATCACGAAACGCTTGCGCAACAGATCCGGTGACAAAAAATCCAACATAAAGGTTAAAACCGGGCAAACCGTTCCGTTTATGATTGTATTTGATAAGTTGCCGCAAAACCTCGATGAATACACGGTGGAGGTGGACGGGTCTTCCTTATGAGGACAACCTAAGTATAGCCAAAACAATGCCTAACGCACCGGCGGTAAACTAAAGCAACTAAATGCTGCCGCTTGAACTGCCCTGCTGAGATATTATCTGATTTCAGCAGGGCTTTTTTTCTGAAATAAGGTTTCATTAGACGCAAAACTCGTTTTTCAACTTGACTAAACGGTGCTTAATTGGTAGAAAGCCTTCCTACCAGAGATTGTTACAGGTGCGATAATTGGCGATGTAGCTCAGATGGTTAGAGCATACGGCTCATATCCGTAGTGTCCGGGGTTCGATTCCCTGCATCGCCACCATAAATGTCATTCCATAGTCTCCTCAATAAAAGCCCGAAATTATTTGTCAATCTTACTCAATCCCATTAACACGATTTTCATTGTGTTCGGCGATATGCATTTTATGCTTTCAAAATATCTATGAGCGTTTTATCCCTCGAACCCTTGACAATTTATTTACAGCCAATCGTGCTAACCGGGAATATTTTTTCCGCTTCCAGATAATGAGAACCGATATCTCGCCTTAGATCCAAGCGATTACCATTAGGGTTTTCCCGGGGAATTACCCTGATCTTTCCATTGTCAAACGCATCTAATAGTTTCTTTCTGAATTGTTCGGCGGCTTCACCCCGGCTACCATCGGGTTTGACAGACAGATTCGCGTTTAAGAAGGCCACGCGGGTTCCATCGGATTTAAAACCGCCGTCCCTCGGTGAACCCATCATGGCCGAAGGAATCACTTGAATGCCTTTGCGTTTCATGTATTTAAAATCTATTTCAACGGGTTCTCCTCGGGTGCAGGACCAAGGGTACCCTTTCTGGCCGTCCGGTCCTCCCCTTCCCGTTACCAGCGCTGAGCATATGGCCAGCTGATCCGTTCTGACTTCCGGTTCAATTTCATTTAAATTTCCCTCCAGGGTTGCTCTAATTAGGGTTCCCATATTTCTCAGACGACGTAGGACCGGTTGGGCTTCGGGTTCTCCGGGACGAATGTTAATTTCAGAAACTCGTATTGCAGTTGGAAGTCCGGTCTCATCCATCGAGACAAAACAGCCGGGATAGAGTATGCAGGGACGCAAAATTGCCTCTTTTCTCATGGCTTCAATCAGCGGCCCGGCAATGACATCACCTGCCATTTTAATTAATTCCGGTGTTTCCATTGGATGGGGTGAAACAGCTCCCATACCGCCGGTGACCGGATTGTTTTTGCCGGCGGGGCCTTCAAATCGTTCCGGATAGTCCATGGAGGTGGGTAAAATTTGAAAATTCCCATTTTTATCAACCAACAGTGTAAAGCTTATTTCCACCCCCGACATCAAAGACTCTATTAATAACGGCCATTCTCCTTTGCCACCAAACATTTTTTTATAGCTGGATTTGTAATCTTTGATCAATCCATCGTAAACTTCTCTGATTTCCCAGGTGTTCAAAATAATGCGCGCACCCTTTCCACCTGCGCTGAAAGGATATTTTAACACGGCGCCCCCGTAGGCATGGATATATTTCAAACAGGTCTGCAATATCTTCTGATACTCTTGGGCGTCCACCTCGACCCAGGAGCTTGCCACTGGGATACCGGCCTCCCGACAAAGTTTTTTGCACGCAATTTTATCACCTTCGATAAACGCACCGGACTTTCTCAAGCCGATGATTTGATCCCCAAAACCGGCATTTTCGACGGCATCCACCAAACCTTCAAACAAAAGCGCTTCGGGCATCGGGATCACATAGTCGATTTTCTTTTCCTTCAAGGCCGCAATAATTGCTGCCGTATAATCCTCAGCGGAGTTGCTATTTGTAGCAATAAACTCCACCGGCCAATTCATAATTTCAGAAAATGTCGGCATCGAAGGGGTCCCCCGAATGACGATCCCTTTAAAATTGTCCGAGTATATTTCACTGGTAGCGGTACCCGTCACCAAGGCACTTAACAACGTCCTTCCGTCGGTTCCGGCAAAGGCTATTTTTTTCATGCAGTGGTTCCTTCTTGAAGTAGTAGATTAATGTATAACGAAGCTTGGCCTTAAACCGACGCGTCGACGAAAAAACATGGATCGTCGGCAAGACAACGCAATGCTGGTCGAAGATCCCGTGCTATTTGCGGGAATACTGAATATTGTCTCATTTCTTACCAAACAATTTCTGCTTCGGTCAATCTATAACTTGCGAATTCCTGCCGATGGCCTCAGATGGCATCCATCGGATAGATTGTTTTGACCTTCGACATTTTCTAATTTTAAAACATCATTAAGTGTGATATATCTAGCTTGATAACATTAGGAATTAAATAAGAATTTTATTAAATTTATCCAAACCGCCTTCCATAAACAATCAAAAATGTTTCCAGGATTTGAAAAAATAATAGAAGACCGTATTCGCCGTGCTCAACAAAAAGGTAAATTTGAGAATTTAGAGGGAGCTGGCAAACCCCTCATATTTGATAGTGACAGCCATGTGGATAGTGAGCTGAGACTGGCGTATAAGATTTTAAAAAATGCAGATTGTCTGCCTGCCGAAATCCAATTAAAAAAAGAAATAAAGCGTACGGAAGATCTTCTGATCGGTATGGAAAAGACGGCCGAAAAATATCGTACCCTCCAGAAATTGAACTTCCTGATTATGAAATTAAACACCATGGCAAAATTACCCGTAGACAGAGAAATGCCCCAGAAATATTCAGCTAAACTGGTAGAACGGTTGGGAGCCTCAGCAACCAACAAAAGATAGCGATGAGTTTCCCCAAGACTCAGAATTTCAATAGTTGAAATATACGGGACTATATACCCTATAAAGGATCAATCGCCATGAAAAAACTAACTGTTGCTCTTCTTGCCGGAGGCATATCTTCCGAGCGTGAAGTTTCGCTGCAAAGCGGCGATCAGGTTTATGAGGCCTTGGATAAAGACAAATACCAAATCCGGAGATATGACCCCAAAACCGATCTGGGCCGATTGGTAAAGGATGCTTCAGGAATCGATGTTGCCTTGATTATTCTCCACGGACCTTATGGTGAAGACGGTACCGTTCAGGGGCTCCTCGATCTACTCGGTATTCCCTATCAGGGTTCCGGTGTGCTCGGGAGTGCCCTCGCCATGAACAAAGCGGTCACCAAAAAACTTTACGAATTAGCCGGTCTTCCCGTGCCGTCCTATATCATTTACGATCGTAGCGACAATGTGAATGTGGACGCTTGCGTGAAGCAACTTGGCCTGCCCCTGGTAGTCAAACCGGTGTCAGGCGGGTCCAGCGTGGGAATGTCCATCGTGAGATCTGCCGCTGATCTGCAGGACGCCCTGGATAAAGCCATTGTCTACGATAACGCCGTGATGGTCGAAGCCTTTATTGCCGGCATAGAGCTTACCGCTGGTGTTATCGGAAACAAGAAACTGAAAGCACTGCCGATTATCGAAATCGTGCCTGACAAAAGCCGGGAATTTTTCGATTATGAAGCCAAATATACCCCTGGCGTCACCCAGGAAATATGTCCGGCCCGAATTGATGACGAGTTGACCCAGCAGACCCAGTCCTTCGCGAAAATAGCCCACCAGGCACTCTACTGCCGGGGTTACAGCCGAACCGACATGATTCTCATCGATCGGGAAATTTATGTGCTGGAAACCAACACGATTCCCGGAATGACGGCCACAAGTCTACTACCCCAGGCCGCCCAGGTTGGCGGATTGAGTTTCAGCCAGCTGATGGACAACCTTATCGAACTCGCCCTGGAGGAGCATCAGAATTAGAATGATGAAAATCATGCATAACGTGGCACTTAACTTTCATTCCGTTTTTATTCTTTTAAATGCACTTTTTAAGACAATTAAAAATTTATAGGGGGTACCATTGGCGACAGGAAAAAGAGTTTTAAAAAAACAAAAGGAAGCGGTAAAAGTCGGTATTGTGATGGGTAGCGATTCCGATCTTGACATCATGCAAGAGGCCGCGGCGATTCTTAAGAACTTTCAAATACCCTACGAAATGACCGTGGCCTCGGCCCATAGAAGTCCAAAGCGAGCAGGAGATTTTGCCGCCACCGCCTCGAAAAGGGGAATGAAAGTAATCATTGCCGGGGCGGGTCATGCCGCCCATCTGGCCGGCGTGTTGGCTGCCCACACAACCCTGCCGGTAATCGGCGTTCCCATAGATTCCTCCTGTCTGCAAGGACTGGATGCCCTGTTGGCGACGGCCCAGATGCCTCCGGGAATTCCGGTAGCCACTATGGCGATCGGTAAACCCGGCGCGCGTAACGCCGGCATTCTCGCCGCCCAGATTATCGCAACCTCTGACCTAAAACTTGCCGCAAAGCTCCAAAAATTCAAGCAGGAGATGGCCCGACAAGTTGAGAAAAAAGCGAAAACGATTGAAAGTTTATAAAATCAATCATGAAAAACCCGAACCCGAATTTATTCAATCAGCCGGCACTGTCATTAAAGAGGGCGGGATTGTCGCTTTTCCCACCCGCTGTCTATATGGACTGGGTGCTGATGCCTTCAATGCCGAGGCGGTAGATCGGGTCTTTAAAATAAAACAGCGACCGGTCCAAAAGCCGATACTCATATTGATTGAACAACGGATACAGCTGGAACGGCTAGTATCACACGCCTCCTCGGCTGCATTTTCCATAATGGACCAGTTTTGGCCCGGCGGGGTAACGCTGGTATTTAAAGCCAGTGACGCCGTACCCCGTCATCTTACTGCCGGAACCGGCAAAATCGGCATCCGGTTACCTGGTCATCCGGTGGCTGCTGCCCTGACCCGTTGCCTGGGCAGTCCGATTACCGGCACCAGCGCCAATCTATCGGGTGAGTCCGGTTGCCGTCGGCTTGGAGATCTGAAACCGCAGCTGACACGGCAACTGGATGCCGCGTTGGATGCGGGTCTGCTGAAAGGCGGCACCGGCTCGACAGTTGTGGATGTGACTGGCGATATCCCGCAAATTTTAAGGGAGGGCGAGATTTCCGCAACAGAATTATTAACCGTCACTAAAAGATAATATAGCAATTTTATTGACAACATTTTTATTTTTGCCTATATAGACAGTCTTAAGCCGGAGTGGTGAAATAGGTAGACGCAGAGGACTCAAAATCCTCCGGACCTTGCGTCCGTGCGAGTTCGATTCTCGCCTCCGGCACCAGGAAATTGAGGGGTTTATGTAGACTTGCATAAACCCTTTTTTTCGTTTGGTCAATTCAGATCTGGAAACTCGCAATCCCTTGA
>JARFPZ010000562.1 GCA_029288035.1 Desulfosarcina sp.
TGCGGTGGTATTTTGCACCTTCGGTGGCGGACACACTGGAATCGGTGAGGCTATTCCCCTTCTCAAATATATGGGACAGGCCTTCGAACATGAGGGCATTCGTGTTGTTGAGGAGTGGCCTGTGGTGGGGGGTTTTCCTGAAATAAAAGATCCTTTCTACAATACCGCCGGTCGGCTCGGAGATGTCACAGGACGCCCAAACGATTATGATCTTCGAATTGTCGCTGGCCAGACCTCTGGCTTATTACGCCGGCTTAAGCTAAAGCTTGGAATTGATAAGTTGATCGGGTGAAATTAATACGATTAAATTGTTTCAAGAAAATGGCGTCAAAGTATTCGGGTGGAAATAAATCTGCATTTTACTCCAAATAGGAATATTATAATGCCGCCTGCTAAGATGCCTTAAATGGTGCAAACACAAGACATCTACTCAATATTAATGTTGAACAAACTGATCGGAGGAGGATATGCATAAAGATTCATCGCCGACAATTCAAGGTTTCAAAGTGAGGGCTGTTCGGGTGCCGATGACAGAACCGCATAAGACTGCAAGCGGCGTGATTACCGAGTCGCCTCTAGTCTTGACGGACATATTAACCGACACCGGAATCAGCGGACACAGCATTGTGTTCACTTACACGCCGGCTGCGCTCAAGCCGACTGCCGGGCTAATTCAGAATTTCGAGGCCCTGGTTCAGGGTGACGCTTTGGCTCCAGCCGAAGTCGAGCAAAAACTCGCCAAACGCTTCCGCCTATTAGGGCCACAAGGCCTTGTCGGTATAGCGCTCGCTGCGATTGACATGGCACTTTGGGATGCGCTCGCCCGCGTTCATAGCATGCCACTTGTGCGTTTACTCGGGGAGGTGGAAAAGCCGGTTCGTGCCTACGGTGCGATCGGGTACGACGGCGTAAAAGGCTCTGGGAATGGCGCCGAGAGTTGGGCGAAGCGTGGATTCACAGGTGTCAAGGCCAAGATTGGCTACCCCACTGTACAAGAGGATGTCGCCGTTGTGCGCGCCATTCGAAAGGCAGCGGGCGACGACATGGCCATCATGGTGGACTACAACCAGTGCCTCACTCCGACAGAGGCTGTAGAACGTCTTCGGGTTCTCGACGACGAGGGTCTCACCTGGGTCGAAGAGCCGACGCTCGCCCACGATTATGCCGGGCATGCACTTGTAGCACGGGAAGCGCGAACCCCAATCCAGTGCGGTGAGAACTGGTGGGGAACGCTGGACATGATGCATGCCATTGAGGCGCAAGCATCGGACTTCGTAATGCCAGACGTGATGAAGATTGGCGGAGTGAGCGGCTGGCTCAGGGCCGCGACAATCGCTCAAACAAAAAATATCCGTGTGTCCAACCATCTTTGGCCAGAGATCAGTACGCGCCTCCTGTGCTGCACGCCGACAGCGCATTGGCTGGAGTATGCTGATTGGTGGAATCCCATCCTTACCGAGCCACTCCGAATTGAGAAGGGCATGGCGATCATAGACGACGCCATCGGCTCAGGCATGGAATGGAACGAAGACGCGGTGAGCCGGTTCTCGGCATGACCCTTGTTTGGTCGAGTGGCCCCGGCTGAAGTATTTTATTGCCGATGGCTCTGATTTTTCCGCAGGAGTCCGGCTTGATCTCAATTCTGGTCGATGAACATAGCGGTTCGATTGATGCATTGGGCGCAAAAGGGGATTTTTTTCTTGATTAGCTCCTTGCATTTTGTCGTACCGGCAAACTCGCGGAAATGCTTTTCAAATTCCTGAGCTTTATCGGGACGATTGTTTTTTTCAAATATGTATTTGGCTGCATAAAGCATTCCACACTCGCCATTGGGTGCTTTACCGTGGCCCATTTTTTGAAGTCTTTAACCGTGTCTTCGGTTAAAAAATTGTATTCCTGTCGAAATGCTTCAGCAATCGCTTGTGCACAGTTGAGACGCTTATATCCAGTCTGCTGCCCTAAAAACAGCTTTTCAGCAAAATTTCCGACCATTTGTTCAATCCCCACGTTTTTTTAAACTTACAAATTGTATAATGCCATAAACCTTATGAACGATGACCATCAAATCGGAAATGTAAATACCTTAGCCGTTTGAAAGCGTAATCTAAACACTGCGATAAGAATTGCTCAGTTCGGATATTCACAAAAGTTTTGAGGTGAAAAGATGCTTGAATATGAATCTTAAACCAGATAAAGAATGTGAAAGGCTATGATGATATCGGTTTTATATCCGCTGATGGTGACGACAAATGAACAAATTTACCCGGCGTGAAATTTTACAATTTTTGGGGTTGCTATTTCCAGCAGCTTTACTTGGTTTTCGGGAAAAAGATTCCTTTGACGAAGAGCTGGTTTGTGTGCACATTTTCCAGCCTGCATTTCGAATACCTGAGCCATTACTAACACAATATAGAACTATACCTGAAAGGAATAAATTGAAGAATTTATTTCATGTAGGCATGCCAGAGCTTCTATTATGTACTACTGAAATAAAATTTCTTTCAATTTTTCAATACTTTTGGCCGATTACGCGAAGCGAGTTTCAAAGCAGCTACAAACAAATTTCTATAGAATACCAAAAATTGGAGCTGAATGAAAAGAAAGACATTTTAGATTTTTCAAGATATTTAGAAAGTAATTGGAATGGATCAAAGGGGGAAGATTCAAAATCGGCCATTATTTTCACATATAACGATATGACAAAATACTTTGCATCAGAAATAATTAGTCAATGGCAAGGATTCGGCATAGAAGAATTAGTGTTGTTTAAGGACCCGTCGAAACCACCCTATTTATGTTCTTATCCATCCTTGCAGAAAGGATTTAAGCGTCCACCTCCGATATAATCATTTTTAAGTGCGGATTCTCAAGTAAAGTCTTCAAACAATCAGCTTTCAATATCATGAGATCATCTTTGTTATGAAAAGAGACCAATTCAACCTTTATTCCGCATTTGCGATCGTCGCATTTTCCTTGATTATGGCTTGCGCAAACACACAACACTTAGTTGGGAAATGGAAAGAAATTGGAAAGGCGGCTACGATTGAATTCTGGGAGGATTTCACATTCAAGGCTGTTGACAATCAGAAAATGGCTGTAAAAGGAAAATATACTCTGAGTGAGCACAGAAATGTAAAATTCGAGATTTTTCGACAAGGTTCTTCTTCTGAGATCGTTAACGGAAGGTATTCTGTGCAAGACGATATACTGACCTTTACATCTGCGGATGGCAAAGAAATACAGAGATACAGACGCAAAAAGTAAGAGAAGATAAAATATAGTATCGCAAGTCAAGGCAAAGTTTAGGGTTAGTAATAAAGTTTTTTGCGGATTTGCATAACCATTGATCGACAACATAGGAGGTAAAAAATAGTGAGCACCGAGCAGCCCGAAACACGCTATGCTAAGAGCGGTGATGTTTACATCGCTTACCAGGTG
>JARFPZ010000662.1 GCA_029288035.1 Desulfosarcina sp.
GCCGGCGGCATTGAAATTGTATTCGTTTTTATAGGCGTGATACAGTGTCCCGTGTTTGGACTCTTCATAAATCTCAATCTGGGGGTGGTCGGGACCCAGATGGCACTGATCGCACGCTTCCGGCATGCGGGCTTCGGCTACTGAAAAGCGGTGACGGGTATGGCAGGAAGTACACGCACCCTTGCTGCCGTCGGCGTTAATGCGGCCCACGCCGGCGTTGGGCCAGGTGGCCGGATCGATTTTGCCGTTTTCGTCGATCTTAATAACCGTGCCGTGACAATTGAAGCACCCGGTTTTGCGCTCATTATCGGAGTTCATCCCCTTGTTCAGCCAGGGGTCCAATTTCCACATAATCTCGATGGTGTTGGCATGCTTGGAGCGGCTGTACTGGGTGACTTCGTCGGGATGACAACGAGAACAGTCTTTGGGCGTCACGATAGAAGCAATGGGTACTTTGTACTTCTCCTCGCCATAGGGTAAGTCGGAGCGGCTGTAATATTGCTCATGCCCTTTGGCAATATCCGTATCGCCAGGCTGCACAACATGGCAGTCCAGGCAGGATATATTGGCGTTGGCATGACGACTTTTCGCCCAGTCTGCAAACAACCCCGGAGTGGTGGCACGATGACACTCGATACAGGCCACCGCCACCGGCGGGACGCTGCGTTCAATGCGATACTCCTTTACCGTGGGGAAATTGGTCTGCTGGGCCGGGACCGTCAGGGGCACGGCGCATACCAATGAAAAAATGACCAACAGCTCGACCGTTCGTATGAGTGACATCTTTCTCATTTACCAGCCTCCTTTCGAGTTCATGATAGAAATAATTAAAAAATTAAATTCCAAGCTTTTCGACCCGCAGACCTTTAGCCTGATAGGGCAGCCTGCGATACTGACGGTACATAACGGCAATTTTATCGTTGTGGACCAAATCATAATGGCAGTCCACGCATTTTTTCTCGTAACCCGCCCGGGCGTAGATTACAGAACGATGAGCCAGCATCGCCCCGCGACTGTTCGGCATGTTCAATAAATTCCGGTGACACTTTTGACACTGGTCGTTGTCGAATGCAGCATAGGCCGTTTTGCGGGCCTTTTCGCGATCATATTTCCCGGACAAAAAATGAACCGCTACGTCTTTGATCCCATGGTAGGTTTTAGCGAAGAAAAAATCATATGTATCCTGGGGAGACGGCAGGTGACAGTCCATGCAGTCCACGACAACGCCCGCAGCATTGTTAAAGTGGGTGGATTCACGCCACGCCCTCACAGCCGGCTTGATTTCGTGGCAGGAGGCGCAAAATTCCGGTGTCGAGGTACGGACCATGGTGTAGTAACTCATACTAAACAAGGGAAATGCGATCAGAATTCCAATTCCAATCAGGATGACGGCTTTTATAATTCTTCCACGGGCGGGCTTTTTCTGCGCGGACACATTATTTGCCTCGTTCATATCAACTCCTTAAAAGGAAAACGATGACATGCTTGGTAATCATTGAAGTTGAATTCATAAGAAAAAACAGAGAATTAGTCAAGTTACATAATTGTAAAATTTGTAACATTGAGGGAAAAGACTAATTCATCTCTGTTAGCCATTGTCCCTCGTCACGAAAGATGGAATATGGGACGAACCAGCATTGATAATAAATTGCTGGGACATCACCGGAAATAACTACACGTCCTGGAACTGATACCCGACGCCGGCCACCGTGAGAATATATTCCGGCTTATCGACTTCCGTCTCAATTTTTTTTCTGAGCCGCTGGACGTGTACATCGACGGCCCGACTGGTTTGATACAACTGGGAATCGCGCCAGATCTGCTGCTGAATGAATTCGCGGGATAGTACTTCACCGGGATAGGAAACAAACAGCGATAGTAGCTCAAATTCGGTTTTGGTCAGTTTAACGCTTTCGCCGCCTATTTTAATGTCTCTGGACTTAAAATTGATAGACAGATTCTTGAAGTCATACTGATCGTTGACCACGCTTCTTTCGAGCCGTTTTAAAATGGATTTGATTCTGGCTGAAAGCTCTAAAAAATTGAAGGGCTTGACGATGTAATCATCGGCGCCGCATTCAAGACCCAAGACCTTGTCCGCAACACCGTCCCGTGCGGTCAGCATGATAATGGGAAAATCAAATTCGCGTCGCAGGATCTCGCAAGCTTTAATGCCATCGATATCCGGCAGGTTCAAATCGAGAATGATCAAATCCGGCCGATTATCCCTGGCCATCTGCAGGCAAGAATGACCGTCTAAAGCAGTCAACACCTCATAGCCGTCCAGTTCCAGGTTCCCCTTGACAGTCTGAACAATATCTTTATCATCGTCGACCACGAGAATGCGAAATTTGGATGTTTTGATCACATTCGACATGCGGTTTCACCCGGAATATTATTCACTTAAAAATCAGTTAATGTTTGGCATCTGAATTTTTAAATTAATGTTGTACTTTGGCATTACCAATCATTGAGTGCAAGGGTTATTCCTCGCTGTAACAGGATCGTTACACAATTAACACTTATTTAACATCTTTATCGGGATTGACGCATTGATTAGGATTGGGTATTAATTAAGGGCCAAGTGACGGCAACCCCATGATATTTTTTCAATCTCCAGGAGACTGCCGGTGAAAAAGCTTCGTGTTTCACTCCAGTGGAAATTTTTTTTATCGATTGCCCTGATCATCATCCCCATCTTAGGCATCATATTTACCTGGGCCGGCATTCAAAGCGAAAAGCGGGCCGATGACCAGGTGGTCAACCAGGCCAGGATATTATCCCGACAAATTGTTTTGACCCGGCAGTGGATTAGCGACTGCGGCGGCGTCTTTGTCAATCGTCAAAGCCAGGGGGCCAAGGATGTTATGTCTTTATTTGACGATACCCTGCAAACCAGCCGTGGATCCTACCAGAGATTTACACCGTCAATGGTAACCCGCAAACTGTCCCAGTATTCGACCCGTCAGGATTTATACCGCTTTCGTCTTACCGGATTGAATCCTCTGAATCCGGAAAATGAGCCGGACGGTTTTGAACGCCATGCCTTACAACTTTTCAGAACCAAGGGATTGAGAGAAACGTTCAGGTTCGAACGCAGCAACGGCAGACAGTATTTTCAATATATGGTGCCGTTGATAATGGAACAAAAATGTCTCAAATGCCACAATCGTCAGGAAGATGCCCTTAATTCAATCGGAGGAGGCTTGAGCGTATTCCTGCCGGTTGATGAGATGATTTCCACCACCCACAAAAATCATCTGAAGCTGGCGATTGCGGGCACTGTTCTCATCATGATAACAATTCTCAGCCTTTTTGTCCTGACACGACGGTTTGTGATCAAACCCCTTAAAAAGCTGGAAGACATGACGGATGAAATCAGCAGGGGGAACCTGGATGCCCGGGTAGACATTGACGCTGGAGATGAGCTGGAAAAATTAGGACATCGCCTTAACACGATGGCCAGGAGTTTATCCAGAGGACGAGACAATCTGGAAGAAAAGATCAGCCAGGCAACCAAAGAGTTATCGGATGCCAACCGCGAATTGCAGACCTTGGATAAGCTGAAGTCCGATTTTTTGGCCAATATGTCGCATGAGCTGCGGACCCCTTTGACGGTTATCCGAGGCGGCATCGATTACCTCAACCGCACGATTAAAAAAGAGGATAACCGGAATTATCTTGCCATTATCGATAAAAACCTGGCCCGACTGATTCATCTGGTTTCGGACCTGTTTGATTTTACTAAAATCGAGGGTAGAAAAACCGAATGGTCCTTTGATCAGGTCAATTTGAGCGTATTGATCGAAGAAGTGCTTGAAATCATAAGTCCTTTGTCTATAGAAAAAAATATTTCTATAAATTACGAACATCCCGGTGATGTCCTGGTGGAGATAGACCTTGAACGTATCGAACAGGTGTTGGTTAACCTGATCGAAAATGCCATCAAATTTTCCACTCCCCAAACTGAAATACAAATAAATGTTGAAGAAGACAGCGACTACGTAACGGTGTCCGTTAAAGATCGGGGAATTGGTATTGCAGCAGAAAACCTTGAAACCATATTTGATAAATTCTCCACGGTTCCTTCGGCCGGTTTCGGCAAGCCGGAAGGCACCGGCCTCGGACTGGCCATCTGCAAGGCCATCGTCGAGGCCCATGACGGCAAAATTTGGGCGGAAAGTGTTACCGGTGAATCGAGCACTTTTTATTTTACGTTGAGAAAAAAGCGACCTTAAAAAAAAATTGCGGCTTAGATAAATTTATTACATTACAGAAATCTAAAACTATGGTATTAAAAATGACGCAATAATTACACCGCAATTTTTTTTATGATCTGTTATGTTTTTATTAACATAAGGGGGGGC
>JARFPZ010000675.1 GCA_029288035.1 Desulfosarcina sp.
CCATTGAAACGAAAGCGGCCTTGAAGTGGTGTGTCGACGAAGCGACCCAAAGCTGCATGCTACGGCTGGCAATCTCACCGTCACCCAGAACGATACCACTGCCGGATGACTATCAATTTACCTTTGGCCAGGGCTCGATAGTGATGGATGGACGTGATGCGGTTTTATTTGCCTATGGTCCGGTCATGCTAAACGAGGCCATGATCGCCGCTGAAAAGCTGCGCGAACAGGATATCTCGCTGAAGGTAATTAATTTACCCTGGTTGAATCGCATCGATCAGGGTTGGTTTGAAGAAAATGTGGCAGATTACGATACCGTCTTCGTGTTGGATAATCATTTTCAATTCGGCGGATTAGGAGACCAGATATTAAATGCCGCCCAGAATGGAGACAAATTGCGTTGCAAAAAGTACAAGAAAATAGCCTTAACCGAATATCCGGCCTGCGGTACACCGCCGGAAGTGCTCGCGTATCATGGGATGGATGGCGAAAGTATCGCCGCAAAAATTTTACAAACGATAAGGTGACGCCGGAAGGCTGGGAAGCTGGGAGGCCAGGAGGGTGAATGGATATATCCAACTTTAAGCTTTCAAGCTTTACAGCCTCCAGGCTTGCGGGCAAACCGTAAAATAGAACATTGACTTTTCAAAGATCGAGGCATCGGAGATCGCACAAACGCGTGATGCAACCAGCTATTTTGTTACTTATCCCGGTAGAAAATCAGGTTCGGGAGTTGGACCCCAAATTGTTGCTTGCCTGCATTGCGGCAAAGCGGGGGTTTTCTTCGGTAATCGGGTCGCGCCGCGAACTGGAGTTTCGCATCGACTCGTACCCTAAAAGCATCTACCTGTCCAAAAGTATGACCCGCCGCAGCCTTATTTTTTTTCGGATGGCGCGTAAGTTCGGCCATCATATCGTCACCTGGGACGAGGAGGCCCTGGTTCATTTACCCCCGGAAACCTATTACTCGCGTCGCCTGCACCCGGAGGCGATTCAATTGGTTTCACACCTATTTGCCTGGGGGCAGGACAATGTCGAGCTCTGGCGGCAGTACGACCATTTACCGCCGGATATACCGATCCACAATACCGGTAACCCTCGCAATGACATGTTGCGCCCCGAGATGCATCCGTTCTATCAGGATGATGTGCAGGCATTGCGGCGCAAATATGGTGACTTCATCCTGATAAATACCAATTTCAATCACGTCAACGCCTTCGGTCCGGACATGAATTTATTCCATCCGGTGATGAAACCGGGGGAGCCAGCCAAATTCGGCCGGGCGGCCCGCGGCATGAGCCGCGAATACGCCCAGGGGCTGTGGGATCACAAGCAAGCTGTCTTCAAAAGTTTCCAGCATCTTATCCCCAAACTTGATCAAGCATTCCCGGATCTGAACATCATCATTCGTCCCCATCCCACCGAACGCCATGATGTCTATAATGAAATTGCGGCCCGATGCTCGCACGTGCACGTAACCAATGAGGGCAATGTGGTACCCTGGATTTTAGCCACCAGATTGGTTTTGCATAACGGGTGTACAACCGGCGTCGAATCGTTTGTCATGGGCGTGCCATCCATCAGCTATCGTGAATCGGTTGACGAAACGTATGACAGCGGATTTTATCGTCTGCCCAACGCAGTCAGCCATCAGTGTTATAATTTTGACCAATTGCAGAATATGATCCATCGGATTCTCGCCGGCAACCTGGGCGCTGCCGACGGCAATGAGCGGCGAGCGATTGTAAAAAATTACATAGCGTCCCAGGACGGCTCTCTGGCCTGCGAAAAAATGGTGGAAGTTTTGGCATCTGTCGTAAGCGATTGGAACCAAACGACCCAACCTTCATTATGGGATCGTCTCCAGCGCAGACTCATTGCCGACGGCTATCATTTGTACAAGCGCCTGAAACCAATGTTACCCGGATCACACAATCGACCCGAATTCCAAAAACACCGGTATCCGGGCGTAACCCTTGAAGCGCTGAATCAAAAAATTAAGTGCATTCAAAAAGTACGCAACGATGCGACCCAACTAAAAGTTGAACAACTCAGTGATGTGCTCTTTCAAATATCGCCGTAGGATAAAAAAAGGATGGCTTCGAAATAAGTCGAATTCTAAATGTGTTTGGTATTTCGTGTTTGGTGTTTGGTATGGCATTTAGGGTGTCATTTCAACTTGTTCGTTCACTAAACACTAAAAACCACATACTAAACAACAATGAAAAAGATCGCCAACATCAATAAATGCAAAGCATGTCTGATTGTGCCGGTTGAAAACCAAGTTCGCGAACTTGATCCCAAGTTATTGCTGGCCTGCATTGCTGCCCGCCGCGGCTTTTCCGTAATTATCGGGTCTCACCGCGAAATCGATCTACATATCTCATCTCTGCCGCAAGGACTGTACCTTAACAAGAGTATGACCGATCGCAACCTTAAGATGTTTCGGATTATGGAAAATTTGGGGCACGAAATCCTGACATGGGACGAAGAGGCCCTGGTCCATCTCCCGGCTGATACCTACTATTCACGCAGACTGTCACCCGTTGCGATCCGGTATAATTCACGTTTGTTTGCCTGGGGCGAGGACAATGCCGAGTTGTGGCGTCAGTATCCCGACCTTCCGCCCGACATGCCGATTCATATCACCGGTAATCCCCGCAGCGATATGCTGAGACCTGATTTGCGGTCCTTTTATGAGCCGGAAGCGGAAATGTTACGAAAAAAATATGGAAACCTTATTCTAATAAATACGAATTTTAACCATGTCAATGCTTTTTCCCCGGCCCAAAATCTATTTCGACCAGTAACAATGGCCGGTCAAAGACCTAAATTTGGCAAAGCGGCCGTAGGAATGAGCAGAGAATATGCCGAGGGACTGCGGGATCACAAACAGGATATTCTCAAAGCCTTCAGGCAAATGATCCCAAGGCTTGATCAGATGTTTCCGGACCACGTAATTATTGTTCGCCCCCATCCGACCGAAAATCAGCAAATTTATATAGACATTGCTAATGATTGCAAGAAGGTTAAGGTGACCAATGAGGGGAATGTAGTGCCCTGGCTGATGGCTGCGGAAGTTGTTATCCACAACGGTTGTACCACCGGTGTAGAAGCCTATGTGATGGGTGTGCCGGCGATATCATATCGAGCCAAGATTAATGAAGAATACGATCTGGGATTTTACCGCTTGCCAAATCTAATCAGTCATCAATGTTTCGATATGAATGAGTTGCAGGAAACCCTCGCTAAAATATTTAAAGGTGAACTCGGTGCCGCCGATGGTGAAGAACGCCGGGCGCTTATAAATCATTACCTAGCGCCTCAAGAAGGCTCGCTGGCGTGTGAACGGATTGTGGATGTCATCGATAGCACGCTACAAACAAAACCCGAATTGGTCAAACCGGCCCTGAATCGAAAGGCGCTTGGCTGGAGTATGGCCACCTGGCGGCGCTTTACTCGCTATATTCGTAAGTACCTGCCCGGTAAGCATGCACCACAAGAATTCCATCGTCATCGTTATCCAGGCATTACACTGCAAGAACTGAGTATGAAAATAGCAAAACTGCAGCAGGTGATCGAAGATCGGACGATACTAAAAACGGACCAAATTTCCGACCAGATATTTGTGGTCGGGCGTTAATTCGTATGTGGTTGAATGGTTGATTTGTTGACTGGTTGACTTGGTAAAAATTGAGTCATAAAAATTTATAATGTGTAAAAAATATTTTTTAATTTTGCAGTTCAAATTAAAAAATTAGGAGACTGTAAATGAAAATCTTAATTTTAGGAACTGGAAAATCAGGAACCACCGTCATGGTGTACAAGGTGGCCGGTGGACTGCCAAACTGCCAGGCCTTTTCCGGCGGCCATCCGGGGAAACACATCGGTAATTATGAAAACGCCGTCTACAAACACACCTATGAAGAGCGAAAAGGTAAAAGCTTTGAAATTTACCGGGAACATCTGGAAAAAGAGAATTACGACCGCAAGATTTGGATCGCCCGAGATCCCCGCGATGCGGCCGTCAGCCGCATGCTGTATCGCTGGCATAAGGGACACCGAGGAAACAAGAGACAGTATGAAACCCATCTTGAGCTGGTTCTGAAGAAAGAAAAAGATCCTGCATCTATCTCTTTTGCCGAACTCTGCCGCCACACCGGGCACAATGGGTGGCCCCGCTCCGTGGAGGATGTTGTCGCAAATGAGCGCATTCGCTACGACCGGATGCACAATTTTGTCGAGGAACTAGGAGACGATTGGTTTCTATTTACCTATGAAGACATGATCGCCGGCAATTTCGCTGCGCTAAACGAGTATTTGGGATTTGACGTCAAGGCCGATGGAGAGGTACCCCAGTCAACAGTTAAAGCCAAGGTCGGTCGTAAAAAAGCCGCCGGTGACTGGCGTCTTTGGTTTACCGAGCAAGACGTAGAATGGTTCAAACCGGCTTATAAAAACTACATGGAGCTCATTGGATATGACTGGAGTGACTGGACCCTCAGCGTGGATCCGGTGATTGAACCTGAGTACTCATCTGGCTATATCCGGAATCTTTCACGAAAGGCCTCACGAAACATCATCCTGCGTTTGGTGGATTCCATTGCTCAGCGCATGGTGAAATAAGAGGTTAACCGACAGGTCACCTGCGGGGCGTTTTTTTATTTTATCGATATCATTGATCAAAGCTGAATCTACCTTTAAAACAATGAGAATATACTTAAAATGGGAAACAACGATATTTCAAATAATAGCGTGAAGCCGCCCAAAGTTCTGGGAGTCATCCCCGCCCGGGGTTCATCAAAACGATTTCCAAATAAAAATATTCGTATGTTGGCCGGCAAACCGCTGATCGCCTGGACGATCGAAGCCGCCCAGAAAGCAAAAGGACTGACCGACTATCTGGTAAGCTCTGATGCATTGCTGATCATAGATGTCGCGAGAAATTATGGAGCGCCGGTTCCATTTACCAGGCCTTCGGAGCTTGCGACCGATACGGTCCGTAACATTGAGGTCGTAGCACATGCATTGAAATTTATGGAAGCAAAAAAGCAGATCGTTTACGATATCATCATCTTGCTGCAACCCACCAGTCCCATCAGAAACCCGGTCCACATTGATGAAGCGGTCAACAGGCTCTGGCAATCGGATTTAGATTCCGTTGTCAGTATTAAAGGTCCGTATAAAAAACGTGACCCTATTTTAAAAGCCATTCGAAACGGTGTTTTAGAAGACTATTGTCCGGTAGATGATCCGGCAAACGCCGAACCCTTCTATCTCTACAACGCAGCCTTGTATGGCGTAAAGAGGAATTACTTCATCAAGCATAACAAGTTGATTTCACCACGCCAGATTCCGCTCATGATGGACCCCATTTATTCTGTGGATGTTGATACGGAAGCCGATTTTTTGATGGCGGAAACGTATATGAATTTTCTGGCAAAAACAAGGCAGCAGCAATAATTTAATATATCGGAATTTCTACAATTTATTGGAATTACAGTGATTTTTGCTGCCATCTTCTTGGCAAACCACTGTTCCATCATTCCTATTGTGAGCGAAGCGAACTAACTTGAAAGGAGTCGATCGCGATGATTGAAACAAGACCCGTACTAGGTATCGTCCCGGTAGTCGATACACCATTAACTGCAGACGAGGATATTGATACAGCAGCATTAAAACGGCTGATCGAATTTTTAAACACAAAAAAAATCGGAGGGCATTGGGTGCTGGGCACCGGTAGCGAAGACATGAATCTTTCTTTTGACAAACGCCTTAAGGCAGCCCGGGCCGCCTGCGAAGCCAATGCCGGTAAAACGCCGCTCATTTTAGGTGCTGGTTTTTTCGCATTAGAGGATATTTTTAATTTTATTGAAGAAACCAAACAGCTGGAATTTGATGCTTATCACGTAATGCCCTACAATCCAAAACTCAGCCTGGATCGCGTCGATTGGTTCTATCGGCACATTGCGGATTACTGCCCGAAGCCGCTGTGGATGTATATCAGCGGTAACTGGAGCCGATCGGTAACACCGGATTTTGTGGCTAATTTAAAGCCTTACCCCAATATCGCCGGTTTTAAATTCAGCAACCAGAATACGGCGGCCGTGACGGAAGTGGCCGGTATGGCGGACGAACAGTTCCAGGTAATAACCGCGGTTGCCAGCCAGCTGCACGCCTGCTTATGCATGGGATCCAAAGGTCATACCTCGAGTTTGTCATGCTGCATACCGGAACCGATGATCGAGATCTATGAGTTGTTTCTTGACCGCAAGATCGAGGAATCCCTGGCCGCCCAACACAGACTCAACGCCTTTCTTCATGAGCTTTCCAAAAACACCAAAAAAGATAATTTTCTGTGGGCGGCCGATGAAAAATATATTCTTAAATTAAGAGGGATCTGTGATGAATATGTGACCTCATACTACCGCCAAATCAATGGGGAAGAAAAAACACGGGTTGAGAATCTGCTCGAAGAATACAAGTTCTTCTAGTATGTTGCACCAGATTTTACGACACGTTAGTAGTTCTGAATTTAGTGAGGAAGCTTTAAAGCATGTCTAAAAAAGCAATATTCGCACAGACCGAGCAAATACCATGGGTTGATGTTGCCGCCGAGCTGCGCGACCAATACGGCTGGGAAATTTGTTACTTTATCGGCGGCAAGAAACAGTCCAAAAAAGCCGCCGCCGCGTTTCCGGATACTGTTTTTCACACCAAGGACCTAGCCAGAAGCAACCAATGCCCCGAAGTGTGTAATCCGATCCCCTCTTCTCCTTTGGACGAAACCTTGTTGTCGAAGCTGTCTTATCATGAATCCATATACATGAAAATGCTGGACCGTAACGATGTTGACGGCTCCTTCACCTACCATAACCGCATTGCATCGTATCATCACCAGGTCATGTACTGGAAAGGCGTGCTGGAACACTTCAAACCTGATATCGTTGTTTATCGGATTGCACCGCATACCGGTTATGACTACGTCCTTTATGCACTTTGCAGGGTGTTGGGTATTGCGACAGTCATGTTCGAGCGAACATCCCTACCGGGGCGGGTATATCCGGTCACATCTTTCGAAGACGCATCGCTGATCATTCGAAAGGCATAT
>JARFPZ010000021.1 GCA_029288035.1 Desulfosarcina sp.
TAATTCAATGTCCATTAGGCGATAATTAATGATTGGTGGGAGCGGCTTCCAGCCGCGATTTATATGGGCAATCGCGGTTAAAAACCGCTCCCACAATCCAAATACAATTGAAATAAAATCACAAAGTTTCTTATTTGATCAGACTGGCCGCCCTCCTTTGGCAGGTAAGGATAGAAGATTAGAAGGTGAGAGGTTGAGAAGATTAGAAGAAATGACAAGGAAGAAAGATTTAAAACACTTCCGAGAACCCCGAACCCACAAGCCTAAACCCAGAACCGTGAACCTCTGAACCTTTGAACCCTGAACCCTGAACCTTTGAACCCTGAACTCTCTAACCCTGAACCCTTCACCTCTGAACCTCGCAAAAGTCGGTGTAAGGATCCCAATATTTCCTTGACTTCGATACTATCTTTATATAGCTACTATGTAGCTATTTAGAGAGGAAATCTTACACCAGAGGAGGAAACCATGATACGTAGATTTATTTTGCTTGTAATTTTATTATTCATAGGGGTGGTATGGTTTGTCGCCGGAGCGGCTGCCTATGCCGCGGAGTCAATTGTGATCGGCGTACCGACCTCATTGGGTTTTTTAGAGGGCAAAGAAGCCCACAAAGCCGTTCAAATGGCTACCAGCGAAATCAATGCCAAAGGGGGTGTAAATGTCGCCGGTACCAAAATGAAATTAAAGGTGGTGGCCACTGATTTGCGCGATGCGGCGCCAGGGGTTCCGGTACCCGAAGCGTTGCTGGGCCTTGAAAAAATAATTTTGGAGCAAAAGCCTGCAGCCATCGTTGTCGGCCCGTTTCGTTCAGAGGCCTTGATTGCCGGAATGGACATCATTGCAAAATATAAAGTACCGATGCTGGGAACGATTGCCATGAGCCCCGGTTCCGAAAAGAAACTCAAAGAGGATCCGGAAAAATATAAATACATATTCAGAACCTGCCTCAATGCCGTCCATCTAGTGAAATATCTGGCAGGCAGCATGGCACTCATCAACAAAGAGTTTGGATTCAACAAAGTGTATGTCATGCATCAGGACGTTGCCTGGGCAAGGGCCACGGCAGGGTTCGTCAAGAAAATGTATTTTGACAAAGCCGACTGGGAGGTTCTGGGTGAGGAGGCCTATCCCACCGGAACGTCCGATTTTTCATCAGCGTTGATGAAGGCGCGGGCCAAGGGCGCCCAAGTCATTATGCCGATATTTGACATGCCCCAGAGCGGGATCCTTGTCAAACAATGGAAATCGATGAAGGTACCGGCTTTGATGGCCGGATTTATATCGCCCTTGGCGGGATCCGACGCCTGGAATACATTCGACGGCAAGATCGGGGGGGCAATGAACAGCATTTTTGAATTGGGAAGTGCCATCGGGTCTCCCAAGGTGCCGAAATCGGTTGAATTTTACCAAAAATATGAAAAGACCTATGGCAAAGCACTTCAGGCCGGCCACGGTCCGGCACCGGCATATGAATCCGTCTATATTCTGGCGGAGGCCATTGAGCGCGCCGGCAGCCTGGATCCGGATGCCATTGTCGCTGAATTGGAAAAAACCGATCGAACGGGCGTCATGGGCCGCGTCAAGTATGACGACGGCCATCAGGCTATTTTTGGCGCCAACCCTCAGGAAATGGCCATCGGCACGGTTTTCCAGTGGACGGAAGATGGTCAACGCCACATCGTTTTTCCTGAATCGATTGCCGAGGCCAAAATCCAGCTGCCGCCGGGGTTGACGTCGCTGAAGTAAACATGTTTCTTGGAACCGTCGTATATGCAATCGTTAACAGTGTCATCCTGGCCCTGATGGCCATTGGCTTTAATTTGACCTTTGGCATCAGCGGTGTGGCCAATTTTGCATATGGGGCGCTATATATTTTCTCCGCCTACGCCAGCTGGATGCTCTTAAATCTACTGGGATTACCCTATTTTCTCAGCGCAGTCATCTCCATCCTTCTGACAGCCCTACTGGGGGCCTTGATGTATCGCTTTGTACTCTTGCGGGTACGGGGGCAGGCCTTGTCCGAAGTCATCGCCACATTTGGGATCGGTCTGGCTATACTGGAATTGTTCAGGTATCTTGGTTTCGTCGGCTTCGAGTATACCTTGCCGGTTTTCATGGACCAGAGTTATTTGATCGCCGGTGCCTTTATCGACATGCAGCGAATTCTGATCGTTGTTATCGGCGCCGTATTGGTGGCAGCACTTTGGCTGTTCACCCACCATACATCGCTCGGGCTAGCGTTTAGAGGCATTGCCCAGGACGAACGCACGGCCCTGAGCCTGGGCATTGATTCGGATCGGATCGCAACCGTGGCAGTATCTTTCGGCGCCGGCCTGGCTGCCGTTGCTGCAACCATCATTATTCCCCTGGGCAGCATTGCACCCGGCGAAGGATATGAGGTCTTAATCAAGGCCCTGGCTGTTTGCATCATTGGCGGCCTGGGCAGCACCGGCGGCGTCATCGTCGCCAGTTTCATCATCGGTTTTGCCGAACGCTTTACCGACACGTATATCAGCTCACACTGGACCATGATCGTCAGCTTGGCTGCCATTTTGATCGTTCTGATCGTAAAACCGTCCGGATTATTCGGCAAGCAAAAGGAGCTGGAGGAAAGAATCTAGTGAATTCGGAAGGGGGTATGCGGAAGGCGGAAACATTTAATTGTGGAATTCGGAATGGGGATTTTAGATTTTGATTGAGGCTTGAAAAAAATAAAATCGATTAAATTCCGGTCACTAATTAACCAATCAACTTTTCAACGAATCAACCATTTCACTACCAATGAAGAAGCGCAAAGAGAGGATAGACAGAGGAATCAAAGCCAGATCGGGGGATATCTTTGCCCTGAGTTCCTGGCGGGAGATGCTTTATCTTGCCGCCCCGCGCTTAATCCCCCTGATCGGATTTCTGCTGCTGCCGCTCATTTTAGGCCCTTATTGGCAAAAAGTGTTGCTATCGGTGGCCGTCTTTGCCCTTCTGGCCATCAGTTGGGACATTCTAGCCCAAACCGGAATGGTCTCATTAGGGCAGGCATTGTTTTTCGGCATGGGGGCCTATACATCGGGAACGTTGAATTATTATTTAGGCTGGCATCCATTGATTGCCATTCCCATCGCCGGTGTAGTGGGTGGGTTGATCTGTACAGTGTTTCTGTTGCCGGTATTGAGGCTGCGGGGCATTTATTTTTCCATGGTGACACTTATTATTCCGTTAATGCTGGTCCGCGTAGTTGAGGCCACCAAAATATTTGGCGGAACCGAAGGGCTCAGTGGGATCACTCCCCTGCCTTCTAAATGGATTGAACTCTACTTGATCATGGGCGCCCTGACGGCGGCTCTTTTCGGCTTCAGACGTATGATGGGATCGGATTACGGGCTTATTTTAAAAGGCATCAGTGACAATGACCGTTCGGTGATGAATGCCGGTATCAACATTTACTGGTTTAAAACCCAGGCCCTGTTCCTATCCAGTTGCATCGGCGCCTTCAGCGGTGCCTTCATGACCCACGTATATATGTTTGTCGGCATGCCGGTTTTTGCCCTCGATTACTCCATCTTACCCATTGCGGCAGCCGTGGTCGGCGGACCCGGAACCCTTGCAGGAGCAACCCTGGGCGCCTGTATCCTGGTGCCTTTATCGGAAATCCTGCGGGGTATCGGGGGCTTGCGCATCGTCTTTTACGGATTGTTTCTGGTGGTCTTTATTGTCGCGTTGCCTGAAGGCATCTTCCATTACGTTCAAAGCAAATATCACCAATTTGAGAGATGGGTGGAGGTCGAATAATGAGCACGGCGCCGTTGCTGAAAGCATCCGGCCTCTATAAAAATTTCGGGGGCGTCCAGGCGATTACCAATTTGAGTTTCGAGCTATCCCAAGGAGAGTTGCTGGGATTGATCGGCCCCAATGGTTCCGGAAAAACGACCGCTGTCAATCTGATTACGGGATTCGTCAAACCCACCGAGGGAGAAGTTCATTACCGTGGGCGCAATATCACCGCCTGGCCACCTTACAAAGTTGTTAGACTGGGTATTGCCAGAACATTTCAGATGGTCAAACCCTTTTACCAGCTGCCGGCCTACAAAAATATGATCATTCCACTGTATTCACCGAGGGTTAAACAACGGGCGGGTGGTAAATTTGGTGACCGCGACGCTGTGGCATTAGATCTGCTTGAAGAAGTTGGATTCGAACGCGATTCATTCGTAGCTTACAAAACAGCCAGTGTTCTGCCCCAGGGCTATCTCAAGCGACTGGAATTGGCCAAAGCCATTGCCCTGCAGCCGGACCTTTTTATTCTGGATGAACTTTTTTCAGGTTTGAGCCTGGCTGAAGTTGCCAGCATCGTCCCCATCATTGAAAAACTGCGCCAGAATGGCAAGACCATCATTATGATCGAACATCGCCTCAAAGAACTTTTCCGAATCGCCGATCGGATCCTCGTTCTAAATTTTGGCGAAAAAATTGCTGACGGCAAAGCCGATATCGTCATGGAAAGCGACGTGGTGAAGAAGGCATATCTTGGCAGCGAGTAGCACTGGAGGTCATAATACAGATGTCGGAGGACAGAGGTCAGAGGGCAGAGGTCAGAAGTCAGAGGGCAGAAAGCGCAATCAAAGGGACGTATTTAGCTAAAACCTTACAAAAGAAGATCTGACACGTGCTGGAAGTACGAAACCTAATGGTTTTTTTCGAAAATGCCCTGGCGATCAATGATTTATCTTTGAGCGTGCGTGACGGGGAGTTGGTCGGTGTGATCGGGTCCAACAGTGCCGGAAAAACCACCCTCATGAATTCACTTTCAGGCTTGATTATCGACATGCGGACCAAAGAAGCGCGCAGAGGCGGGGAGCGGATCAATGTCTACGGCAATATCATGTTTAAGGGCGAAGACATCACCGCAACCAAACCAAGTGATCGGGTTAAAAAAGGCATTGTCCTTTGCAGGGAACGCCATCCGGTGTTTCCCGAGAGCGATGTATTGGAAAATCTTAAAATTGCCGGTTATCTGAAAAAAAGAAAAGAGGTCAAAGCATCCATCGACTACGTATTCGAATTGTTCCCGGCACTGTCCAAGTTAAAAACCCGCAAAGCCGGTTTTATGAGCGGCGGCGAGCAACAGATGCTGGCAATCGGTATGGCGTTGGTGGTTCGGCCGAAACTATTGCTTTTAGATGAGCCCTTGCTGGGTTTAAGCCCAATGATGCAAGAGGTCGTAATGGAAGCTGTCGTCCATCTCAAGGAAGACTCAGGTATTACCGTACTTTTGAGCGAACAGTTTGCAAGGCCAGTGCTGCCCGTAATTGACCGGGGATATGTGGTTGAAAACGGCATGCTGGCGCTCGACGGCACCGGAGAGGAATTAATGGACAATCCTGAGATCAAATCCGCTTACTTCGGCTTTTGAGGTTGGAATTGGGATGGTAAAAATCATGCGTTCTATCGCAATGTTTCTTTTGACAATTGATCCCACTTATATTTCTCATACATTTCAAAAAAAGTTGGTTAACGGAATAAAGACCAGATAAAAATTAAAGCCACGTTGTGAATGATCTCCATCACCCCAGGTCTGAACCAATGACGACTAATCATGTCCACGATATATATTCAGTCTTTGCTGACACTGCCCGAAGGCGGCCCAGGCATCCGGCCGTCATTTATCTTGGCAATCAATTTTCCTATGGGCTGATAAAGGATCTGGCGGGGAGATTTGCAGCCGCACTGAGCGGCTTAGGGATTGAGTCCGGCCAAAAGGTGATGATGTATATTCCCAACAGCGTTCAGTGGGTCGTATCCTGGCTGGGCATTCAAAAACTGGGCGCGGTGGCCGTGCCGATCACGCCGATCTACACACCCCATGATCTCCAATATATCGCCCATGACAGTGATGCCCAGAGCATTATCTGCGCAGATACCAATTTCGGCTATGTCACCAGTGTGCTGAGCGAAACCCGGCTGAAACAAGTCATCGTGACCAATGTGGCCGACCTCCTGCCGTGGTGGAAACGTTACTTCGGAATTTTATTCGATATCATTCCCAGGGGAAAATTTACCCTCGATGACCGGACATCGACCTTCAGAACTTTGCTGTCACAATACCAAAGCGATTCCCAACCGCGAGCATTATCCACAAAGGACGGCGCCGCCATTGCCGAAATCCTCTATACCGGCGGAACCACTAAGTTTCCCAAGGGCGTCCCGTTGACCCACAATCTCTTTTTGGTTTCCGCGGACGAACAGATCAGGATGAGCGAACCGCTGTTTGCAGCGGAGGAAAACGTCATCATGGGCAATGCCCCCCTGTTTCACATTCTGGGTCAAACCTGCAGTCTGGCCACACTTTTCACCGGTGGCACCTTGATCCTGCAACCCCGCATCAACCTGGACGCCAACTTTGATACGATCCAGCGCTTCGGGGCCAAAACCATGATCGGGGTGCCGGCCCTCTATCGCATGATGCTGGAACATGACCGCCTGGATCAGTATGATTTGAGCTCACTTAAATACTGTTTTAGCGGCGGCGACGTGCTGCCGGTGGAGGTCGGCAAACGCTGGCAGAAAAAATTCGGCATCCCGATTTATCAGGGATACGGTGCCACAGAGACCTGCGGTGGAGTTGCCATGTGCCCGACCGATGAGATAAGCCCGCCCAAAAGCGTGGGCCGCATCGCCAAGAGCAAAAAAGTAAAAATAGTCAATCCCACCAATCTGGAACCCGTTGCCACGGGGGATCCCGGAGAGCTGCTGGTTTCTTCTGCCGACATGGTTTCCAGCTACCTCAACAAACCCGCGGAAACGGCTGAGGCCTTTGTCGAGCTGGACGGTGAAAAATGGTATCGCACCGCCGATATCATGTCCATGGATCAGGACGGAAACCTCTACTTCGTGGACCGCACCGTGGATACCATCAAACACAAAGGCTACCGGGTGTCGGCCTCGGAAATCGAATCCGTATTGCAGGAACATCCGGCGGTGATCGCTTCCTGCGCCGTGGGGGTACCCGATGAAAAGGTCGGGGAACGCATCAAAGCGTACGTGGTGCTCAAAGAAGACATCAAGGGTATCACCGGCTACGAGCTCATCAAATGGTGCCGCCGGACCCTGGTGTCCTATAAAGTCCCCCAATATATCGAATTCAGAGACATGCTGCCGAAATCCAAAGTCGGTAAATTGCTGCGGCGGGAGATCCGCAGCGAGGAGCGGCGTCGGAAAGAAACATAACTAAGAATTAGGTTAAGGGGTTCAGGGTTCAACGTTCCGGGTTTAGTAGACCCAGACAGTTCGTATCAAAAATGAACTAAAATTTATCTCCCTCAGATCTTCAATAACAAAAAAAATCCCATTGAGCCTTTGACAAAAGCAATGGTTTACTTTATCATTCCGGATTTAGCTTAAGACGAGTATTTTTTATGAACCGACATGCCGAGATCAGACAGATATTCAATCAATTAACTAAGTACACATAATTGTAATTTTGGTAACGTAATATCAAAGCACTAAGGTGCTGTGACGTACCAGCAAAATAAGGAGGTGAAATATGGCGGAATGTCCTGTTTGTGGCGTTGATATTGCCCTGGCTGCCGATACCGAAGAAGGAGAAATCATTGCCTGCGATGACTGCGGATCCGAACTCGAAGTGACCGGCAAAGACAGTCTCCAGGAAGCACCCCAAGAAGAAGAAGACTGGGGCCAGTAAGCAAAAGCAGGAGCACGATAAGCTTCTATGAACCCTTTTTCTTATTTCCATCCCGCCGTCGTGTTTTATAGAGCGGGATGGAATTTTTTTGATTAATTTGACCCGGCGCGTGGGTTCTGAGCTATATTTGCAGGTGTTAGGTTTCATTACTCTCCATCGAAGTTCCTGACCCGTTGTATGAAGCTTCGGTCTTAGGGAGTTTATAAAAAAGCGAATATTGAATACTGAATATCGAATGACGAAGTAAGGAATTCTATCGATTTTTATTGATTCAATTGACTGAGCGAAGCGATTCTATCCTCCGTAATGCAGCGGTTCGCTGTCCAGCTTACCGGAATCTCATGTGAGCACTGCCGTCGGCCTGAAACCCAAACCTGAAATTTTCGTTTTCTTACAACATGTTGTCAAAAAAATACCCCAAGGACCTAATAGTCGAACGGAGTAATCCATGAAAATAGGTTTTTTGCATTCCATCATCAGAAAAGAGGAAAAGTTGCTTTTGACGGAACTCAGGAACCGCAAGGATGTCGAATTGGTCAAAATAGACGACCGCCAGCAGTTCTTTGATCTCCACCAAAACAGCTTTGACATTGATGTACTGATAGAGCGCAGTGTCAATCACTCCCGGGCCTTGCACACCCTTAAGATCTTCCAGGACCACGGTGTGCCGACCGTAAACACGCCCGAAGTCGCGGAAATCTGCGGAAGCAAGTTTCTCACCACCCAGGCCCTCATAAAAACAGGCATCCCAACCCCCCGCTGTTTTCTGGCTTACACCCCGGAGTCGGCCCTGGCGGCCATGGACCAACTCGGATACCCCTGTGTAATCAAGCCCACCACGGGATCCTGGGGACGACTTATATCCAAAGTAAACGACAGGGATGCGGCCGAAGCCATTCTGGAGCACAAACAAATCCTGGGCAGCTATCACCATTCCATCTTCTATATCCAGGAATACGTGGAAAAAAAGGGCAAGGACATCCGCAGCTTTGTAGTGGGCGATGACTGCATTGCAGCCATCTATCGCCATGCCGATCACTGGATTACGAACACCGCCCGGGGTGGCAAGACCACAAATTGCCCCGTCACCGGCGAACTTCACGAAATTTCGGTGCAAGCCGCCAAAGCCTGCGGCGGCGGCGTGGTGGCGGCTGATGTTTTTGAAACCGATCATGGTTACTCGGTAAATGAGGTCAACTACACCATGGAATTCAGAAACAGCATCGATGTCACCGGGGTCAACATCCCCGGAAGAATTGTGGATTACGTGCTGGAGGTAGGACGCAAATGAAAGTAAGCATTGTCGGCGCATCCGGATATGGCGGCGGAGAACTGCTGCGGTTGCTGTTGCAGCACCCGCAAATTGAGATTCATCAATGCACTTCCGAAAGATTTGCGGGCAAGCCTATCACCCGCCTGCATCCCAATCTCAGAAAACAGACAACGTTGAAGTTTTGCAGCCTGCAAGATTTAGATAAAGTCGATCTGCTGTTCACCGCCCTGCCCCACTCCCATTGTATGCAGAAGTTTGAAGAATTCAGTGGTCTGGCTGAGCGCATGATCGATCTTTCGGCTGATTTCAGGCTTAAGGATGTCGCGGCCTACAGCAAATGGTACGGTCTGGACCACGCCCAACCGAAAAAACTCGCTGAATTTGTCTACGGAAATGTTGAACTGCACCGATCGGAAATGAAACAGGCCAAATACATCAGCGGGGCTGGGTGTAATGCAACGGCCACCATTCTGCCCCTTTGGCCCCTGTTCAAGCAGGGAATCGTGGATACGGCCAAGCCGGTGATTGCCGAAGCCAAATGCGGCTCTTCCGAAGGCGGCAACCGTGCCGGTGATGCGTCTCACCATCCGGAGAGAAGCGGTTGTGTGCGTTCTTACAAGCCGACCGGTCACCGCCATATTGCCGAAATGGAACAATCGCTGGGGCATCCGGTCCATTTTTCTGCCACCTCCATTGAGATGGTCCGGGGTATCCTCGTAACAGCCCATCTTTTCGTCGCGCAAGGCACCACTGAAAAGGATATCTGGCGAATCTACCGTGGAGTATACGGTCAGGAGCCCTTCATTAGAATTGTAAAAGAAAAGCAGGGTATTTATCGTTTCCCGGAGCCCAAAATCCTCGTCGGCACAAATTATTGCGACATCGGCTTCGAACTTGCCGGCACCCGGCTGGTGGTGATTTCCGCCATCGACAACCTGATGAAGGGGGCCGCCGGGCAGGCCGTCCACGCCATGAACGTCATGTGCGGCTTTGAAGAAACCGACGGCCTGGGTTTCGCCGGCTTGCACCCGGTGTAGGAATGAATAAGGACGATTGACGAATGACGAATGTGGAGCTACTAATACGGATAGTCGTTATTCGTAATTTCCTTACTAAATTGAAAAATAATTAATCTAATAAGATCGACGGAGCGAAGCGATCTCCACAATTCGTCATTCGACATTCGTCACTCGTCATTCTATTTATCGTGTGTCGATTACTAACCGTACAGTCAAATACGACGTTTTCGATTGAGCCTTATCTGAGTAAATTCGCTGATATTTCCAGCAACAGCAAGGAATACCAGGGGCACGGGTGGGGCTGTGCCTACCTGGATGAAGCCGTCGGTTGGAAGCTTTATAAAAACATCAATCCTGTCTGGAAGGATGATCTCAGCCGATTCGGCAAAACCTCGCTCCTGGTGGCCCACGCGCGCAGTGCTTTTGAAGATCGGGACATTGTCGTCGAGAACAACATGCCCTTTTTTGACGGCCGCACCGTCTTTGTTTTCAACGGTGAACTGCGAGGGGTTAAAATACGGGAAAAAGGTCGGATCGGAGCGGAAAAAATTTTCAACTACATCCGGCGTTTTGATAAGGGCGACACCGGCAATGCCCTGATAAAAGCAGTTGAAATCATCAAAAAAAGAACCCGCTATATCAGGGGCATGAATGTTATTATGGTAAATGACGGCGGTATATTCGTCTCAAGTTATTTCACTGAGGACGACCTGTATTTCACCATGAGATACCGGGAAGGCCGCGAGTTGGTTATCTGTTCGGCGTCTTTTCCCGGCGAAAAAAACTGGCATCCTATCGCCAATCATTCAATGAGGGTTTGGTAAATGATCATTGTTAAAATCGGCGGCGGAAAAGAGATCAATCTGGAAGGCATTATCGCGGATCTTGCCGGAATCGATGAACCCTATGTCATCGTGCACGGTGCCAATGCACTGCGAGACAAGCTGGCCGAAGACTTGGGGCAGCCCAAACAAGTGCTGACATCGGTCAAAGGATATACCAGTGTCTATTCCGACGAGAAACTTCTCGACGTCATGATGATGGCCTACGCGGGATTGCGAAATAAGCGCATCATCGAACTCTGTCAGCAGCACGGCATCAATGCAGTGGGGTTGACCGGACTGGATGGCAAAATGGTCCGGGGAAAACGCAACCAGGGAATCCGGGTTTATCAAGGCAAAAAGTTGAAGATCGTGAGAGATTTTTCCGGTAAGCCCCAGTCGGTGAATACCCCCTTGCTACATCTGCTGCTGAACAATGGCTATGTCCCGGTGTTGACGGTCCCGATCATTGATGAACACAATGCCGCCATCAATACCGAAAACGATGATGTGGTCAGGGTATTGCAAAAAGCCCTGGAGGCGGAGACGGTCATCAATCTAATTGAAGCTGCGGGATTTCTTGAAAATAAAGACGATACCGCTTCTTTGATTAAAAACATACCCGCTTCGGATTTGAAGGCCCGGGAAAATCAGGTGGAAGGACGCATGAAACGTAAGATGCTGGCGGTCAGAAAACTCTTTGAACAGGGCGCCACCCGCATCATCATCAGTGACGGTCGCGGCGATCATCCGATAGTCGACGCCCTGGACGGAAAAGGAACGGTGATCGCATGAACACAAAATCACTGGAGCAGACGTATGAACTTGCGGTCTACCCGCGTCGCGATATTGTTCTCGTCAGCGGCAAAGGGGCGCGGTTGTATGACGAGGATGGCCGCGAATACATCGACTGTGCTGCCAATGTCGGCGTTTCAAACATCGGCCACGGTCATGAAACCGTGGCCAAGGCCATTTATGAGCAATACCGCTCACTGGGCAACTGCTACAGCATGTTCTACAACCCGGTCCGTGCCCGCTTGGCCGAAAAACTGGCTAAGCTGGCCCCTGCAGATCTGAACCGGGTCTTCTTCTGCAATTCCGGTGCAGAGGCCATCGAGGGCGCGCTCAAATTCGCCCGATCCACAACGGGCAGGCAAAAAATTATTTCGGCCATGAGGGGCTTTCACGGCAAAACCATGGGCGCCCTGGCCGCCACCTGGGGGTCTGAATACCAGAAACCTTTTGTCCCCATGATGCCGGGGTTAACGCATGTGCCCTTTAACAATTTCGCAAAGCTTGAAACGGCCCTCAGCGAGGAAACGGCCGCCGTCCTGCTTGAAATTGTTCAAGGCGAAGGCGGCGTCAGAGTCGGTAATATCGACTATTTCCAGCGGGTCCGGGAAATTTGCAATTCAAAGGGTGTGATCCTGATCATCGACGAGGTCCAGACCGGTTTCGGCAGGACGGGTACCATGTTTGCCTGTGAGCAGTTTGTAACCCCCGATATCCTCTGCCTGGCGAAATCGTTAGCCGGAGGGATACCAATGGGGGCGGTACTTTGCAGCGACCGCATCAATGTACCCGTCAAAAGCCATACATCCACTTTTGGCGGCAATCCCACTGCCTGCGCCGCAGCTCTGGCTTCTCTGGAAGTCATTGAGAAAGAGCGGCTGATTGAAAATGCAGACGCCCAGGGGAATTACTTCAAGGAAAAACTCAGCCGCATCGATAGTAAAAAAATCCGTGACGTCCGCGGCCTCGGTTTGATGATTGGGATCGAGCTTAAAGAAAAGGCCGGGCCCTATGTGCATATGCTTATGGATAAAGGAGTAATCGCACTCTTAGCCGGTGCAACGGTCATTCGGCTGCTGCCCCCACTAGTCATCTCGAGGGAGGAAATCGATTTCGTCGTGTCGGCGCTTAAAGAAATTCTTTGAGAAGATAAGAGCGCCGCCGCTGGCCAAATAAACGGCCAGTCTAATCAAAAAAGAAACTCTGAAAAAGAGAATATCGAATAATGAATAAAAAATATCGAATGTCGAAGTAAGGTATTCTGTCTATTTTATAAAAAATGACTGAGCGAAGCGAACCCACCCTTCGACATTCGATATTCAACATTCGATATTCTGCGGTTCGCTTTTAAATTGGTGTAGTTTCATATAAGCAGTCGATTTTTTATCCCATATCGAGTATCCAGCATCCGTCACCATGCCAAGAACTTCGCGCAAAAAAGGCATCAGAATTAAATCCGCACCGTCAAGAAAAGGATCCTTTGATCCGAGAGTATCGGGAGCAGACCTGAATCGTTTCGAATTTCACCGTCAGGCCCTGGCACTGATGCCAGCTCCTGGCGACAAGGACCCCGGCGTCGCCGTCATGATCGACGATAAAGGCCCGGCTTTGGAAGTTTTTAATTGTAATTGTGGCAAATCCCGCAAGACAACTTGTGCCCACATCAAAAAGCTGGCAGCGGTATATCGCTTCAAACAGTCAATGCTGGGAGATAACACCCTGGAGCAGGACTTCAGGGAAAGTATCTGGCACCAAATAGCGACGGCGATCGCGGACGGTTCCGGCGATACTCCCCAAACGGTGACATCACAGTCGGTTTCCGCAAAGGGTCAAAACGTATTAATGGTTTATGGCGCCCAGGAGGACGAGTTGGTCTCCTATATTTCGGCCGGTTCGGATCGTTCGCGATTTGAAGATCGCTGTATCGATACCCCAAAAAATAACAACACACCCTCCCGGACCAGGATTTTGTCAGAACTGATGCTCTGGACCCTGACGAAAAATGAACGTGAGATGTCCGCCAGAGGGTTCAAAACCCGCAGACAGGCCCTGGAGGAAAAGTTCTGGTACCGGCTGGCGTACCATGCTTATCAGGAGCTCGGACTGCGTAATTTTACGGTAAATACCAAAATTGATGTCGATCAGGGCACATTTTTTCTGACAGCTCAAAATTCCAAGGACAATCCTGTTTTTAAATTGGCCGTGCCGCGCCCAAAGGTCAAAGCTCTGCTGACGGGTCTGAAAAATTTCGTGCCCCAATATCAGGGGTTGGAGATTCATCCGATTCCGCTGGTCACCGTTTTCAAACTATCACGACACCGCAACCTCAAGCTGGCCGTTGAGATTACACCATGCATTCAGCTTACTCTACAAAATGGTGAAATCCGTTTATGGGAAGAAGCCCAGGTGCAGAAATTTCGCTACGGCGACCTCATTTATCTTAGCGAACCCGACCTTATCGCCGAACACCGCAAGCCCCGCCGCATTCCCGATGGGTTTGGCGTCAGGGAGTCCGGTAAAATCGTCATCAAAAAAGAAGAAATCCCGGCTTTTCTGGACGCCTTCGGTGCAGACTTCTCCAAGGGCGCTTTTTTACCGGACGACTCGGTCAAGGCGCTCATGATATTCAGACGTCCGGAACGTATCAACATCACACCGCGGACCCTGGAGCGGGACTGGTGCTGGTTGTCGGTGGCCTACGGATTCGGCAATTCAAGCCTGTCGCTGTCTAAAATCCTGCAGGCCAAGGCCGAAGGCCGTCGATATATCGAGACCCCGGACGGCTGGATGGATGCGCAATCGCCGGAATTCGAAAGCCTGGATATTTTGCTTGAAACCGGCAAAGCCGTCGGACACGATGCCAAAAAAGACCGCATCAAGATATCGCGTCTGGAATTGCTGCGCCTTCAGGCCGCGGCAGCCCAGGAGCTCATCATCGATGGCCGCAAATCCCTGGTGAACCGTCTAGACCGGTTGCTGAATTTTAAGCCTAGCACCCCTTTTCCGAAAATCAAGGGATTGGTCTCGAAGTTGCGAACCTATCAGCAGCTGGGCGCCGAATGGATATCCTTTTTATATGAAAACGGTTTCGGAGGCCTGCTCTGTGATGACATGGGGCTTGGCAAAACCCACGAAGTCATGGCCTTTATGCTGTATCTGCGCAAACACCGCAAGATAAAAAAGCCGTTTTTGGTGGTCTGTCCCACGACGGTGTTGAGCCATTGGAGCGAAAAAATCAGAGATCATGCGCCCGGCCTGAAAGCGGTCGTGTACCACGGCGGGCTGCGAGACATCGACCGTGCCCTTGGCGACGGTGATGTGCTGTTGACCTCCTATGGAATTTTACGCCGTGATATCCGTGTATTGCAAAAGCGGACCTTCGGCCTGGTTGTTTTTGATGAGATTCAACACATAAAAAACCGACTCACCCAATCCTATCTCGCTGCCATCCGGATCCGGACCCTCATGAAATTGGGCCTGACCGGCACGCCCATTGAAAACACCCTGGCGGAACTCAAGACCTTAATGGATCTGGTGATTGCCGGCTATCTGGGCCGGGACGAAGCCTTCAAAACCCGCTATGTCAACCCCATCGAACAGAACCTCAAAAGCCCTCGCCGCCGGGAATTGAGCCGTTTAATCTCCCCGTTTACCCTGCGACGTCTTAAAGCAACGGTACTCAGCGAACTGCCGCCCAAAATCGAAGATATCCGTACCTGCCGCCTGAGCGAGGATCAGGTAAAACTTTACCGGGATGCCGTCGCCAACCGGGGTCATGAATTGGTTCAGCTATTAAAAAAGCGCAATGTCTCCGTGCCTTACATTCACATATTTGCCCTGCTTACCTTGCTCAAGCAAATTTGCAACCACCCGGCCACAGTGGAATCCGACTGTGAAAACTATGATCAATTCCAATCGGGGAAATGGGAGCTTTTTAAAGAACTTCTGGCCGAATCCCTCGACAGCGGGCAGAAGGTAGTGGTTTATAGCCAGTATCTGAACATGATCAGCATCATGGAAAAACATCTGACCCTAAATGAGGTGGACTTCGCGACCTTGACCGGCGCCAGCCGCAACCGCGGTAAAATCATCGACCGGTTTAACAACGATCCTGCCTGCCGGGTATTCGTCGGCAGTCTGAAAGCTGGGGGCATCGGCATCGATCTGGTGGCCGCTTCGGTTGTCATCCACTACGATCGCTGGTGGAATGCGGCCAGGGAAGACCAGGCCACCGATCGCGTCCACCGCATCGGCCAAAAACGCGCGGTTCAGGTGTTCAAGCTCGTCACGGAAGGCACCCTGGAAGAAAAAATTTCTGCTATCATTGAACGCAAGAAAAACCTGATGAATGGTGTGGTCAAGGAAGATGATCCGGGACTGCTGAAGACGTTTTCCCGCCGGCAGCTGATCGAGCTGCTGGCGGTTCCTGATTCCAAATCGGGATAAAGCGTAAAGAACAAATTACAAGCACCGCCTGATCTTAAAATTAATTCAACATTGACATTTACAACGGCCTTGGCTATGGGGGATATTGCGAACCAACTGAAAAGGAGAAAGAACCAGTTTGGATTTCAACCCATGTATGAAACACAAAGCCGTGCGAAAGGCTGTTCGCAAGTTTGCCGAGACTGAACTGGGACCTATCAGCCACGAGATCGATCGCGAATCCCGTTTCCCCTGGGAAGTGATCGAAAAAATGCGTCTGTTGAACTATTTCGGGCTCCAGGTTCCGCGAAAATACGGTGGCGCGGAACTGGACACCATCAGTTATGCCATTACCGTCGAAGAGCTCTCCCGCGTATGCGCCGCCATCGGCCTCTGCATCACCGTGCACAACAGCGTGGGTGCCTATCCGATTGTGCGCTTTGGCAACGTAGAACAAAAAAAGCGTTTTCTGCCGCTGCTGGCCAGTGGAGAACATATCGGTGCCTTTTGTCTGACGGAAGCCAATGCCGGTTCCGATGCCAGTGCGGTTGAAACAACCGCTGTTATCGACAACGGCGATTATATCATCAACGGAACCAAGGTATTTGTGACCAACGGCGGCGTTTGTGATCTGGCACTCACCTTTGCAGCCATGGATCTGGGCGACCGACGCAGCGCAGCCGGTGTATTTATTGTCGAAAAAAACATGCCGGGCTTCTTTGTCGGTGAACTCGAAGATATGTGCGGCATGCGCGCAAACCCGGTGTCTTCCCTATTCTTCGAAGATGTCCGCGTGCCGCAAAGTCACCTTCTCGGCCGGCCTGGGGACGGCCTGAAGATCGGACTCATTACGCTGGATACTGGCCGCATCGGCGTTGGCGCCCAAGCCCTTGGCGTTGCGCAGGCTGCCTTCGAAGCGGCCGTAAAATATTCTAAAGAACGCCAGCAGTTCAGAAAGCCTATTTCTTCATTTCAAACCATTCAGAATTATCTGGCCGACATGGCCACCCAAATTGATGCCGCGCGACTCCTGCTGTATCGGGCCTGCGCATCTAAAGATGCCGGTCAACCCTTCGGGGCGGAAGCCGCCATGGCCAAGCTGCATTGCAGTACGACCGCTACGCAGGTCACCAATCTGGCCTTGCAAATTCATGGCGGTTACGGCTACAGCAAAGAGTATGATGTCGAACGCTATTTCAGGGACGCCAAAGTGACCGAGATATATGAAGGCACCAGCGAAGTGCAGCGCATGGTGATTGCCCGGTCGGTGCTGTCGCAATTGACGTAGAAACCAAAAGAATGAACATCGAATGTTGAATGAGAAAAGATGAAGGTAGGCGTTCAAGGTTCAGGGTTCATCGTTAACGGTTACACAGATTCAAAGCACCTAATTTAAGACGAAATGGAGCATTGCAGTGATGTTGAACCTTGTCGTCTGCATCAAACAAGTCCCCATGGTGTCCGAGCTTCCGTGGAATCCAAAAACGGGAACATTGAAACGTGAACTGGCGGAGGGCATGATGAACCCGGCCTGCGCCCATGCCCTCGAAGCCGCCTTGCAAATAAAAAGCAAACACGGCGGAAAAATTACGGCCGTCACGATGGGCCCGCCCATGGCGGAAGAGGTGCTTTATGAAGCGCTGGCTATGGGAGTGGATCACGGCATTCTTCTATCCGATCCGACCATGGCCGGTGGTGACACCTATGCCACCTCTTATACCCTCGCCAGAGCTATCGATGCGCAATGCCCGGATTTTGATCTGGTTTTCTGCGGCTGTTTCACAAGTGACAGTGAAACCGCCCAGGTCGGCCCGCAGCTTGCCGAAGAACTTGACATTCCGGCCGCCGCTTATGTAGAACAATTGGAAATCAAAGGCCGCAAAGTTCGTATGCAGCGCATATCCGATAACTTTCTCGAAATTATGGAAATGAAGCTGCCCGGTTTGGTGACTATCATGGACCGGGTCTATGCACCCCGCTATCCATCGCTGGAGGGGCTGATCAATGCATATGAACGGTCGCAAATCAGAATCCTCAGCACCAAAGATCTTGGCATCGACGCCAAAGCTGTCGGACAAAAAGGCTCACCGACAAAGATTATCAATGTCTATTCTCCGACAGCAGAGAAACAGAATGTCGTCCTGAAAGGTACGGCTAAAAAGGTGGTCGATGAGATTTTCAACAAGTATGGAGAAAAGATCAGCGGCGCCATGGGCAAAGATTTGAAAAAGATGTAGAGGTTATAACCGTTCTGGGTTCAGAGGTTCAGGGTTCTAAGTTGAGGACTCACGAATATAACCTTTAACCTTTGAACCCTAAACCTTTGAACCCTGAACCCTTGAACCTATGAGTCAACCTAAAAAATCCATATGGGTTTTCGCCGATTACCGCAACTATTTTCAAAACCGGGTCACCCTTCAACTGCTGGCCAAGGCCAATGACCTGGCGACCGGCATGAATGCCGAAGTATGTGCGGTGGTGTTCGGTCATGAGACCGACGAATATGTGGCCGAATACATTGCCCACGGCGCTCAAAAAGTACTGGTCGTCAAGCATCCTTCACTGAATCGATACAGCGTTGAGAAGTTCACCTTCTTGATGGAAAAACTCGCCGGGGATCAAGGGCCGGAAATAATTTTAATCGGTGCCACCTCCTTCGGCAGAGAATTTGCTCCAAGGGTGGCCAAACGCCTCGGCACCGGCCTCACGGCCGATTGTATCGGTCTTGAGATGACTTCAGAGGGACATTTACTGCAAATCGCACCGTCATTCGGCGGCAATCTCATCGCCGAAATCATCACCCCTGACCACCGGCCTCAAATGGCCACCGTGCGACCCGGAACTTTTCAGGAACTTCCCCATGATAATACCCGCTGCGGAGACATCGTGCCCATCCCCTTGCCCAAAAAAATACCCCCGGATCGCCTGCGTCTGGTTGCCTATGAGCGCCGAACCGACCGTGATCAGCGACTCGAAGAGGCTAAGATCGTTGTCTGCGGCGGACGGGGTATGGGCAGCAAATTAAAATTTAAGAAACTCTTCGAGCTCGCCCAGCTGGTCTCGGGGGAAGTCGGCGCCACCCGCCCCATCGTATATGCCGGGTGGGCCGATGATGGCGCTCTAATCGGTCAGGCCGGTAAGCACATCAAACCTCGGCTTCTTTTTTCCTTCGGCATCAGCGGTGCCATCCAGCACACTGCCGCCACCACCGATGCAGACTTTATTATTGCGGTGAATAAAAACCCCAATGCCACCATGATGAAAATGGCGGATGTAGCCGTGGTCGCCGATGCCAATCAAGTGTGCACGGCCCTGATCAGGGGCCTAAAGGAGCGTATCCAGACCAAATCCGACTATTCGGATTATTTGGAAAGATGCCAAGTGGGAAAAAAACAGAAATAAGGGGAGGTCGAAGCAAACTTTGATCTGATAATATACTGATCGTCGGAGTCCCGGTTTACCCCAATGTTGCAACTAAGGGGTTTGTGCGGGTTGAGGTGATAACTTTCAAAAGGAGGTCAAAAAATGAAAGCATTAAAAAAGGTTAAGTATGTCTGTGTGTTGGTCATTGTGTTAATGTTTCTTTCGAGCCCGGCCATTTCCTTCGGCGAACCCATCAAGATCGGTGCCATGTTCATTTCTTCGGGGAAAATGGGGGGCTACGGTAAGCACGGCGGTCAGGCGATTCAGCTGGCGGTTGACGAAATTAATGCTGATGGTGGTGTCCTGGGCCGCAACTTGGAAGCAGTCGTTGAAGACACAAAGCTTAAAAAAGATGTTGCCCTGGCCCTGGCCGAGCGGTTCGTCAACCAGGACAAAGTGGATTTTCTCATGGGACCCACCTCCAGCGGGATTGCCATGGGGTTGACTGAATTTGCCCGCGCGAACAAAAAAATTTTAGTGCTGACCCAGGCCGCCACCGATGCATTGACAGGCGCCAAATTTCATCCTTACGTTTTCAGCACCTTGAGCAATGCCATGATGCACTCGCGCTCCGGCGCCTATTTGATGGCGTCTAAACCCTATAAAAAGTACATGTGCGTGGGGCCGGATTACTCATACGGACATTCTTCATGGAAAATGTTCAAATCAAAACTTCAGGAACTCAGGTCGGATGTTGAGTTTGTCGGTGAGCTCTTTCCGAAGTTTCTGGCGCAAGACTACAGCGAGGAAATCAAAAAAGTTTTGGAGGCCAAGCCGGACGCGGTTTGGTGCCCCTTGTGGGGTGGTGATGCCATCAATTTTATTAAACAAGCCTTGCCCACCGGACTGTTCGATAAAGTCAAATTTGCCTTTCCCGTAGCCGGTGCGTTGGAAGTCCTGGTTCCCATGGGAGCGGACATGCCGACAGGCGTGTACGTCTCTTCCCGCTACTTTTTTACTTCGCCGGATTCTTCTATGAATCAACGCTTTGTCAAAGACTATTACACCCGCTTCAACGAGTACCCCGACTATATGGCCGGTGAAACCTACGCCGGCGTATACTTTATCAAAGCGGCCATTGAGCGGGCAGGAACCATCGAAGCGGACAAGATCATTGAAGCCATTGAAAAGGAGCCCTTGTCCTGGGAAACACCGGAAGGCTGGAAAACCATGCGCCCAGAAGACCACTCGGTCGTGGAAGACTGCCTGTGGGGGCAAACTTCACCCAATGAAAAATACGGGTTCGCCATCCCAAGAAGCTTCGAGTCCATACAAGGCGAGGAAATCTGCAGAACGGATGAAGAACTCAACGCAGTGCGCGACGAATACAAGAAAAAGCAAAATTAGGAGGTAAGGGATGAAATCAACAACTGACAGATTTTGCAATATCGTCGGAATCATCATGATAGGCGTATATCTTTCAGGATGCACTTGGGTAAATGCTGCGGGTCGGACTTACGAAGGTGCAGGGGAGGGTTTAAAAAAAGCTAGCGATGAAACAGAGCCAGGATTTTCCAAAACTGTTTTCGGTGTAAGTGGAAAGATCTGCAGCGCTGTGGGTCAAATACTTGTCGATGCTAGTGGGGAAGATATATCACCATCTGACGCCGCTGAATCCACTGAAACGAAACAAAAAGATGAAAAAATGATCGTGACAAAAGTGCAAAAGCGCTTGTTTGATTTAGGATATGACCCTGGCCCTGTTGACGGTTGTATGGGGCCTAAGACGACAGAAGCGATCCGAGCATACCAAAGCGATAACCAGATGCCTCCATCGGGGGATATAACAAGTGAGTTAGTCGAGTCACTTGGGATATAAGTCTATGTTCACCCAGGGATACATTGGATCTGAACCTTCTTGACTTTTACAACATTCGGGTTAATATGGCAATTATTAGGCCCTTGTGAATTATTTTAGGCATTTTGATACAGGTGACACAATGTGCGAAAAACCCTGCTACAGGGAATTGGAACAACAATGCGAGGTCTTGGAACAGAAGTTTGCCGAGCGTCAGCAGGCGGAAGAGGCATTTTTGGAGTTGGAAAAGCGCTACCGCGACCTCTTTGACAGCATCAACGACCTTATTATGATTCACGATCTAAAAGGCCGCTTGTTTAATGTTAATCCGGCCGTATGCAAGCTTTCAGGCTACACATTTGAAGAGCTAATTGGACGCCCCATCAGTGATTTCATTGTCCCTGATTTTCGGTCCTTATTCCAAGACGAGTATCTCAAGGAGATCAAGAAGCAGGGGCACTCGGAAGGCGTGGTTATATTTCAGGCCAAAGACGGTAACGAACATTATGTCGAATACCGCAATATTCTGGTTAAACCGGAGGGGCGCAAACCATATGTCAGCGGTCTTGGCCGCGACATTACCGACCGTGTACACGCTGAGCGCGCCTTGCGGGAGAGTGAGAAACGCTACCGAACCGTTTTTGAGACCACCGGTTCGGCCACCGTAATTATAGAAGATGACGAGACAATTTCACTGGCTAATTCAACATTTGAAAGCCTCTCCGGATATTCCAAAAAAGAGATTGAAGGTAAAAAAACCTGGACTGAATTTGTCACAGAAGAAGATTTGGCTCAAATGAGAGAATTCCATCGGGCCCGCAGAGATAAATCCGGATCGGCACCCAAAAATTACGAATTCAGTTTTATTGACCGTCAAGGCAGCATAAAAAACATATTCGTTGCGATTGAGACAATACCGGATACCAGGATGAGTGTTGCATCGCTGCTAGATATTACAGACCGCAAGCGGGCGGAGGAGGCGTTGCAAAAATCTTATGACGAACTGGATCTGCGAGTGAAGGAACGCACTGCCGATCTGGCAAAAGCCAACGAGCAACTGAAGGTGCAAATAGAAGAGCGCAAAAAAGCCGAAGAGGAGAAGGAGAGGCTGATTATCGAACTCAAGAAGGCCCTTGGAGAAGTAAAAGCATTGGGCGGTCTTTTACCCATCTGCGCATCCTGTAAAAAAATAAGGGATGATAAAGGGTATTGGAATCAACTGGAAGACTATATCCAGAAACATTCAGAAGCAGAATTCAGTCACAGTGTGTGTCCTGACTGCGCTAAGATATTGTACCCCGAACTGGAATTTTACGACTGAATCGGAATTTTTTCTCGCAGTAGTCGTCCAGGCGATAAAACCAGCACCACCACACGTTCTTGCATAGAAAACCCGAATCACTTCGATGTTGTCGTAACGGACATGACCATGCCGAAGATGACGGGTGAAAGACTTGCCCGAGAACTCATCAGCATCCGTCCGGAAATTCCCATCATTACCAGGCACGGGTTTGGGCGAACAGATAAATGAACAAAAGGCCAAGGCAATCGGCATTAAAGCCTTTCTAATGAAACCGTCGAATAATGTTCAAGGCTTTTCGCCCGCCTGCAGGTGTCACTGCTCCGGTTTGGCGTCATCTCATACGAAGTTTCATATAAGCGCGGCCGCTGGCCAAAAAAACGGCCAGTCTGATCAAAACAGAAACTTTGATGTTACTCTTTTAGCCACAAAGTCACCAAGGCACCAAGAGTATATTGAAATCCTCTCTTCATGTCTTCGTGCCTTCGTGGCAAAGCTGTAAGATTTAATGTAGTTTCATAAGAGCTATCAACCGGCCTATTACACTGTGACTAGCGCATCAATCCTGCGGAATCCCCTGGCCATTCCACCCCTTGGCCTTATAATACGCCTTGACCATCCGTCCAATCGGTACGACCTGGCCCTTTGACCCTCCTTCTTTCAAAGGTTCATGGGTAAACCGTTTCGGCAGGGTATCTTGTTCGGCGGTGACTCCAAAATCAATATTCATCTTGCGGTCTCTATCAATGACGCCTTTCAAGGCATCATCCACTTTCTCGGGGGTAAATTTTAGGCCCGTACCGGCGATCAGCAAACGTGAAGCAAAATCAAAATCGAGAATGTCCATACTCAAACCGATGTTCTTGCACATGGTCAGACAATCTGTCAGCAGGGCCTGGCGCTCGGTATGCTCCACCAGGATGGCCTTGCCGTTGTCGGACAACCGATCGGCAATATCGCGCACACCCCAACGTTTTTCCGCTTCATCATACCGTTCGGTCAATTCAAAAAACGGTTCAGCTCTCAGATGGTCGCCGCCTCTGGAGGCAATGGCATAGGTCAGACCAAAGGCTTTAATGCCGCGGGGATCGCCACAGATCATATCCAGCCCCTTAACATGAAAGGCATATTCCCCGCTACCTTTGCCGAAATGTCGGGCCAGGCTGCGAGTGCCTTCGGCAAAGAGATCCCCGATGCCTTCCCGGCGGATGATCATACCCAACAGTTTTTCAACCGTTTGACAGTTGCCCCAGGTAAAATCGAGCCCATCAAAATCGTCTTTGTCGAGCAGTCCTCTTTGGACGCATTCCATCGCCCATCCAATGGTCTCTCCCGAGCTCAGCGAATCGATCCCCATGCGATTGAGAAAGGCATTCATTTTAAGACCAAATTCAAGATCATGGTTACCGATCCGGGACGTATAACTGCACAGCGTCTCAAATTCAGGACCTTCGGCTTCCGTCCCGCCGGCAAGATAATAGCGGGAGCAATGCAGATTGCAATTAAAGCAGGATTTATTTTTGACTTTGAATTTTTCGGCCAAGGTTTCACCGCTGACACGATCCACATATTCGCACAGGCCGCGTTGAAAATGATCGGTCGGCAGAATTCCGATTCCGTTTAAGGCTTTCATCAGCAAAGTGGATCCCAGGGCATTACGCTTTTCATATTCGGGATGGGCCATGATTTTCTGATCCAATTCCCGGCAAAGATCCAGATAACCGAGCGGATCTGCCACTGTCAAACGTCCCTTGCCGCGAACAGCCACGGCTTTCAATTGTTTGGCGCCGAAGAGACACCCCATGCCGGTACGGCCGCACATCCGGGAATTGTTGCACGCCACGGTGGCGTATTTTACCAGGTTCTCCCCGGCCGGTCCAATGGCGGCCACCTGAGCGGCATTGTCATTGATGTCCTTGCGAATCGCTGCGGTGGTTTGCCAAATATCCTTTCCCCACAAATGGGATGCATCCCTGATTTCAGCATGATCATCGGCGATGTAAAGATAGCTGGGTTTCTCGCAGCGACCCGTCATCACAACCTGGTCGTAACCCGCCAGTTTAAGCTCGGCCCCGAAGAAACCGCCAGCCGCCGAATCTCCCAGAATGCCCGTCAGCGGCGATTTTCCGGAAATGGTCATAAAGGCCGAAGCCGACAAAAGCGTTCCGGTAAGCGGACCGACCCCAATCAGCAGCATATTCTCCGCCGCAAGGGGATCGCAGTCCCGCTGCAATTCTTCGTACAGGCGGGTGGAATTGAGTCCCCGGCCACCGATGACATTAAGCATGTAGGCGGGATCCGTTTTCTCACGACGGATCGACCCGGATGTCAAATCTACCCGTAGGATATGGCCGCCGTAGGCGTTCAGCATTTATCCTCTCCTTTCTGCAACCCAACGGTCCCTGAGTTCCTGTGATAGCGCTATGACATAGCGCAGTCGCTTTGCCTCCGGATGAAGTCCACGGCTCGATGTTTTGAATTCCTTTAAACTGATGGCACCGGTAGCTTCGGGTTCGTAGTGAAGAGCGTCCAGGGTACAGGCCTGGACGCAGCGCGGGTCACCGCCGCAAAGATCGCAGACAAGAGGAATTTCCTCGAAAAGTTCAATGGCACCGATGGGGCACAGGATTTCACAGGTACCGCAAGCGGTGCACAAGGTTGGCGAGACGATAACCTGTCCGAGAGAATCGACCTGAATCGCTTTTTCCGGACATTTGGTACAATAGCGTTCCCGACACTGCTGACAGACGACTGGATAATCAATTCCGATGTCCTCAATTTTAACGACTTTGATTCGAGCCCCGCTGCGTCCGATTTTGCCGGAATGAAAAAACGAGCAGTTCACTTCACAGCGGCTGCAGCCGGAACACCTGGCAAGATCGAGGGTTATCATGCTGAAGTTATCCTTTCGATGCGATAGTGCACGCGTCCTTTGGGGTCCGGGCAAACAAACAGCTGGCCACCCTTGGCGGTCCAATCCCCTTTTTCAGGTTGGCCTCGCTGCAGCAGGGGGAAAATGGGCATCATGCTTTGCAGGGCCCACATACAAATGTGCTTACCTTCCGGGATCATAATTTTTCCGCCGTCCAGAATGAAGCTATCCCCCACCAGGATGGGCTGGTTGCAGTATCCGTCGATTCTTTCGGCGGTGACTTTTAGTTTATACATGGTCTTTTGCACCCTAATTTTGTGATTTAATACCGAAAACTCAGGCAGTGTAGGGCAATCGCCAATGGAATGTCAAGTTTATTGTTTATCGATATCACCCCTAATTATTTGTAATAATATGTATTTTCAATTATTTATACAATTCGGTATTGTTAAACTTCAGCTTGACAATTAAACTCTTATATACTAATTAAATCGCACTCGTTTAAATGAACATCGCTCAAAAATTAATATAGAAACAATCCACTGTTTTTTGAGCCAACATCACAAAAAAGGAGGGTAAAAAATGAAAAAGGGTTTAATGATCGTTTTATCGCTGGGATTGATCTTTGGAATCGTCGGACTCGGACACAGCGCGGATGTCAAAAAAGGTATTCATGTCGGTAATGCCGGTGCGTTCACCGGGGATGCGGCTGCACCCTGCATGGAAATCTATAACTCCTCCCAAATTGCGGTGGATGAGTGGAATGCCAAAGGGGGCATTCAGGGCGTTGAAATCAAACACATCATGGGAGATGACGCCATGGACCCCGCCCAGGGTGTCAACGTTGCCCATAAGTTTGTGGCCGACGAATTAATGTACGGCGTGGTCGGCCCGCCCATGAGTCACATCGCCCAGGCCACTCTCAAGATTTACGGTGCCGCCAATATGGCCAGTATCACAACGGCCGCCTCCAAGGCGGAATTGACCGAACAGGGTTACAAGCACTTCTTCCGGGTCAATGCCCGCAACGATGCGCATGGCTGGAATTGCGCACTTTTCATCAAGCGCCAGTTGAAAGCCAAACGGGTTGCCGTGCTCAATGAAAAAACAGCATATAATGAGAATATTGCCAAAGAGACGATTGCCGGTCTTAAAAAATTGGAAATAACGGATATCATGCAGGAAATCATCGTCGGTGGTGCCAAAGACTATTCGGCAGTTCTCACCAAAGTGAAGGCCTTTAACCCGGATGTAATCTTCTTTGTGGCCACCACTGCACCGGATTGTGCCATTGGGGTGCGTCAGGCCAAAGAATTGGGAATTGAGGCCATCTTTTTCGGCACTGAAGGCGCACGGGATAAAAATGATTTCATCAAAGCCGCCGAGGGCGCCGCCGAGGGCGCTTATGTCTATCATTTCGCGCCCGACATATATTCGATACCCGAAGCAGCCGAATACGTAAAAAAATATGAGAATACCTATGAAGTCCTCAGTGGATTTGGTCCTCCGGCCTACGAAGCCATGAATATCCTGCTATCGGCGATCGATAAGGCCGCTGCAGACGGAGATATCACCCGCCAGGAAGTGCTGCAGTATGTACAAAAAACAGAAAATTATAAAGGAATTCTGGGATTTCCGGTTACTTTCGACGCCAAAGGAGATCTAAAAGGCGGTGCCACCTATTTCTTCCAGGTTGTCGGCAATGATTTCAAACAGGTCGCGGTGATGACCGGAAAGTAACATTGGACATATATCTTCAGCAACTACCCCAACAACTCGTCAACGGCCTGACCCTGGGGGGTGTCTATGCACTGATTGCCATCGGCTATACTATGGTCTATGGCATCCTGGGCATGCTCAACTTTGCCCATGGCGAGATATATATGATCGGCGGGTTTACCGGGTGGTGGGTGCTCCATCTTTTATCCCGCAACAATCAGGTAATCATGAGTGCGGCCCTGGTTATATCACTGATGATTGTACTCGCCATGGGCGTCTCGGGTCTGGTGGGTCTTATGACCGAACGCTTTGCGTATCGTCCGTTGCGCAATGCCCCCCGCATGAATTTACTGCTCAGTGCCCTGGGCGTTTCCATTTTTTTACAAAACCTCGTATTAACCTACCAGGGCGCCAAAGTCCGTGTATTTCATATTACGTCTCTGATTCCTGAAAGCATCCGCGTATTTCACATCGGCACCACCGTTTTTTCGTTTATGCGGGTGCTGGTTATCGCCGTGACGTTTCTGTTAATGGGGCTACTGACCATAATGATCAAAAAAACCAAGGTCGGCAAGGCCATGCGAGCCACGGCCCAGGATATCGAAGCAGCTGCCTTTATGGGAATTGACGTGGACAGGATCGTGGTTGTCGTTTTCTTGATCGGTTCCGCCCTGGGAGGCGCTGCCGGCGTACTGGTGGGACTGTTGTTCACCCAAGTAGATTACTATGTCGGATTCCAAGCGGGATTGAAAGGGTTTACGGCCGCGGTCTTAGGAGGCATCGGTAGTATACAAGGCGCCATGGTGGGCGGTATTCTGTTGGGCCTGACCGAATCGTTGGCCGTCACATTTCTGCCCTCAGCCTACAAGGATGTTGTTGCCTTCGTGATATTAATCGCCGTACTCATTATTCGGCCCTGGGGTCTGATGGGCGAGAAGATTCCGGAGAAAGTCTGACGATTGGGGATTTTGGATTGCGGATTGCGGATTTACTATTCACCGCAGAGCCGCAAAGTGCGCAGAGAATAATTATTTTAAGTCCGCCGTTGAGAGGATGGTAAACATAAAGGATGAAATCGATCGTATAATTTTTCCTTTAACGTTGGAAATCGGTGAAAATCTGTGTCCAATATTTTAAATTGATATAAATAGAAGATGTAGAATGTGTAAAAAATAATTTTGATGAGTACCCAATATCATACCTCGGCAGCCAGTGATTCCAGCGAAGTTTCCTGGAGCACAGCTCATCGACTGGCATTTTATGGCGTCATCGCGATTATTTTGGTCACGGTACCCCACCTGATGCCGAATAATTATTGGTTGCGTATTTTTACCATGACCGGGCTGTGGATCATGCTGGCCCTTGTGCTGAATGTAGTAGCGGGCTTTGCTGGACTGCTGGATCTGGCCTATGTGGCGTTTTTTGGCATCGGGGGGTATACCTTTGCACTGTTATCTTCCAACCAGTTTGACATTCACCTGCCCTTTGTACTCGTCTTACCCCTGGCAGCGGTTTTCACCATGGTCATCGGCATTGCCCTGGGATCAACCAGTATTCGGCTCAAGGGAGACTACCTGGCCATTGTCACCCTGGCATTCGGCCAAATTTTTAAATTGTTGCTGCAAAATCTTGACACACCGGTGAATATCACCGGCGGTGTCAACGGTATCTACAGCTT
>JARFPZ010000029.1 GCA_029288035.1 Desulfosarcina sp.
AGCAAAACGCCCACCGGAATCGCGGGCTTTACCGTTTCATCATGGCCGAATTGCATCACCGTGCCGCGGGTCCCCACCAGTTCGATAGCCTGGGGCAACAAAGGGCCGACGGCTTCCACCACGACATCCGGGCCGCCGTCCGTCTCACGTGCCACCACCGATGCCAAATCTTCGGCAGTGGGATCGATTGTTAGCGATGCGCCGCAGTCTTTGGCGGCTTGTCTGCGGTACTCGGAAACCTCGGAGACGATAAGTTTGGATGCCCCGTTGGCTTTCAACAAAGCGGTGAATAACAATCCAATGGGACCGGCGCCCAAAACCAGCACCGTGTCTCCCGGCTGAACCTTTAGTTTGTCGACCGCGTTGACCACGCAGGCCAGGGGCTCGGCCAGGGCCCGAATGTGAGAGGGGACATCGGCACTGACTTTGTGCAGCGCCTGGCGGGGAACGGTGACATAGCTGGTCATGGCGCCATTGGAGAAAATGCCGATGGTGTTGGGATGACCGGGCTCCCCTGATGTTGTCATGAGCGGAATGCAGATATCGGTGTTTCCTCTTTTGCACTCTTGACAGACCCCGCAGCCGGGATGCGGATCGATTAAAACGGCTTCGCCGGGGGCAAAGTCGGTTATCTGACTTCCGACCTCGACGATTTCACCGGTGAACTCATGACCCAGCGTAATGCCCAATTTGGCCGGATGTGCCGGCGGGACCTGCAAAATATGTAAATCCGTGCCGCAAATACCGACGCCGGTGACCTTTATGAGCGCATCGGTGTCATTTCTCAATTCAGGTCTGGGCCGGTCTTTTAAAACTAGCCGACCATTACCCTCAAAAACGGCTGCCAACATAATAATAACCTCCATTCACTGTAATAAAGATGAAATATGCCCGTAATCGATATTTATTAAGCATAAATAGACCTTAATATTAATTTTGATAAAGAATTGCACCTAATAAAGATGTCTACCAGGTATCCATATCGTCATAAGCTTTCCCAAAAATTTTTCGGACGAATTTTTCCCAGTGATCGATGTTGTCTTTAGATACGATGACCGGACCGGTAATAATGTCCGACTGCGGTTTATAGCCCAGTTCATGGTACCAGTAGAGCCACTCCATCGGGATATATCCCTGAAGCCAGAAGCCTTGGCTGTTGCAGGCGAGGATATGACCGCGCTTGACACCGCCCAGGGCTACGGGGCTCGCATCCACCGTGAGGATGGTCATACCTTTGTTGTCCACATCGGGGTCAAGCCCCATATCGTTGGCGACGCCCCAGGCCCACGGTGAGGACCACGACGCCACGGTGAAAATGTAGTTTACGCCCTTGTTGGCGGAGAGATAGGTTTTCATGGTTTTACGTGCTTTGGCCGGGTCCGCTCCGATGAAAAGCTCCTCGACCTCGACACCAATTGTTTCCATGGCGTCCTTCATGCCGCGATAGCGCGCCTTCAAACCCTGGTGGACCGCATCGTGATTGGCGCACATCACCTTCCTGGGCTTTGGGATCTTGCCATCGTTTGCCTGCTGAATGGCAAATTCACCCAGACGCTTGCCGGTAAGATATTCATCGCCGCCCACATACGTGAGATAGGGAATACGTTCCCCCTCAGGCCGGGTATCCGGAATATTGAAGGCCACCACCGGAATACCGCGCTCGATGGCATTCCGTAACGGCCCTTCCATGGCATCGGAACTGACGATGGGAACGGCAATGCCGTCGGGGTTGGTGGCAACGATTCGTTCGATCAGCCGGACATGCTCCTGGACACTGTATTGGACATCCTTCTGCAAACTGTATTGATAGGCATAATTGTATTCTGTATCGACATCGGGATATCTCTTTTCGAACTCCTCAAGTGAAAGCGTCAGCCACTTCATGTTGGGATCGTACGAGCCAATATGCGAAATCATCACGAAGCGGTATTGCTTGTCAGCGGCAATGGCGGGTTGCATGAAACATGCTAAAGCGGTAAAAACTACCACAATGGCAATAGCACACATACGATATAAGAAAAGATTGGTGCTTTTTTTCATGTTTTACTCCTTTTTTTGAGGGATTAAGATACACAATACCCTCACTCAATGAGCTTTTACTCGAATGAATGATCGATCAGCCCAATTCGAGCGTTGTATCCGGCCTCAGTGATATCAAGCGCCTCGAAGGACCCAGTCTCTAAAAACCCGATCCGCTCTGGCGGCGCTAACCACGATGATGCCCAGCACCAACATGAACCACTGCGGCTGTACCCCCATGATCACGAGAAAGCTCTGTATGCCGCATAAAAGGAAAGTGCCCATCAGCACCCCCAATATCGATACGCGACCTCCGGCCAGGGCACAGCCACCGAGCACGCAGGCGGCAATGGCCTGTAGTTCCATCAAGCGCCCCATGCTGCCGTCGGCAAAGCCGAGTTTACCCGCCTCGAGTACGCCGGCGAATCCGGCGAGCAATCCGCACAATGCAAAAGCAGCGAACTTGACGCGCTTCACTGATATGCCGCGTGAGTGAGCCGTTTGACTGCTTCCGCCGACTGCCAGCAAACGGTTGCCGAAAGGCATGGCAAAAAGGATCATTTGAAACAGGATAAAGAACACCAGCATCCAGAACACCGCCGTGTTGACGCCTAAAAAATTGCCTCCTCCGAGCACCTGATATACGAAGTTTTTTCTTTGGGCCCATGGGATCGAGAAGGAGAAGCCCGCAGTTACGGCAATACAGAGTCCCTGAAAAATGAGCAATGTGCCAAGGGTTATGATCAATGACGGAAGGCGAAACCAAACCACCAAGAAGCCGTTCAAGGCCCCGATCCCAAGACCGGCCGCCAAGGCGATAATCAATGCCGCAGCCGACCCCAAATGAGGAACCAAACCAAGATAGGTAATTGCGGAGAAACCGAAGGTGGAGCCTACGGAAATATCGATTTCGCCGGAGGTGATGACCAAAGATTCGGCCAGTGCCATGATGCCTAGTGTCGCTGTGACTTGAAGGACCGAAGCCAAATTGTATGGCGAGGCCCAGAGGCCGCGTGAGATGGTCACAAAAAGAGCCACCAGAACGATGGCGACGCCCACCACGAGGATCTCATGGTGACGACGGAAAAATTGCTTGTATGATGAAGCCGTCATTTGTCTAATCCTTTCATCCCCTATCCGCGATTTTCAGCAAGGCCCACTCTGCCGCCGTGGCGAATAATGTTTATGAGCTCTTCAGCGGTACAATCACTACTCTTTATATCGGTGATTTTTTCACCGTTCTCGAGGATCACGATCCGGTCGGAAATCCCGTGTACCTGGTTAATCGCATGGGTGATGTAGATAACCAGCAAACCTTGTTCTTTTAGCTGTACAGCCAGACGATTGACATGCTCACGCTCACGCACCGAGAGATGGTTTGTCGGTTCGTCCATGATTATGACGCGGTTTTTGAATTCAACGGCATGACCGATTTTGATCGACTGGCGCTCGCCGCCCGAAAGGATCTCTACTTCGTCATCCGGGGACACATTCTCCCGCAACCCAAATTCTCGAATGACGTGCTCGCTCTTTTTGCGCATTTTTTCAAAATCTAAAAAAGGCAAACCCCAGCGTCGTTTAACAGGTTCCCGGCCGAGATAAAAATTTCGCGCAATCGACAGGTTGTTGCACAACCCCACTGCCTGTTGAATCGTCTCGATACCCAGGTCGATGGCAAGTCGCGGATTGAATCGATTAATCTTTTGGCCGTCGAAGTAGACCTCCCCGTTAGTGGGAGCGTGCATACCGCATAGGATGCGGATCAAAGTGGTCTTCCCGGCACCATTGTCGCCTACAAGGCCCACCAGTTCACCGTTATCAAAACTGACGCTGACATCTTTCAGGGCCTGGAAGGTCCCGAAGATGAGGTCGATGTTTTTCATTTCAATCAGTGGACGGCTATCGTTCATCATCATTCTCCTTATCTCAAATGGAAATTATGATTTTTCAAGCAGACGATCGCAACAACCACCGCGACAGTACCTGGTTGAAAAGGACTGCGACGATCAAGACAATCCCCACAAAGGTAATAAACCAGGCCGACGGTGCGCCCAATGCGATGAGCTCATAGCGCACGCTGGTGATAATAAAGGCCCCGATCAAGGCGCCGATGACCGAGCCGCGGCCTCCGGTCAAAATACAGCCGCCGATTACTGCCGATGCAATCGCCTCAAGTTCCATTAGCGTGCCGAGGGTAACGTGTGTCTGTGGTTTGTCACACAATGTAATAATTCCGGATAACCCTGCCAGACCCGCGGCCAGCAAGTATGCCTTTGTTTTTGTCCGCACCACATTGACGCCGTGGGAGAGCGCCGATTCAGCATCCCCTCCTACGGCGAGCAAATGATTGCCGGTTCGCGTTCGCTGCAGTATCGTGTTCAGGATGATAAGAAGCAAGACCGCCCAAACCACCGCGTTTTCAATGCCGAAGAATTCCCCGCCGAAAAGCCGCGTCAGCCAATGCGCACGCGTCGCTTCGGAAAAAGACTTTATCGTACCACCCGTCCAAACGTAGATGATACCGCGATAGGCAAACAAGGTAGAAAGCGTTACAATCATTGACGGAAGATTGCCTCTCAGAATAATGAAAGCATTTATGCCGCCCAGCAGAAGCGCAAGGACCATCGCGGCGAAAAAAGCCCCGACAATTCCCAATGATTCCGCCAGGGTGATAAATGCCACCCCGACAAGTCCGTAAATCGACCCCAGGGACAAGTCGATCTCTTTTGAAATGAGAACCAGGGCCTCTCCCATCGCCAAAAATCCCAGGATCGCGCTGAAATGAAAAACATTTGCAAAAGTGCTAAGAGAGAGCCAGCCGGAAGGATCGATAACCGCAAACACAACGAAAATGATGCCGGCGCTAACAATTGCACCAAAGTCCTGGCGCTTGGAGAATCTTTTCATTATTTCTGGCATAATGTAATATCCCCTTTCCTGTAAGTTCAGGCTATGGTGGTGAAAATTCTCATATCGAGGCTCTTAATTTTTATCCTATTTTTATTTCTCTTGATGAGTGTCAGGTTTCAGCCAGCCCGGGTGCGGTATAGCGGGTTCTTGCTGTTCATTGCAAGAGATCCTAGTAATGTCTTATCTTCCAGATTCATGCAAAGTTAGGTCTGGGCCAGGGGTGTCAGTGTTCAGCGCAGCCGCTGGCCAAAAAAAATCGACCAGTTTAATCGAAATATAAACTTTTGGGACTCGGTTCCGAAATCGAGCGTTGTTGGGTTTCGCATTTCACAATAGCACCGGCAAAATGTAGGTTGGGTTGAGTGCAACGAAACCCAACAAAGTCTGGAGTAGGCTCAACCCAACCTACAAAATGCAAGGTGGCCCAGGATAAAACCAACTCCAACTTTTTGAAATGTAGTTTCATACGAGCTTCAGTGTTCAGGTTTCGGGTGTCGGAGAGCAGTAGTCAGAAAATCGCTTGCCAGCCGCCAAGCTTCCAAGCTTTCCAGCTTCTGTTCCTGACACCTGAAGCCATATACCCGTATCTTGGGATAAAATTTATAGGGCATGTTAAAAGTAATTTTCACCAGCCCAAAAGCTTCCTACCAGGTATCCTGCTCGTCGAAAGCTTTACCGAAAATTTTTCGGACGAACTTCTCCCAGTGATCGATGTTGTCGGCCGAGACGATGACCGGACCGGTAATAATGTCCGACTGCGGTTTATAGCCCAGTTCATGGTACCAGTAGAGCCACTCCATCGGGATATATCCCTGAAGCCAGAAGCCTTGGCTGTTGCAGGCGAGGATATGACCGCGCTTGATACCACCCAGGGCGATGGGGCTCGCATCCACCGTGATGATGGTCATGCCTTTGTTGTCCACATCGGGGTCAAGCCCCATATCGTTGGCGACGCCCCAGGCCCACGGTGAGGACCACGACGCCACGGTGAAAATGTAGTTGACGTCCTTGTTGGCGGAGAGATAGGATTTCATGGTATTGCGCGCTTTGGCCGGGTCGGCACCGATGAAAAGCTCCTCGACCTCTACACCAATTGCTTCCATGGCGTCCTTCATGCCGCGATAGCGTGCCTTCAAGCCCATGTGGGCCGAATCGTGATTGGCGCACATCACTTTCTTGGGCTTAGGGATCTTGCCGTCGTTGGCCTGCTGAATGGCAAATTCACCGAGACGCTTGCCGGTAAGATATTCATCGCCGCCGACATACGTGAGATAGGGTATACGTTCCCCCTCAGGCCGGGTATCCGGAATATTGAAGGCCACCACCGGAATGCCGCGCTCGATGGCATTTCGCAATGGCCCTTCCATGGCATCGGAACTGACGATGGGAACGGCAATGCCGTCGGGCTTGGTGGCAACGGCTTGTTCGATCAGCCGGACATGCTCCTGGACACTGTATTGATTGGTTGAAATGTATTCTGTTTTTACGTTGGGATATTTATCTTCGAACGCTTTAAGTGAAAGCGTCAGCCACTTCATGTTGGGATCGTTCGAGCCGATATGGGAAACCATCACGAAACGGTACTGCTTGTCAGCGGCAATGGCCGGTTGCAGGAAACATGCTAGGGCGACAAAAACCGTCACAACCGCAATCGCGCAAATTCGATTGAAGACAAGATGGGTGTTTTTTTTCATTTTTTGCTCCTTTTTTTGGGGGTTATGATAGGCATGACAACGTTGCGATTGACTTCTTTTCTGCAGTTCACCTCCTTTCTTGTTTATTCTATTTTTACCACCGCTTTTTGCTTATAAGATGCTGTGGCTGCCATGGCAAGCTTTAGACCGATCATTCCGTCAAAGGCGTCGACAGGAGATTCCTCGCCGTTAAGAACACCATCGACAAAAGCTGCTATTTCCAATTCGTAGGCTTTTTCAAATCGGCCCAGGCACCAGTTTGCCAGATTATATGTCATACCCTGGCCATTTACCTTGACAAAGGGAGTTAACTGATGCTGTCCGATGTAGACACTGCTCTTGGTACCAATGACTTCTGTTCTAACATCATATATATCGTTGGCATTGCGGCTGATTTCAATATCAGCAAGGGTATTGTTTGCAAATGTGATCAGCATGTGCCCCTGGTCGACATCATCCATTTCCTTCAGATATTGATGTTTCAATACAGCGCCCTGAGCATAGATGCTGACGATTTCATCATTCATGAGCCATCTGACACAGTCCAGGTCATGGATACCCATATCGACAAACAGTCCACCGCTTTCAGGAACATAATGTTTTGGGGGGCCGTTGGGATCTCGCTGGCAGTCATGAATGTAAATGGGTTGGCCAATCTCACCGGCTTCAATCATTTGTTTCGCTGAAACATGTCCGGGATCAAATCGCCGCATAAAGCCGACCTGCAGATACGTGTTGGTTGAATTGACCTGCTCAAGAATCCTTTCTGCTTCCTCGACGGTGTAAGTAATGGGTTTTTCGACAAAGATACTTTTGCCCGCATTTATCGTGTCAACCAGAACCTTGTAGTGCTGTTTCGTGGGCGTAGCAATGACCACTCCTTGGATATCAGGATCTTCAAGGATTTTGTGATAATCGTCATATGTCTTTTCTACTCCAAAGTCTTGGACCGCTAAGTCTCTAGCATCTTCGTTGGGATCCGCAACCGCCACCAGGTTGGCCCGGTTATTTCTTGCAAGGTTCATGGCATGCTGGTATCCCAGGCGCCCTACACCAATGACCCCGCAGTTTAACCTTTTCCTATTGTTCATGAAAGACTCCTTCCAGAAACTTGATTAGCCAATTTTATGGAGAGAATTTTTGGTCCATCCTGTTAGGATGTGTTTTTATGTCAAACAGACTGCGACGATTAAACCGTCCCGCCCAGCGACCCTTCGAGGGTTGCAAGTTCTTGTCCACCGGCCATCATGTCCTGCAATTCTTCAGGGCTGATTTCGCCCCGTTTTGCGGTGCCAAGGGTTGTACCCCGATTGAGCACCGTAAAGAGGTCACCCACGGCCAAGGCATGGCGGACGTTATGGGTGATGAATACCACTGCGATACCATTGTTGCGGACTTTGTCCACCGTGGCCAGTACGTTCGAAGTTTGCCGTACGCCCAGGGCCGAGGTCGGCTCGTCCAGGATCAACACCTTGGCACCGAAATACATCGCACGGGCAATCGCAACCGTTTGACGCTCACCGCCCGACAGCGTGCCGACGGCCTGATCCGGGCCGCGCAGATTGATGCCGAATTTGCGCATCTCTTCCATCGTCACTTCATTGGCGTGCCGGTGGTCAAAGAATGATATCGGACCGATTTTTTTCATTGGCTCATTGCCCATGAAAAAATTCCGGCTGACCGACATCAGGGGGATCATTGCAAGGTCCTGATAAACCGTTGCGATACCAGCCTTGATGGCTTCGCGCGGGAAGTCGAAGCGCATCGGCCGGCCCTCGAAATAGATCTCTCCTGCGGATGGTTTGTATACTCCGGATATGGTCTTGATCAAGGTCGATTTCCCGGCACCGTTGTCGCCCAACAAACAATGGCATTCACCCGGCACGATATCGAGCGACACGCCGCCAAGTGCAATCACTGATCCGAAGTGTTTTTCGATATTTTTCATTTGGATAATCGGTTCGGTCATCTTACTTCTCCCCGGTGATCATGCGACGAATGTAGGTGTTCAGAATCACTGCCGCCAGCAGAATAACCCCCAAAAAGACACGGAACAGCGAGCTTTCAGCGCCCGAAAAAAATAGCCCTTGTTGCACCACACCAAATATGAGCGCCCCAATGGCGGCGCCGATAACCGATCCGTAACCACCGGTCAACAGCGCACCGCCGATGACAACACAGATAATCGCCTCAAATTCTTTCAGAACACCCCGGTCTGCCGCGGCCGAACCGAATTCTATCACCTGACAAATTGCAAAAACCGTTGCGCAAAAGGCGGTAAACATGAACATCAGGATTTTCACCCGATTGACCGGGACACCCACGTAACGTGCGGCCAATTTGTCGCCGCCTGACGCAAAGATCCAGTTGCCGAATCTTGTGCGTGTTAACAGCACGTGACCAAAAATTATCAGAATAATGGCCCAGACAACCAGCATGGGCACACCTGCAACCACCGGTTGACCCAGGCGCGAGCCTCGGCTGAAGGTTTCCAATACGCCGACATCCCCCAACCATTGGAAAAGATCTTTGAAGATCACGCCACCAAATACCGGTGCCAACCAATCCCCTTCAGCCAAATCCCGGACGCCCCCAATGATGGTTTTGCGGGTGGTCAGGATGGATAACCAGATGGTTAATCCCCGCAGGATGTAAAGAAACGCAAGGGTTACGATAAAACTGGGCAAACCGGTTTTGATGACGAGAAATCCATTTACCGCCCCCAACCCGACACAGAGTACAAATGAAACCAGGATCGAAACCCAAATTGGCCAACCCCACTGGACCGACAGGATGGCAACGATAATCCCGGCAAATCCGATCATCGACCCGACGGAGAGGTCAAACTCCCCTGCGATCATCAACAGACAGGCCCCTACCGCTATAATTGCAAATTGCGCCGATACAATCGTCCAGTTCTGAACGCCCTCCGGCGAAAACATGCCGCTGTCGCCGGCAACCAGAAGAAAAAAGGCAAAAACAAGGATGGCGCCGCATATCGCGCCGAGCTCGGGACGGATCATCGCTTTGCGAATCGTCGACACTTCCTTTAAACGTTCGTCAGCGGTCAAATCAGACATAACTGTCCCCAAAATTTCTGTTTGATTCAACCAAGAGAGCATAAAATGCTCCCTTGGTGAAGCGTTTAGCGGTATTCGCCGGCCAGTTTGGCAACCTTTTCGATGTTGTCCTTGGTGATAAATCCGGGACCGGAGTTTACATTGTGAGGCACCTGAACGCCATATCGGGTATAGGCAGACAGCAGCACAACCGGCAGATACCCCTGTAGATAGGGCTGTTGGTCGATGGCCCATTTCACCGCTCCGCTCTTGATGCCGTCGGCGATTGCGCCGGACATGTCGAAGGTACCGACATAAACTTCACCGGCCAGACCAATTTCATCAAGGGCAGCAATCGTAGGATCGGCACTGCTCGGCCCCAGGCAAAGAATTGCCTGAACATCTTTGTGGGCCCGCAGATATGCTTTTACACGGTTCTTGACCTCCGCGGGATCACCACCGACATCTATCATGGATTTTCCCAATTCGACGCCCAGACCGTCAGCAAAGCCCCGGCAACGTTCCGTCAGCGGTGCGTTTTGGATCTGATGGTTAACACACACGAAATTGGTGATGCCGTCAGTTTTTGCGCGCCGGCCGCCTGCAAGGCCTGCATCATATTCCGGTTGGCCGATGTGCAGCATCGCCCCCAGTTTAGCGGATTGCTCATGGGTGCCGGAATTGACGGTAATCACCGGAATGCCCGTTCCCACAGCACTTCTAATCGGTTTGGATAGCACATCAAAGTCTGCAATGGTCACAATCATTCCATCCGGCTTAGACGCCACGGTTTGCTCAACGATGCGGGCCATGTCAGCCAAATCGCCTGTGGGTGGATTGCGTACATCCACGGTAACACCCACATCCTTTTCAGCATTTTTGATGGCATTCTTGATGACATTCCACCACGAGTCTGAATCCGGTGAGTGATAAATGAAGACGAATTTTTCACCTTCGGCCATTGCTGGCGCAACAAATGTTCCCAGCGTCATTGTGGCGGCTATGGTAGCGACTGCTAAAATTTTGAAAATTACTCTCATCTCTTTCCTCCTTTTCCGTTGAAGTAAATGAATCGAATAACATCATAGATCGGCACCCTTGCGGTTGTTTTACCAAAGGCGCGCCGCCTGATCCATTTGTCCTCCCTTGGCGCGATAGGGTTGTAAATATTGCATACCTTCCGTTTTGTGACCGCTTTAGTAACCGTTTAGAGGTTCAGTATTCAGAGGTTCAGGGTTAGAAAAGACTGAAAATGGGTACCTGAAATCCTCGTAAGATATGCAGGTTTTGCCACATCATTGCCAAGTGGCATGTTCCAGATATGTTGGTATGTGGAAGCGGTCTGTTTTCCTGCACAAAACGTTTACAATATGTCATATGGTGATGAGAATCCAACCTTTGAACCCCTGAACGAATACCTGTCTTACTTATTGCTAGAGGTGATATTGCCGGCGATAATACCGATAACATCTACCCTAACGCTGCAACCTTGGGGTCAATCCATCGTAACAACCTTGCCTTCTTTGACCGCCTCGGTGGCCTTGATGGCCCACTCGACCGATTTGTAGCCGTCCTCCATCGTGACTTTGGGCGTGCCGCCCTGTTGGATACAGTCGGCAAACGCCTGCATTTCGGCACGGTAGGTGATCCGCCAATAATCGTAGAACCACTCGCTGCAGTCTCGGCTGACCCCGTCGGCATTCATCCATTGCAGGCGATCCCGATAGGAGTTGGCTCCGATGGCGATACCGCCTTTGGTGCCGAACACCTCCATGGGAGCATGATACCCATAGGCACTGTTGCGGCTGGCGGTCAGTACGACCATGGTACCGTTTTTGAATTTCATCAGGATGGCCGTATTGTCCATGTCGTCGTGTTGTTTGAGGCCCATATAGGCATAAACCCCGCCGATACCGTAGATGGTCTCGGCTTCCGATCCGGTGAACCAGCGGGCGGTGTCGTAATCATGGGTCATCATGTCGGCAATAAAGCCGCCGCTGGTGGGACTGAACTTGACGATAAATTCCTCCATGCCGGCCTGGTCGCGCGATTCGATCCGCAGCAGGATGATATCGCCCACAAAGCCATTGTCCACCTTTTGCTTGGCTGCGCAAAGATCAGGATCAAAGCGATGGTTGTAGCCTACCTGCAGGAGCATGCCGGGGTGGGCCTCAAGCGTGTCTTTGATTCGGTTGACCTCGTCCATGGACATGCCCAGGGGTTTTTCGGTAAACACGTATCGGCATCCGGCCTCGGCGGCGGCACAAATGATCTCGCAGTGGGTCTGGGAGTTGGTGGCGATGACGACACCCTCCAGGTGCGGATTACGAAGAATCTCATGGTAATCGTCGGTAACCATCTGCGGCTTAAACTGCTCGGACGCGCTTTGCAACTCCTCCGGCATCACGCTGCAGACAGCGGTTAACTTAGCATTTTGGATCTGGTGGTGAATATTGCGGGCGTGTTCCAGACCCAGGCGCCCTAAACCGATGATGCCCAGCTTAACAGGTTTCATACCGTTTGCTCCTCTATCCGGTTGACGGTTACAGTTTGAGAGCGCGTAGGTGGTCGATGCCCCGCTGGGCGGCGATTTCGGCGGCCGGGTCGGGCCGGTGTTCGCCGGAGACAAAGCCGGTGTAGCCGGTGTCCAACAACGATCGCAGGATCGATCTGAAATCCAGATGTCCGGCACCGGGGTGCCAACGGTTCGAATCGGCAACATGAAAATGAAAGATACGCTCGCCACAGGCGCCGATACTTTCTTCAATGCTGGGCTCTTCGATATTCATATGAAAGGTATCCAGCAGGAGCCCCAGGTTGTCGGCCTTCACGGTCTCGATGAGCTCAAGGCCTTCGGCCACCTGATTGATCAAGGTGGTTTCGTAGCGGTTGATGGGCTCGAGGGCAAGGCGAACCCCGGACTTGGCCGCTTCGGCCGTAACATGTCCCAGCGCTTCCACCATCCATTGTTCGGCCAGCTGCCGACTAACACCCTCACGGACAACGCCCCGCAGCAGGCCGATGATAATCAGGGCATCGGCCTTGCGGGCCAGCGAGATGTGATCGATGGTGCGCAGGACCGCCTGCTCGCGGATCTTGGGATCCGGGTCGGTGTAAGACAGCCCTTCTTCCCCCCAGGCCTGGCCGGTCCCGATGGCGGGAATGGTGAGGCCGTTGTCGACGACGGTCTTGAGTACCGCCTCATGGTCGAGGCGCTTGGGATCGCGGACGGCGATTTCCACCCCATCATATCCCAGGGCTGCAATGCGGGCGACGTTGGTCTTGAAATCCCCTTTAAACGCCACCGCGTCAAACTTGGCGGCCTCCGTGGACAGACACATCGATAGCTTTAAATATGAAATGGTTCTTCTCCTTTATAACTTATGAAACGGTCCGAAATGGGGCAGCTCATAGACAGATTTCCACCCTTCGCTCCATGGTTCTTTTAAAAAGGGCTCGAGATCCTTGGGATCACGTAAGGATATCTTCTCCACGGGCGGCAGGGTGCCGGCCGGAAATGCGTCCAGAATGTGATCGTGAAGCAGCGTCAGGTACTTTAAAATCGCTGCGATGGGGCGCTTGGCTTTTTCCGCTGTGGCCCGGCTGGGCTTGCCCACCACCCCTTCAGGGGTGGCAAACCGTTCGATGGCAAAATGCCCTTCACCTTCGGACCACCGATGGGGTCTGCGGTAGGGATCCACCGACAGATCGAAATGTCCTTCGGGCAGAAAAGCCTGACCTTCGGCATCCCTCACGTACTGCATGTCGACCATCTCCTTGAACATCAAGAGCGCCACGGCGGTTTCGCTTTCATCGGCATGGATAAAATTGGTGGAAAGGCTGTCCCGGCGCACAGTGGGCATGAAAAATTCCCGCACCGCCCGGTGCCAGTCGAGCACCTGCACGATGGCCGGCAGCGAGAAGCGTTTCATAAACTCCTGGATAGTGTCTTCCAACGTCCAAAGATGCCCGTGGTTGTTGAGCAGAATCATTTTGCGGTAGCCGTCGTTCCACAGCCCCAGCATGGTGTAAATTAGCATCTCGCGCACCACTTCCGGCGGGATGATCACTGTCCCGGGCATCCCCACGTGATGGTAGGGATGATTGCCGTAATTGATGGGCGTAAAGGCCAGGTTGACCTCACGGCCCTGTTTGGCCGTGTAACGGCGCACCCCTTCTAAGATCTGGGTCACCATGAAGGTGTCCAGACCCGTGTTGGCATGATCCCCGTGGTTTTCCGAACAGCCGATGGGGATGAAGACGATGTCGTTCTTGCGGCGCTTTTCTACGGTCACGGCACGGGGTGTGTTTTGGATATAGCAGCCGGCCTTGCCCAGCTCGGAAGGTGAGGGGATCTCGTAGTCGGCCAGGATCTGATCGATCTCCGAATCCGAGGCGTCAAAAATCTGTTTTTTCAATCGACCGACCTCGTTGTCCTCAAAGATAATCTCCGGGTAGTCCGTGGTCAGCCATTTTTTCTTGATAGGGTCGTCGCTCATGATTAAAATTCCTCCGGTTATGGGTTTGTCTATAGTTTTAAGGTTCACGGTTCAAGGTTCAGGGTTAAGGACAACGGAGGCATTAAAGCCCCGAAGTCCTCGATTATAATGCTCATTTTCCCAAATACAGACTTGGTTGAATAGTTAACTGGTTGATTAAGTAAATTATAGAGATAATTTCAAAATGTTATGATTATTTAATCAAAAGAATTCCTCGCAGCTCTGCTGCGGGGTAGTTCATTCTTGAAGTGTCCAATTATTTTCCAAAATATGGGATAAATTTATATTTACAACTAATTAACCAATCAACTAATCAACCAATCAACGATATCTGAATTAATTGCCAATTGGATCAAATTTCAAAATCCAACATTACCTTCAGCACTTCCGCCTTGTTGTGGATGGCCATATCAAAGGCCTCGTGCAGTTTGTCAAAGGGAAAATGATGGGTGTTCAAGCCACCGAAATCGTAGCGATCGTAGATAGCGTTCATGAACTTGATGGTGCGCTGCCCAAAATCTTTGGTGCCGCCCGATCCGGTGATGCTGAGGGTCTTCCAGATGGTCCGGCCGATTTCGACCGGCACTTTACGACCGACGGAATGACCGATGAGCCGCACCCGGGCACTATGGCCGGTGATATCGAATAGCGACGCAATGGCCGCATCGTTTCCCGAGGCTTCCACCGCCACCGAACCGCCGCGACCGCCGGTGAGATCCATGATTTGTTTGTCGAGAGGCGCCGCGGTGGGGTCTACCACCTGGTCGGCACCGTATTTGAGGGCCATGGATCGCCGGTTTTCCAATGGATCAACGGCGATGGTACTGGCCCCGGAAGCTTTTGCGGTCATCAGGGCGGAAAGCCCCACGGGACCGGCCCCCAAGACAATCGCCGTATCGCTGGCATCGATATAGCCGCCATTGCCCCAGATGCCGAAATAGCCGATGGAAAAGGTCTCGACCCAGGCGCCGTCGGCATACGCCCAATGATCGGGGACCTGGTGAACATACTGCTCTTCAATCACCATGTACTCTCCCATCCCGCCGGGAGAATCCGGTCTGAAACCCGCCTCGCGCATATCCAGACAGGCCGAAGGCATCAGCCCGTCCTTGCAATTGCGGCAGACCCCGCAAGCCATGACACAGTCTCCGGTGACCTTCATCTCCGGCTTTAGGTGCTTAACCTGACTGCCGACCTCCATAATTTTGCCCCCCCATTCATGGCCGGGCGTATAGGGGCCGATGTCGTAGCGGCCCTCCTGAGAAAGCCCCTCGAAACATTCCACGTCCGAGCCACAGATCCCGCAGGCACCGGTTTGGATCAGTACCTGGTCGGGTTTCAGTTGGGGAACCTCCACCTCATCAATGCGAAGATCTCCCGGGCCGCATAAAAAAGCTGTTTTGGACTTCATGCGTTCCTCCCTTTAGAAACTAATTTTTAGGCCTAATAATTATGTTATCGTTAACATGATTCGATCTTGGTTATGGTCGAGCCCTTTTTTAGAAAAAAATCCACAAATCTTCAATTTTCAACCGCCTCGTCCGGATTAGGCGCTTCCGGATTATGTGCTATGGGCGCAGGATTTACGCATCTCACATCCACCGCTGTTGCGGACGATCAGATGCGGTTCGAGCACGATTCGATTGGTGTAATTCGCTTCAGTGCCTTCGATTATCTCCGTGATGACCTGGACACCCAAGCGGCCCATTTCGTATTTCCTCTGGCTGACCGTTGTTAAGTCGATCCGGGGATTGGAAGAAAATTCGGTATCGTCAAATCCCACCAGCGACAGATCATCGGGTATGCGGAATCCCAACTCATCGGCCGCCTTCATCACACCCAGGGCGATGAGGTCGCTGGCGCCGAATATCGCATCGGGCCGATCGGGCATGGACAGCATTTTCTTGGCCGCCGTGTAACCGTGTTCTTTGGTAAAAGATCCATTGGCCACATACTCGGGACGTAACGTCAGGCCATGTTCCGCCAGGGCCTTTTTATACCCCCTGAGACGTTCGGCGCAGGTGGACAGATCGGTTGAGCCGTTAATGATGGCGATGTTGCGACAACCGTGGTTGATTAAGTGCTCCATTACGAGACAAGCCCCCCGGTGGTTGTCGATGACCACATAGCTGACATTTTCGGAGGCCAGTTTCCGATTGACGAGCACCACCGGAATGTTCTGCTGGATCAGTGTATCCACAATCGGCTCTTTGAGTCTGACCGAAGCCAGGATAAAGCCGTCAACGCCCATTTCCATCATCAGACGCACCTGGGACTCCAATCTTTTAGGGTCGTTGTCGGTACTGCTGATAATGACGTTATACCCGGATTCCCAGGCTTTGTCCTCGATGCCCCGGGCAAGTTCGGCAAAGAATTGGTTCCGAATATCGGCCACGATTAAGCTGATTAAATTCGATCTTTTAGAAACCAACGACCGCGCAATTCTGTTCGGTCTGTAATTCAGTTCCTTAGCAATGTTCAGAATTTTTTTTCGAGTTTGTTCCCGCACACGAGGATTGTTGTTGAGGGCACGGGACACCGTCATGAGTGATACATTGGCTATCTTGGCAATTTCTTTGATGGTGGGTACTTTGTTTTTCATAACCAAGATTGTTTATGTGAGTTTATGTTAGCGCTAACATTTCATATGCTCAGAGTCCTGTCAAGCATTTTTTTCCGACGACTCTCCTTTTTTTTGGGGGGGGTCGCCCAACGCCAAGGACGTACTGTCCTGTTTCGATGATCCCGCAGGCCGCTGATCACACTGAGCCGGCAGATTTCCTCAACTGCCGGCAGCACCGACGATCATGGATCAAGCTCAATTTTTACAGGCTGCCCGGCGGCCAGGGACTCATTGGCCGCCTTGGCCATGACCACTGGGATCTTGCCGTCCCGGCCGGTGACCGCCGGTTCACTGTCATCCCGCACGGATCGAATAAAAAGACGCATCTCCTCCAAATAAGCCTCGGTGTACCGTTCGATGAAAAAGTACTGAGGGAGTGGTTCCGACACGGATTCTTTAGTCAGGACAGTGTTGTTGTATGGGGTTTGATTGCCCACGATGACACACCCTTCCGAGCAAAATACCTCCACCCGCTGATCGTATCCATAGACCGCCTGGCGGCTGTTATCGATGGAGCAATAGGCCCCGCTTTCATAAGTCAAAGTGATCATAGCGGTATCGATATCCCCGACCTGGCCGATGGCGGGGTCCACTAGGCAGCCCCCCACGGCATAGACTTCAGTGGCCTCCTGACCGATGATATAACGGCACATATCGAAATCGTGAATGGTCATGTCATAGAACAATCCACCGGAAACTTTCACATATTCAATTGGCGGCGCCTTGGGATCCCGGCTGGTGATGCGCACCAGGTGTGGGACGCCGAGCTTTCCGCTGGCTACCAGATCTCTGGCATTGCGGATCCCGGGATCGAAACGGCGGTTAAAGCCGATCATTAATTTCACCCCGGCCTGCCTCACTGCTTCCAGGGCTTGGTCAATCACCTTCAGGTCAAAATCGATCGGTTTTTCGCAAAAAATATGCTTGCCGGCCTGGGCGCCCTCGATGATAAACCGGGTATGGGTGTCCGTGGAAGAGCAAATGAGAATGGCGTCTACCTCCGGATCGTCCAGGATGCGGCGATAGTCATCATGGGCCTTCGGGATATTGCAGGCTGTCGCGCAACCTTCGGCCGCTTCCGGTATGATATCGGATACGGCCGGCACATGGGCATCCGGGATTCTAAATGCCAGGTTTTCTGCATGCATTCGTCCAATTCTTCCCGCGCCGATGACGCCGATATTCACTTTCTCAGGCATGGTAACCCCCCTTGTGTGAAACTTCATTTGGAATGACGATTGACGAAGGACGAAGGACGAATTAAGGAATTCTGTCGATTTTATCTAAAAAGATAGTGCGTAGCGACTCCATCCTTCGTCACTCGTCGTTAGTCATTCGATATTCGATTTTTCATAGTACCTCTTTATTGAAATCACATCATGTTTGCGAAGGATTTATCTAACAAAATATTTTCGCCACCAAAGCACTAAGTTAAGTTGTAATAGACACCAAGGTTGATCGGTTCAGTCCGTGTCAGGTTCCCAAAAATGAGTAACCTTTGAACGTTGAACCCCGAACCTGGAACCGATCACTCTGGGTTAAAGCACCGTTCCCCGAAAAGCATCGCAGCGAGTACGGAGTGGTTGGGAAAACAGGCCCTTTACGGACGACCCCTACTTATACTCGGCCGCGTTTTCCTTGGTTACGAGTACCGTTCCGGTGTCGATGACCGGGGCCAGTTTTTCACCTTTAATAAGCTTCATCAAATTTTCCACACTTAAAGCGCCCATGTTGTATGGGTTCTGGGCGACTGAGGCCGACATTTCGCTGGCCAGAATGCTCACGGCCGCGTCCGGATTGGCGTCAAAACCCACCAGCAGAACCTTGTCCAGAACCCCGGCTTGCTTCAGCGCCTCGGCTGCTCCCAGGGCCATGTTGTCATTGCTGGCAAACACCGCCTTAATATTCGGATTGCCGACGAGGATGTTCTCCATGACCGCCTGGCCCTTGGCGCGATCCCAGTCCGCGGGTTGTTCGGCGACAATGTTCAAACCGCATTCGGTCAACCCCTTGTGAGAACCGTCGGCGCGGAATCGGCCGGTGGACTGCACGATAATGCCCTGCAAAATGGCAACGTCGCTACCCTTGGGCACATTCTTGCAAATGTAGTCGGCGGCTAGTTTGGCCCCCATTTCGTTGTTCGTGCCGATAAAAGTGACCCCTTTGTTTTTGCCGTTCGTGTCGACGAAGACGACCTTGGTACCTTCCGCCAGTGCTTCATCGACAATCGGGGCCAGGGCGTCCGGATCCGTCGGAGCCAGGGCGATGCCGTCGACCCCCTTGGTCATCTGGTCCTCGATCTGGGCTATCTGGGACGTGATATCCGATTCCTGCGGTGGGGCAAGCACCACCAGGTCGACGCCCAGTTCTTTGGCCTTTTCACGAGCCCCTTTCTCCACCGCCGCCCAGAATGGGTTTCCGGCGCCCGGGCCTTTCATGCTAAGTAGAATTGTCTCGGCATTTACCGCCATTGCCGAGAAAACAAGGGTCATTGCCAACGCGATTGCAAAAGATTTTCTCATGATTTCCCTCCTGTATTTCCCGCCTCTATAAGGTTTAAACGAGAACGGCGACTGAGACGTTCGTCCCGGCTCGCTATTCACACTGGATCACGTCCGGACAGCCGCACGGCGACGCAAAACGTCAATGTAGACCGCCAGAATGATCACGAAACCAATAAGCACTTGTTGCCAGAAAACGCTGACGTTCATCAAGTTGAGTCCGTTGCGAAGCAGCCCCATGATGAAAACACCGGCAAACACGCCTAAGACCGTGCCCCGGCCGCCGAAGAAGCTCGCACCGCCGATGATCACGGCGGCAATGGCGTCGAGCTCTGCTGACAGACCGGCGTTCGGGAAGCCTGATCCGGTGCGACCGACGAGCAACAGCCCGGCCAGGCCAGCGAAAAAACCGCAGAGCATATAAACAAACACCAGGATACGATCGACGTTGACACCGCTGACCCGGGCAGCGTGAGGGTTGCCGCCCACCGCGTAGATGTGTCGGCCGACCGAGGTCTTTTTCAAAAAAATGGATACACAGATATAAGCAACGATCAGCACCAACATGCTGACCGGCAGATAAAGTCTTATCCCCAAAATGCCACTAAGATTGATGCGCGCGTAACCGAGGAATCGAATCGCGTCGGACAGGCCGCTGACCGGGGCGCCGCCGGATACAAGATTCGTAAGGCCGCGGGCGATGTTCAACATTCCCAGGGTCATGATGAAGGGATGCGGCAGGCGCAGCCAGGTTAACCCCAGCCCGTTGACCAGGCCGCAAATCGTCCCTATTGAAGGAGAAATGAATACCGCCACAAACCACGGCCATCCTGCGGCGCTGGCAACGGCCAGCGTTACCATCGAAAGCGCCATCACCGATCCCACCGACAGGTCGATGCCGGCCGTCAGGATCACCAGGAACATGCCCAGGGCCAGCAGCGAATTCGTGGCGATCTGCTTGAAAACATTCGTGAGGTTCCTCAAGGAGAGAAAAACTTCCGGCTGCAGGAAATTCAGAACGATCATCATTACGGCCACGACGATGATGATCCCATAGCGCTCCAGAAGCTGTCTCATCCCGGCCTGATTCTTGGTCATGCTACTTCACCCGATCGTGAGCCAGCGATTCGGTATGGCCCTTGGTTCCCATGATCCAGCCGATCACTTCGTTTCGATTTGTTTTGGAAATAGGGGCTTCCGCAAAGTTCGAACCGTGAAAGAGGGCCATCACCCGGTCGCAGACGTAAAATATATCGTCCATGCGGTGGCTGATGATGACCACGCTGATTCCGTTCTCCTTCAATCGGAATATCAGTTCGAAGACCTTCCCGACTTCCTTGACCGCCAAGGCGGCGGTGGGCTCGTCCATGATCACCAGCCGGGCGTCGAAAGCGGTGGCGCGGGCGATCGCCACCGCCTGCCGCTGGCCGCCGGAAAGCTCCTCGACATTTTGATCGACGCTCTTTACTTGGATCTGAAGCCGCTCCAAATGCTCGTGCGCCATTTCCCGTGCCCGTTTGCGATCCACTAAGGTCATGCCCAGGAAGGATCGTCCGGGTTCGCGCCCGAGATAGATGTTTTCGAATATGGGTAAGTTTCCGGCCAGGGCGAAATCCTGATACACCATCTCGATGCCGATATTTCGCGCTTCCCGGGGGCTCGAAAATTTCACCGGTTTGCTTTCGAAAACCATGTGGCCGTTGCTCGGCTTGTAAAGACCCGAAAGTATCTTCATGAGAGTCGACTTGCCGGCGCCGTTGTCGCCGACCACGCCGACCACCTCGCCGTAATCCACGTGGAAATCTACATTGTCCAGCGCGGTGATCGCTCCGAAGTATTTCGTGATTCCTTTGGCTTCCAGGATTTTTGAACCTTCATTTTGCATCTATGCTTCCATTTTTAGCCTTGGTTCTAACATCGGCCAATGCTTATTCGTAGGTAGGGTTGAGTTTCCTAATATCTTTTGTTGGATTTCGTTCCTCAACCCGACCTACTTGTCAGCCATTTTTGTGCTATCAGCGAAACCCAACAAAATGGTCTGTAACACCACTAGAAAATCTGATTTATCAGGCACTTCTGTTATCCGTCGCAACCTTTATTGTTAGCGCTAACATCACATATTGCCGAAACCTTGTCAAATCCTTTTTTAGCCCCGATCGACCATTAAAAAATCAGTATCAGTATCTAATTATTGAAATCCCATCATGTTTGCGCAGGATTTATGTCATAGCCAGATTGGATATTTCAGCAATTCTATCGATTTGAATTGAAAAGACAGAGCGAAGCGAAACCATAAATCTTCAATTTTCAATCTTTAATTCCGGCTTGTCCGGGTGGGCATTCTTTTTCTTTTTTTCTCATCCGGCGGGGCGGCTGCAAAATCGCGCCACCGTCTCTCGTCTCGCCGGCTGCATCCTTACCGGTGGTAAGCCTTTCAGAATCAGATCCAGATCGTCGACGAGCATCTGTCCGATTTTGTGAAAGGCCTGGGCAATGGCGCCCGCGCGGTGAGGTGAAAGCAGGAAGTCTTCGATACTGCGAGCCGGATGTTCTGCGCTCATGGGTTCGGATGGCCACACATCACTTGCCGCCTTGAATTGCCCATTGGCGACTCTCTTGGTAAGCTCGTCGAAATCCACCACAGCCGCCCTGCTCATGAGTAGAAAAACAGACCCATGTTGAATGAGATCGAATTCTTTTTCCCCTAAGAATCCATGGTTCTCGTCGGTTACGCCTGCCAGTACGAATATGAACCTGCTTGACGAAAGCAGGTCTTCCAAGGTGGAAGGTTCACAGCCATGCTCCCTGAGCACACTTTCCGGCAGCCAGGGATCATAGGCTTTGACATTACAGTGGAATGGCGTCAATAGGGGTCTTAAGGCGCGGCCCAGATTACCGAACCCGATCAAGCCGACGTGCGCGCCCGAAAGTAGGACCGCGTCCTTTCCGGCATCAAATAAATATCGTTCCTTGCCTGCCCGGAAATACCTGTCCTCCCGGGAGATACCGCGGGCAAGGTCAAACGCAAATCCCATAGCCATCTCAGCAACGGCCTGGGCATAGGCTTCCCCGCAATTGAGGACGTAAATGCTGTTCCTGAAACAAAACTCGTAATCGATGTTCTGATAAAAATTACCCTCAACGTTGAATATTACTTTCAGCTTTTTGGCCCTCTTTAGACGCTCTTGCGGCATTGCGGTTTGTCCCACCACCGCGACCGCGTCGGGCAGGGCTTCATCGAATACCGCGTCCGCCATTTTATCATCGCCTGAATATTTGATGGACACCATTTCCTCGAGCCGTTGACGGTCACGGTTCGTGAAAATATTGCCCCAGGATTGGGGAAACGGATCGGCGATCAATAACGGTTTTTTTGACATGTCACCCTCCTGCCGGCTGCGCCGGCGATCGAAATATTTTCGCCACAAAGGCACCAAGACACAAAGTTAAATTATAATAACAGTTTTCTTTGTGTCTTTGTGTCTTTGTGACTTGGTGGCCATTTTCCCGATTTATCTGGTTAGCTTGTCATTAATCCTGATCATCGCCGTACCATCCACAACGATTGCATGCTCACTCAAGTTATTTGTTCCTTCCACAACTGATGTTGTCCGCCATTTCAATGCCCGCGGATCTCAGGCTGCGGTCCAAGGCCGCTTTTACCAGACCCACCGCCTCCGAAGGCGGCATATTGCGCAGCGCTTCATTCCAAGGCTCCACCACCACCGGGCCGCTATAGCCTATGGCATCCAGTTTCGTAAGCATCCCGTCGAGATCGATGGCACCGGTGGTACCTGGAAGTTCACGTTCAAACTCGGGAAGGGTGAATCGGTTGTAATTTCCATTCAAGCCGTCGTTTATTTCTACATAAACAATCTCTTGCGGGTCCAGTTTCTCGATATCCAGAAGTCCGGCACCGCTGGCATACCAATGCAGGGAATCAAATTTGAATCCCACCTGGCTTTGGGCGTCGGCGGCGGCAATCAGACTTCGGACACCGTCGATGGTATGAACGAAATCAAATTTGGGGGCCAACCTCATGGTGGTGGGACCAATAAATTCCAAGCCAAGTCGAACCCCATGTTTCTCCAGCAATGGCGTTACGTGCTGCAGGCGCCTGCGTAAGAGGGTGAAATGTTCATGAAAGGTGAATTGCTCGGATGAGGGCTGCACAAACCCGACACATCGCCTGAAACCTGCCCTCCCGGCCAGCGACAGATCTTTTTCGAAGGGAATAAGGCTTTGCTCAAACTCCGAATCTGAAAAATAGGCATTGAAGGCGGCCGAAAACGCAACCGCCCCTGGTTCTAATCGATGCGTTTCCAGAAGACGCCGTGAGGACTCAGGACCGTGCTGTCTCAAAAAATCACGGTCGGCATTGACGGCGTCAAATCCGAATTTCTGAGCCAGGGCGCAGCTTTCAGGAAACGACAATACATGCCCGATGGAGCCGCAGTGGGGGCCCTCCGTGTGGGCAGGTGCATCGGTTACATTCAGTGTTCGGAGCCATCTGCGCTTTTCGCCTGCCAAATACCCCGTGTCGGTTTTATTCATTCGTATGCAATCCTGTATTTTAATCAAGACAACTCCAAAACTGCGAACGCCAGATAAAAAAAGCAACCCTGAACCTTGAACTCTGAACTTTTTAACCTATTTGTACCTTTTAATCAGCGATCAAATTTGCTAAATTCAGAACTACTGATGTGTCGTAAAATCGGACGCAACAGAAATGTTAGAAAACGTGTCATTATGACTGAATTTGGGCGAATCGTTCTGAATTTAATTTTTTATTTCGGTTCTAAAATCAAAATAAAGGTCGTCGCTAAAAGCCGCTGGATGTTTCATTGCAAATCGTGAAACTGTCTGAGGGTCTTAGTGAGCGTTAAGCTGTCCAGCGACTATTTCCGATAATTTGCAGCAAAAGATGAAAATGTTTCTCAAATGTATTTACCGATTTGGTCCTGGACGGCTTTACGCTCACTTGGACCCGAGTTTTTCATGGTTTGCAATGGAATGTCCATCGGCGTCAATATTACATTTTTCTGGGTTATTGTTCTATTTATTTTTGATAAAATCTGCTGCATCTTGAAGTTACGCTTAACTTCACTACAAATTTTGTAGGTTCTTTAGACATCTGAGCCTTCCGAGATGTTTTTCGGATTGAGGTCAGGATCCCTGAAATTCTCACCATGATCTATAACCAAGGCAAATATCTCCGTCAACCACTAAAAATAGGAACCAAATCCATCGACAAAAGGCTTATCCTGGCTCCGTTGACGTATCTCGGCAATATCGCCTTTCGTGAGTTGGTGTCACAATATGGCGGTTACGGCCTGCTGTACTCCGAGATGTGCAGTGCAAAGACGGTCCCCCATGAAAACCGTTTCGTTTCGCCTTGTTTCAGGTGGCGGGATGAAGAACGCTCCCGACTGGTGTGCCAGATTTTCGGCGACGATCCTTTACAAATGGCGGAAGCTGCCCGCCGAATCGAAAGTGAAGGCTTGTTCGGTGTGGACATCAATTTTGGATGCTCAACCACAACGATCTGCCGCCGAAATTGCGGAGCGGCTCTGTTAAAACATCCGGATCTTGCCGCCGCAATTGTCGCCAAGGTGCGAAAGGCGGTTTCCTTTCCGCTGACAGTTAAGTTTCGCACCGGCTGGCAGGACGATTCCGGAATTGCGATAGATTCAGCCACCCGATTTGAGGATGCCGGCGCTGACGCCCTCATTTTTCACCCCAGGGTGGCGCCGGATCGACGTTCGCGACGCCCCAAATGGGCCTATATCGGCATGGTCAAGCAGGCCGTCAACATTCCGGTTTTCGGCAATGGGGATGTGTTCGACCGTGATGACTGTCGACGCATGATACTTGAAACAGAATGTGACGGGGTGGCGATCGGCCGCATGGCGGTTGCCAGACCCTGGATATTTGCCGAACTGACGGGAACATTTCAGTCTGATCCGCAGATGTTTGCCGATGCCGCCACCCAACTGGCTCGGCTGCTTGAAATACACTACGACCCGGTCGCAGCGATCAAACGCTTTAAACGATTTGCTTTCTATTTTTCTGCCAACTTTCGCTTTGGGCACTCCCTGTATACGAAAATCTTAAACGCCGGTAATATGAAAGACGTCAATCCGATTCTTAAACGGTTCTTTGAGCAATCCCCCGAGGTTGCGGCGAGGCCCAATTTGAATTATTTCAGTTGATATAATAGTGGTTCCAGGTTCAGGGTTAATGGTTCAACGGTTACAACCGATGGATACTGCTCCCAATTATCATTGAAATCTGGTATACCCCCTCATACCCCAATGAGTGAAACGGATTTATCACCAGATGAAGACAAGATCCCTTTGACACGAGCCGTCTGGTTTTTTCAATCCTGAACGTCAACCCCTGCATGTGGGGTCGAAGCTCGAAGAACGCAACCACAAACCTCTCGATTTAGGAAGGATTTTTGATATGACTTATAACATTGCGCTGATACCCGGAGATGGCATCGGTAAGGAAGTCGTTCCCGAAGCAGTCAAAATTATAGCGGCGCTGTCGGACCGGTATGATTTTGATATTAATTATACTGATTTTCCATACTCCTGCGAGTATTATTTGAAAACGGGGCATATGATGCCCGCAGACGGCATCGAAAAATTATGTGCCTCTGACGCCATTTTTCTGGGCGCCGTGGGAGATTTTCAGGTTCCGGATCATGTATCTTTGTGGGGATTGTTGATTCCGATTCGCCGTCAAATGCAGCAATATGTTAATCTGCGTCCGGTCAGGCTATTACCCGGTATCCGTTCCCCCCTCGCCGATCGAAAATCGGAAGACATTGATTTTGTCGTGGTACGCGAGAACAATGAAGGTGAATATTCGCAAATCGGCGGCCGGGTTTACGAAGGGACAGATCTGGAAATGGTTGTTCAGGAAACCGTTTTCACGCGCATGGGGGTGGATCGTATTATGCGCTATGCGTTTGAACTGGCCCAAAAGCGTTCCCGAAAGCACCTGACATCCGCTACTAAATCCAACGGCATCATCCACACGATGCCATTCTGGGATGAACGTTTCAAAGCCGTTTCGCAGCACTATCCGGATGTGAAAACCGCACAGTTTCACATCGATATTCTGACGGCCCATTTTGTACAACACCCCGACTGGTTCGACGTTGTCGTCGGCAGCAACCTTTTCGGCGACATCCTTTCCGACCTCGGACCCGCCATCGCCGGCAGCATCGGGATCGCGGCATCCGCCAATATCAATCCTGAAAAGGAATTTCCCTCGATGTTTGAGCCCGTTCACGGGTCAGCACCGGATATCGCCGGCAAAGGAATCGCCAATCCCATCGGTACGTTCTGGTCGGCCCAGATGATGCTGGAGTTTTTGGGAGAAATAAAGGCGGCCGAGGCATTGATGAGGGCCATTGAAGCCGTCACTGCCGAGCATATATTTACACCCGACTTGGGCGGGAATGCCACGACCGAGGAGTTTACGGAGGCGGTATTAAGTAAGTTGAAGGGTATCCGGTAGTCCTGGACTATAGATGGTTGAGATTGAAGCGATTTGCTTTCCCATGTGGGCACTAAAATCCCAAATCACAATACCTCAATATCCAAACAATATCAAAATTTGCAAGGCAATCTCCTCCGGCGTCGATATTCCATTTTTCTTGGGTTATAAGTCCGAAAAATCTACTTGGGCGGCCAGGTGGGTCTGGCAGACAAAAAGCGTTCCTTGAGCCCATCTAAAGAGAATTCATCGGACTTGCAAAAATTGATGACGCGCCGCTCCCAGTCTTCGACCACTTGCGCCGCTGCGGGAACATCTTTTGCTATTTCCAGGGGGATTGAGATGACGCCGTGTTTGTCTCCCATAATCAGGTCACCGGGCTTGACGGTCAGACCGCCGACGTTGACGGGCATGCCAAAACCCATCATATGAACGTAGGCGTGGGAAACGGTCACACAGCTTGAAAAAAAGTGAAATCCCAATGCTTCGACCTCATCCAGATCGCGAACGGAGCCGTCGGTAACCGTGCCGACACAACCCAACGCCTGGTGAATGTTGCCGTTCACCTCACCCCAGAATGAACCGACGACCGGATTATCGATGTCATGCAGCACGACGACCCTTGGCTTGGGATACTTGCGGACTTCATTCCACCATTCCATCGGCGATACGCGAGGTCCCTCGGAAGCGGCTGCAGTGATCATACCAGTGACGGCGTAGCCGATCATGGGCTTCATGTTGGGAAATCGGCACTTGATCTGTGGGAGCATGAATCCTTCATTCCGTTGCCGTATGTCGAACAATTCGATCGCATTGGATATGGCCGGTGTCGGCCAGGCCTGCAGGGCCTCCAATTCTTCGCGTTTAAGATATTCAGGCATGTTGACACTCCTTAATCTTTCCTGGGTTTAATGCCCCGCAGCTTGCTGCGATAAAAGTGAGTTAAATCCTAAAAAAAATGATACTCTGAGGCTTATCGCGGAGAGATTTCAATTTCAGGGCTCCTGACCTTAATTGGAAAAACTTTTCGGGAGGCCCTGATGTCTAAAGAACCTCCAAAATTTGTAATGAAAATAAGCGTAAATTTACGACACATCAGTAGTTCTGAATTTAGACTGCTGATTTCAATGAGCTGCACAAAGATGACAATCTCAGTGCGACCCGTTTCTCAGTTGGTGCCCGTCCATAAAAGACCGCTGAAAAAGAAGGGCACCTTTTTGTGTTTCCAATCCAGAAATGAGGATTTTTGCCCAAGGTCAAGGAAATCAAGCGTTTGTGCGGAGGCGTAGTTTACTACGCCGCACAAGCAAGCACGCAGATCAACGCTGAGATTGGGCAAAAAGACCATTTGTGGGTGGAAACTAGTTGGGTACCTCGACATGCCTAAAAGGTCAACCAGTTTCGTGGATATCCACTTGAATTGAATCCTATCTTATACACTGCCAACAGGGGTCTCCATAGTCGGATTAGACCCTGTAATTTGACAATACAATTGTTTTAAGAAACACAGTTTAGATTATCCCAGAAC
>JARFPZ010000079.1 GCA_029288035.1 Desulfosarcina sp.
CCCATGAAAACTTGAAGCTGTTGACGGTTCTTACCAAAGAGTTCTCTTTGGTTATGGAAAATACACGGTTGGTTGAGCGGCTGAGAAAAAAACAATTATCACTGGAAAAAGCGAACAGGGAAATTAAACTTCTGTCCCGCACCGATTCCCTGACCGGATGTTACAACCGTGGCTATTTGAATGAAGTCCTACCCCGGGAGATTACAAGAGCGTTAAGATATAAACGCCCTTTTGCCCTGGCAATCTGCGATATCGACCATTTCAAATAGATAAATGATACCTACGGTCATCAGTGCGGGGATGAGGTTTTAAAAAAATTAGTCAGTAGTATTTCGGAAGTAATCCGTGCCGACACGGATTGGCTGGCAAGATACGGTGGAGAAGAATTTTTGATTGTGCTTCCCGAGACCCAGCTTCGAAATGCCTCGGGTATGGCAGAAAGGCTTCGCAAAAATATCGCTAAAAACGCAATTGAGACACAAGAACATAAAATACCGATCACGGCCAGTTTTGGTGTGACCGGATTTAACTCCGCAATCCCGCCTAAAAACATAACCTCCGACGCACTGATACACCTGGCGGACAAATACCTTTACGCAGCCAAGAATCAGGGCCGTAACCAAGTCGTCAGCGGCGCCTTTAAAGGATCGAATGATCCCTAACGATGCAGCAGTCAGGATGTGTCGCGGTGCTGTGAGAGATAGGCGCTCCGGAAATCAAGATGTCTTATCCTGGAGTTCCGTTCTCCGGCGGAACTCCTCAAAGCCATCTTGAATCGCTTCTTTGATAACATCTAATTTGAAAGGCTTGTCAAGATGATTATCAAAACCGGCTTCTTTTAACTTTTCAGCGTCATACAAATCCGTGTGCCCGGTTAAGGCAATCACAATCGTTTTGTCGTCGGTTTCTCGAATTTTCTGGCAAAATTCAACCCCGTCCATCTCAAGCATGATTAAATCGGTGATGATAATTGAAACTTTTTCTTTTGCCAAATGGGAAAATGCAGCTTCAGCGGATTCGACCACCGCAACATCATACCCCAATTTAACAAGAAGTTTCTGCATAACTTCCCGGTGGTAATCTTCATCGTCCACTACTAAAATTTTATTTTCCATCTTGTACTCTTGATCCTGATAAGTCTAAACTGATCATTGATAAAATTGTTTTGGGCCGTATTCAAAGAAGCGCGTTGAGGTGAAGGAAAATTCGTAGCAAAGGACCACTAATCGTCAACCAATTTCTGGGATGCTACTATAAAAAAAAAAAAATTGAATGTCAATTCAGATCAATAAGAAACTATATTTACTGAGCTTACGATCCAATTTTTTCGCATCCCCAAGCAGTTTGTCCATTTGATCCCAAAATCGTCGGCTGTGGTTTTTAACGCGGGTATGAACCAGTTCGTGCAAAATGGTGTAATCGATTAGCTCCTCCGGTAGTCTGACCAGGCTGATGTTTAAATTTATATTGTTTTTTGCGGAGCAGCTTCCCCATCGGGTTTTCTGGTTTTTTATAAATACTCTGTTATAGTTGAATCCGTACTTTTGTGATAAAAAATTGAGTCGGTCAATGAGGTGTTTCCGTGCCGCGGCCTGAATGATAGGTTTGCATTTTGATAATGCTCTAGCCTCTTGCTCCATAAGCACCATTTTGTCCAGGTGCTTTTTTAGCCAACCGGTCTTTGATCTTGCAAACATTTCGGCGCTGGCAAAGGAAACACCGATAGGAACCGCCACCCGGGCACCCTTGAAGGGTTTTACCGAAAGGCTTAGATGTTTGGCGCGGCGACTGCGTTCTATTAAAATAGTTCCGACACTTTTTAGCTCAATAGTTTTGGCTTCCACAACAAAGATGCCCTTGCGCATTTTTCGATGTTTTCCGAATTGCAGACTTATCCAACCTATAAAACAATGAAGGCGGCGTCGTAAAGAGAAAAAGTAACATAATCAGGATAAGCGATGCGGGTTTTTGATGATCTTGACACACAACTTCAATGCCCTTATGTTTTTTTCATAACAGCGGTTTCTGATCGCACAACCCGGACACCATTCAATTTGCAGTGACTCTGAAACCAAACATTCGTAAGAGTTGCACCACTTGCAGGAAATTATAATGAGGAGATATTACCCGACCGTTCTAGTTTGTGTCGTGCTGATTTTGGCCTGTGCCACCAGCCCGACGGGGAGGCATCAGCTCATGATCGTCTCGGAAGACTCGGCCATTGCCGCGTCCAAACAGGCCTACGCAGAGATGCTCAAACCCTATGCTCAGAAGGGAAAAATCGACAACAATCCGGCTTTGAAAGATCGGGTCTACCGGATCACCGGGCGCTTGATTGCCCAGGCCCTTAAGGTGCGCCCGGAGACCAAGGATTGGGACTGGAGCATCAAAATCATCGATGATCCGGAAACAGTCAATGCCTGGGCTATGGCGGGTGGGAAGATGGCGCTCTATACCGGTCTGGTGAAGAAAATCAACCCCACGGATGATGAGCTGGCCCAGGTTCTTGGCCATGAAATTGCCCATGCTCTGGCCAAGCATTCGGCCGAGAAAATGTCGGTGGCCATGGCCAGTTCAATCGGGGTGGTTGCGGTCGGCGTCGTAGCGGAAAACAAGGGACTGGCATTGACCGGGGCGGCGCTTGCCGCCGTCCTGGCAGTCCAAAAACCTAACAGCCGGGCAGCAGAGTCCGAAGCCGACCGTATTGGCATCGAATTAGCGGCGAAGGCAGGTTACAACCCCAGCGCTGCGGTCACCCTATGGCAAAAGATGTCCGAGGTCGGCGGCAAAGGTCCTCCCGAATTTCTCAGTACACATCCGGCTCCGGAAAACCGCGAGAAAAAACTTGCCGCGCTCGTGCCAAAAATGATGCCATATTACCAACAAAAAGGAAAACGCCCTTCTTACAAATTATAAAATCGCACTCAATTATGTATATAGTTCCTATCGATTAGCCGCTTTAAAATACTCATTGACCGTATCCCAGTTGATTGCCTCAAAAAATGCATTGATATAATCCGGCCTGCGGTTCTGGTATTTTAAATAGTAAGCATGCTCCCACACATCGAGACCCAGTATTGGTGTTTTCCCCTGGCTCAAGGGGCTATCCTGATTCGCCGTGGTCATGATCTGCAATTCGCCATTGTGCCAAACGAGCCAAGCCCAGCCACTGCCGAATAGCAAGGCAGCGGTGTTCGAAAACTGCTGCTTGAACTTTTCGAAATCACCAAAGGTTGAATTTATGGCATCTGCCACATCACCGCCAACGGCGGTTTCTTTTCTTAACAGCGGCCAAAAAAAAGAATGATTAAAATGCCCCCCGCCATGATTTCGCACCGCCGTGCGTATGTCTTCCGGAATGGTGTCGAGGTTTCGCAATAAATCTTCGACACTTTTATTTTGCAGATCACCGTGTTTTTCTAAAGCAGTATTTAATTTATCAACGTATGTCTGGTGATGTTTCGTGTGATGAATTTCCATTGTTTGGGCGTCAATATAGGGTTCCAACGCGTTATAGGCGTATTGAAGTTCAGGTAATTTGTGAGTCATCGTGGTACCTCCATCTATAAAAAAATTCCACCCCGTCTTGCCAAGCTAAGAAAGATGGGCGGTTATAATTAAATTGCTCTTTTAACATATACATGAAGCTGGATTTTAATTCGGCTTCTGCCGATGCAGGACATTTCATTGACCGTCACTGCAACACAAACTTAGTATAAGCACGATATTTTATCGCTCAACATATTTGATCATATTTTATGAGGATTCCAAAAAGATCATTTGGTACGATCTTTTGAGCTCCATTTTCAGCGGGCCCGATGATCCGAATTATGTGGTATGCAAAGTGACGCCGGATCGAATCGAACATTACACGATGAACATGCCAAAGCCGGAGATCCGGGAAGCTTAGATTTTTGGACCAATGACTTTTATGTGAAAAAGTACAAAAAAAGGAGAAAAAACGAAAAAAATCGATATGGTGGCTTTTGTCAAGAAACCCAGTGAAATGCGCCATACCTGCGGAATGGTTAAGAAATTTCTAACAAACATTATGTTCATAAATATAGCGTATTTATGTGTTGCTGTATTTTAAAAAATAACTATTTCAAATAGTTATATAATTGTCAATAACTCACTGATCGTGACTGTGTAACCTCCGACGATCGTAGTTGACAGTCGAAATCCAACAGCATAAAAATGCTTCTCGTCCTGCAGTTATCTTTCGTTAACCCGAAAAATCTATCCTAAATAAAAATAACTAAGAATTTTGGCGATTTACTGCTTGAATGCTTCTCTTTGAGTATTAGAGGCAAAAATGACAATGAGCCCTGGGCATGACATCTGGCAGCCTATCAAGACTGCTCTGAAGGCGAAGTTACCCACGAACGTTTACCGGATGTGGATAAAATCAGTCCATTGCAATTGTATAAAAGACGGTCGCTTGGTGCTTGAATGTCCCAATGCCTTTGTTAAAAACAGGATATCCCGCGATTATAGCGAAGTAATCGCCGCCCAGGCCCGAAAAATTATCGGCGACGATTGCCAAATTAAATTTATTGTCACATCCCGAAGACCGCCTGCCGGTGATACCCAGCGTCCCCTGCCGCGTCGTAGAATGCAGGCCGCCGCCAGTCTGAATTTACGCGAGGATTTTACCTTTGATCAATTTGTGGTCGGCGACTGCAATGCGCTGGCCTATAACAGCGCCCTTTCCATGGCATCGGACGATCACGGCCAATCAACGTTTCTTTATCTCACATCTTCACCTGGATTGGGTAAAACACATTTGACCCAAGCCGTCGGCAATCAAGTCGCATTGAAACGGCCCGCAGAAAGGGTCAAATATATTTCGGCCGAAGATTTTGTACAGGAAATGCTTGCGGCCATCTGGAGCAAAGATCGCAATGCCTTCAACTCATTTTCCAATAGGTATAGAAAAGATTGTGATATTTTATTGTTGGAAGACATCCACCACCTGATGGGCAAATCCCGCTCCCAGCTTGAATTTTCCCGTATATTTGATACCTTGCTGGATATGGGTAAAAAGATAGTTTTGTCCAGCTGTTTCCTCCCCGGCGACATACCCAAGTTGACCGACCAGCTGCAATCCCGTCTTTCTAGCGGAATGATAACCCGCCTAGAAACACCGGATCACCAGACCCGTCTGAAAATCCTGTATAAAATTGCAACTACCCCCGAATATGACATGCCGGAGGATATAATTCACTTTCTGGCTTCGGAATTGACTGATGATGTGCGCCAATTGAAAGGTGGGTTTTTCCAAGTGCTCGAAAAGGCCTCCCTGATGGGAGAGCCCATCAGCATGCCGTTGGCAGAAAGTGTTGTCGGGAATATGGTGAAGGCCCGTCAAGCCATAACCCTGAAGACGATCCAGACTCAGGTTTGCAAAGCGTTCGGCATTAAACGCAAGGAGATTCTATCTCGGTCACGCAAAAAACAAGTTGCCCTTGCCAGACAGGTGGCCATGTATCTGGCTCGCAATTATACAGATTTGACGCTGCAGAGCATTGCTCGTAGTTTTAACCGCAAGCACGGAACCGTTCTTTACGCCGTCGGCCAGATCGATCAGGCCATGCGCCGCAAGGGGCGCTTGCACCGGCAGGTTACGCTTCTGCAGGAGCAGTTAGAGACCGGGCGCCTCAGCTAGCCTTCGCCGGTATCGGTTTGTTCCTCTTCTGGTGTGTTTCAATAATTTTATTTGGAAAGTGATTCGAGATGATTATCCTGATGAATTCATCAAAAACGCTGAACTTTGAGCGGTCCGCCCACATATCTAAACATACAATTCCCGAATTTTTAGACGATAGTCAACTATTGGTAGCCCGATTGCAAAAGCTCTCTGTATCTAATTTCTCCAGATTAATGGGCGTCAGTGAAAAACTGGCCATTTTGAATGTCAATCGCTATCAGAATTGGTTGACATCCCCAGCGGGTTCTGACGCGAAACAGGCGCTATTGGCCTTTAAAGGCGATATATATGCCGCCATGGATGCAGACCGCTATAGGATCAAGGACTTTGATTTTGCCCAAAAGCATCTTCGAATTCTATCGGGCCTGTATGGTATATTGAGGCCTCTTGATCTGATTCAACCGTATCGGCTTGAAATGGCAGCAAAGCTGAAGACGGATAGAGGACAAAACCTGTATCGGTTTTGGGGTCATCGAATCAATACGGCGCTGAATAAATTGCTTAAACACGAAAAATCAGGCGTGGTGATCAATCTGGCCTCGATGGAATATTTTAAATCCGTAAAATCCAATCTCCTGAGAGCGGAGGTGATCACACCCGTTTTCAAGGAATACAGAGACCCTAATTATCGTGTGGTTGCCATCTATGCCAAGAAAGCCAGAGGCTTGATGAGCGACTACATTATTCAAAACCGCATCACCCGTGTTGAAGATCTTCATGCCTTTGACTCGGATGGCTATCGATTTGCCCCAAAATTATCTTCGCAAAGCGATTGGGTGTTTACCCGCGGCGATGGGACCGCTTAAGAAGGTGGGTAATAAATTTGGGGATCGTTTCTATGACCAGTTGGTAAGTTTCATAACACCGTCGACAGTTTTTAGTCGCTAAACTTTTTGTAGATGATCGGCTTCGGAGCCGATGATTCTTCCGAAAAGTTTGATAAACCTTGGGCCGAACTTAACAATTAATATCACTGCTATAATTCCGATCACGGGAATGATGATTGTTTCCGGGGGTCATAATCCGTCGACAGATATCGCCGCAAATGCATCAAGCTCATTCATGATTTTGTCCTCTTCTCTAATTTTTCCAATTGCTGGACATCTCCAACAATCGCTTTTGGCCTGCGGTTGAGAGCCCCAGGTTCTCTATATTTGCCGTGATCTCTTCAGGTTCACCATGGCCGCCGACATATCCGTTTACCCGCGCTGCCGCGGTGGAATTAACAAAATCAATGTTTCGGGAATACATGGCCTGAAATTCAGTCATCAGCTGCCGGCGCTGGCGTAGCTGATATTTCTGATGATAGTCTTCCGCTAAATAAAATTTGTCGAAAGGTAGAATTTCGGTTTGTATTTTCTTGTTTCTGCGGTGCTCCTCGATAGCCTTGGTTTCCAATGCCAGCTTCTGCTGGATTTCATCGTGATAGAATATTGCCGACTTGTACTGAGAGCTCCAGGCGCGAGCGGTGGGGTCATGTTCATGCCAGAAAATATCTAATAGCGTTTTGTATGTTATGCGGGTCGGGTCGAAATCGATTTCGATTGTTTCGCTGTGATCGCCGATACTGTGGTAGGTTGGATTTTCTTTGCGGCCGCCCGAATATCCGACGCGGGTCCTAACGACGCCATCTAAACTCCCGAACCGGGAGTCCGGTCCCCAGAATCAGCCCAATGCAAAGGTAGCTGTTCTTGTTTCAGCCGGTGCAGCGGTATCTAAAGACGGTAGCTTTTTTTGAGTGGTTGCGATTGATTTTGTTGATTCCATTTTGCCTTCTTTCTTAACCTCCAATTTTAGCGCAGAATCAGCGCTGCTATGATCGCACCCGCTGATCCACAGACCCATACCAAAAGTTGATAAACCGAGCAGTTTCATCAGACTGCGCCGGGACAGGTAGGTATGGATTTTGGTCTCCTGATCGCCGTTTGGATGGATAGGTTTCATTTTAAATTAATATGTACTGTCATTCCATATCAAATTCTTTGATATCAAACCAATAGCCGGTTTTACTCAGGTAATCCAGCTCAAATTGAACGGCCTTTATGTGATTGTTTTCAATCTCCAAGAACCGCTCAAACAGCGCGCGACCTTCAGCCGGCAGTTCATTGACCATCTCCTGGTAAAAGGCGCTGGTTTCGATTTCCATTTTTAGCGCCCTGCTTAACATTTGACGTCTGATGCCAAGGAAATCTTTTGCAACCAGAGATTTGATCTTTTCAGCTTCCCGGTTGACGACGTCCTGGGAAGGCACCACGGAATCAAGCCTCTCGGGCACAATTGTCCCGATATCCTGTAACTGCCTGAGCTTATGCTGAAGGTAGTCGATATGATGCTGCTCATCATTACACAACGTTTCAAAAATGTGTTTGCCGACTTCATCATCCACCGCTGCCGTCGCTTCTCGATAAATATCACGAATCCTGACTTCAAACTCGATCGCCGTTTTAATCGCTTCTTCGATGGTCATGTTGCACCTCATTCCACAAAAGCTTTGCCCTGGATTTAGGGAGTCGGCTTGATTGTCACTCGGCAGCCTTTCTATTATTACCGAGGATACTCGGTCTCCATAATTTAGGAATATAAGTCATTACAGTGACGCCTCAATTGAGCGTTGTTGGCTTAATAGGCTTGCAGCTGGGAGGCTCAAAAGTCCTACGCTCTCTCAGCATCCCGGCATTCCGGCTTCCCAGCCAAAAACCTCATAAGAGCCACCACTTAATCCTAATCGTGATTAATAACTATCGCCTAATCGAGCTTTTTCCCTCAAAAGAGTGTTATCGTCTATTTCTATAACATAATAATGAACTTAACAATAATCAACTCATATAGTCGACAGCCGCAACCATCGTGCTTTACACGTCAAATGATTTTTTGTAATAATGATCCAAAAGTCAGTGGGCAACGATTTATAGCATGGAAGGAGGTTTATCCGGCAGGTATAACGATCTGAACATTTTTAGGTAATTATTTTAGAAGATTATGGATGAAAGTATCCACCTTGAGGGAAAATGACATGTCCTCGGAAAAAGGCAAGACCTGGAGACTGTCCGGGCGGGATTTGGATTTCCTAGTCGATACCGTTTCTCCTGGTGTTGGCGATAAACCGGCTCTTAAACAAATCATCCATATGGACAAAGATTTCAAAAATACATTATCTGTCATATAAAAGCAATATTTTCTTAATTTAAGCTGAAGTCCCTCGATTCCTCAAACAATCGCAATCGCCTCAATCTCCACGATTAATTCCGGATTGGCCAGTGCTGTCACTTCAACACAAGATCGTGCCGGTGGATCATTCTCAAAATAGGACTTGTAGACCTCGTTCATGGCCTGGAAATTTTTCATGTCGGTGATAAACACCAGACATTTGATAATTTTTTCCATGGAACTGCCGGCAGCTTCAAGGAGGAATTTAATATTTTCCATCACCTGTTTGGTTTGCTCCTGGATGCCGGCACCGGCCAGTTCTCCTGTTTCGGGATTCACGCCAACCTGACCGGCAGTATATACCAAATTATCTATTTTGACGGCAGGTGACAGGACCGGGGTCGGTTTGTTCAAGGGATTTACAATTTCTCGGGTCATAGCATCTCCTTTTCATGATAGTTCACTTCCGATTCAACCGGCAACTAGCATTGAACGTATTTCCTAAGTAGGTATAAGTTTTCCGGAAGTCAATAAAAAAATGCAAAAAGCCACATGCAATATGAAGCCGGCGAGTACATCTGGCAACGATTGGACGGCAGCCGGTATGGTTTTTCAGCAGCCGGAAAACTTCTTTGGCTCGAGGATCAAAAAACAAATCGTTTAACCCTTAGCTACGATTCCCAAGGAAGTCTGGAGACTGTCACCGATTCAGCCAGCGGTCGAATGATGACCTTCCATTATCTGGACGGTTTGCTGGACCGTGTCACCACTATTCTTTCTTAATTTAGCCAGTATTTCTGCAAACGGCATTTTCGGACCCTCCGATTTTGTTTTTTTTTGGGTTGTTGGGATTATAGCACGAGTTTTTCGATTTTTCGTTATTATGAGATCGATTGTTCAGAATTGTCTTTTACAAAACATACCATAAAAGATATTTAAGCTATCATCAAAAATACCATAAAAAATATTAACCACTTCTTTTTTATTTCATTAAAATTAGGCAAGCTCCTTGTCTTCAGAAGATCTGTGAATGGTGAATGGATTGCAGATACGCAGCTGATTGTCGATCAGCATTCCGTCTTGCATATCTTCGGAGTACAGTGCCTCACATTCACCAAGAAGGGCGGCGGCTACGATCATCGCATCGTACACGCTTAGTTTGTAGCGCTCAGCTATAAGTATTCCCAGGTCATGGGTTTCGATTGTCAAAGGCTCAATGGAACATAACGACCGAATAAGAGATAGTAACTCGTTGATCTCTATCCAAGACATGGCGAGTTTACGATGTGACACATTAGCCAGTTCGTTCAATATCTGTGCGCTAATCGTTCCGCCCGCCCGAACAATTGTCTCTGCTCGGTCGGCTTTATTAGAGTCTTCCGACAAAAGATAAAGCAGAATATTGGTATCGATGAAGGCTTTAGTTTCTGGCATTTGCATCGTCCCGGTCAAACTTAAAATCGGCTGGCAGCTTTCCCCGGAATTGTCTTAATCGCGCGAGGACGGCTTCTTTGCCGGGTTTTTTCCTCACCTTAAAGACTCGTTCATCTGCAATGAACACTTCAATGTCGTCGCCTTCGCGCAATTTCAATGCTTCGACCACCGAAGCGGGCAAACGAATTGCTAGGCTATTACCCCATTTAGAGACTTGCATGATAGTTACCTCATAGATATACGTCGTGCTAAATGTATATCATAAATATTTGCCTGAATCAAATCTAAAAAGGAAAAGATATGGGTCGCCCATATTAAATTGAAGACGTAATATCAGGCCTACCCCCGAAGCAACTACTCCGGGGTGGGGCCTTATTCTTTTTGGCGAGACTTCCAGAAGCTTTGAACAACGTCACGCATGACAACCATCAGCCCATGCCAGCGTTGTCCAGAATATTTTGATATCGCCTGCATGACACACTGGTGAATTCCTATGCACAGCAATTTGACAACGCATATTCGTTTATTTTATGATGACATCATTGGGTACCACGTTTGAAACTGCATTAAGAGAAAATATCCTATATGAAACCGATACCGGCTATCCGGCGGACCCGCCGTGACATCTCGT
>JARFPZ010000156.1 GCA_029288035.1 Desulfosarcina sp.
GCCTGCGTTAATCTGACGGCGCGTATTCAAACGGAAGAAGAGCTTACAGACCCGAACACCATCAAAGTCGTCATGGATGTCGACGGCTTTGCCGTTTACATGTCCCGGGAACCCATACCTACTCGTCATATACAGCCGTTCGATCAACTTGCGACGTTCAAGCAGGTATGCATCATTCCGTTTACAGCCGCTTCTTTACAGGAATTTATCCGGCTGCCTCCGACACCGCTGGAAGTAGCTGAGTCCATAGATATGTTGCGTTTTATTGAACACGGACACAAGGTGAAAATGGTACCGACGGAATACATCACCCATGCCGTTGACACCCCCGAAGATCTAAAGCGAGTCGAAAAATTGCTGCAAAAGGATCCGTTGACCAAGGAATATTTGTAGGTGTTTGTGGGTTCAGAGGTTCTGGGTTCAGGGGTTCAGAGGTTCAAAGATTCAGGGTTCAAAGGTTTAGAGTTCTTAGGTTAAGAGTTTCATATTATATAAAGAAGTTATATTAAAAAGATAGAGCGAAGCGATCCCATAAATCTTCAATCTTCAATAGCTAATACCGGCTTGACCGGATTATGAGAACCAAAGGAAAATGACCTGGAAAGTTTTGGTTTCGGCGCCTTATTTTCTTCCCGTTATGGAAATGTATCGGCAGCGCCTCGCAGAAGAAGGCGTCGAGCTGATCGGCGCTCGGGTTAACGAACGCTTGAGTGAAGATGAACTGATAGAAGTTATAACGGACATTGACGGCATCATTTGCGGTGACGACCGAATTACGGAACGCGTGCTAGCAGCAGCGCCCCGGCTTAAAGTGATATCCAAATGGGGCACGGGAATTGACTCGATTGATGCGGAGGCGGCCGGCCGTCAGGGGATACCTGTTTACAGAACCCGCAACGCATTTTCCGAGCCGGTGGCGGATTCGGTTCTAGGTTACATGTTGACGTTTGCTCGCCAACTGCCGTGGCTGGATCAGGACATCCGTCAGGGCCGGTGGGAAAAACCCCGACTGATGGCTCTGGGCGAATGCGCCTTGGGTGTCGTGGGTGTGGGAGACTGCGGCAAGGCCGTCGTGCGACGGGCAGTGAGTTTCGGGATGCGGATCCTGGGCAATGATATTGTGAAGCTGCCCGATGATTTTGTAACCGCCACCGGCCTGGAAGTCGTTTCACTGGAAAAACTTCTTACCACCGCGGATTTTGTCAGCCTGAACACGGACCTTAATGCAACATCCTACCACCTCATCGGCAAGGCTCAGCTGGAGCTGATGAAGGCCGATGCTTACCTGATCAATACATCGCGTGGACCGGTGGTGGAAGGAACTGCTTTGATTCAGGCTTTGCAGCAAGGCCGCATTGCAGGTGCCGCCCTGGATGTATTTGAAGAAGAACCCCTGCCGGTGGACAGTCCCCTGCGAGCCCTGGACAACTGCCTCCTGGCGCCTCACACTGCCAACAGCAGCCCAAAGGCATGGGACAGGGTGCATGAGAACACCGTCCGAAACCTTCTTGATGGCCTGCACAAATTTGAAAAATGAACCCCCCTGAAACATCCGTGGTTATCCGTACCTTCAACGAGGAAAAATTCCTGCCGGGTCTGCTGGCGGCAATCAAACAGCAGGCCTACCGCGACCATGAAACCATCGTTGTCGATTCTGGATCTATGGACCGGACTCGGGAGATCGCCGTCCAAAAAGCTGACAAGCTGCTGGCAATTGAAAGTCGCGATTTTACCTTCGGTCATTCGTTGAACGCCGGGATTCAGCAAGGTTTCGGTAAATACATTGTAATTGTCTCGGCCCATACCCTGCCGTTTAATGAATACTGGCTGGAGAACCTGATTAAACCTCTGCACGATGACACCACCGCCATGGTCTACGGACGACAACTGGGGGGAAGATCATCCAATTTCAGTGAAGCCCAGGATATGCGCCGCACTTTTGGCAAGCAACGACGCGTGTTGCGACCCCCCAGATTTTTTGCCAACAATGCCAATTCTGCGGTTCGCAAGGACCTGTGGCGACAACATCCATTTGATGAAGGCTTATTGGGACTGGAAGATATTGAATGGGCTAAATACTGGATGAAGCGCCACTATCAGGTTGTCTATGAACCCCAGGCCGCCCTTTATCACATACATACTGAAAACTGGCGGCAGATCCGCAGACGATATTACCGTGAAGCGGTCGCGGCCCGCTGGATCGGGATCCAGACAACCCGACATGCAGCAGCCTGTTCTTTCCTGGAGGCGACAAGACTCATTTTGGACTGGGGGCGCTTCCTGTATCCGGGCGAAAATAGGGCAACAACCCCAATGCGGTTCAGGGACATGGCCCGGGAGACCATCCGCTTTCGAGCGAACAAGAGCATCGGCACCATAAAGGGTCTGCTCGACGGCGGGGTTATGGAAAATCCGAATCTCAAGAAAAAGATACTCTTTGACCGCACCTGTAAGGCGGTTGTCATCAAAGGGGCGCACCAGGCCGCAATTGAGGAAATCGAGATTCCGGAGGTCAAGCCGGGAGATACATTGATCCGGGTGGCCTACGAAGCGGTGTGTGCTACTGATATTGAAATCTATGAAGGCACCCTGGGGTATTACCAGAATGGTATTGCAAAATATCCTATTGTCCCGGGTCATGAATTCAGTGGCCGGGTGGTAAGTGTGGGATCCAATGTCAATCACCTGGACGTAGGCGATCTCGTGGTTGTGGAATGTATCCAAAGCTGCGGCAGCTGTGAGGCATGTCAACGGGAAAACTGGATTGCCTGCAGACAAAGGACGGAGTTGGGGGTTATCGGCAGAAATGGCGGCTATGCGGAATATGTAGTAGTGCCCGGGCGGTATGTTCATCGGTTGCCGCCGGATTTTGATTTGATGAAAGCCTGCCTTTGTGAACCACTGGCGGTTGCACTGAAAGGGCTAAAACGTCTGCGGCGAACCTGGCGTGACAGAAAGATGCAAAGACAGGTTGCCGTGGTGGGCGCCGGATCCCTCGGACACCTGTGCGCACGGGTGCTCGATCTCTGGGGTCACCGGGTGACAGTCTTCGATCAAAACAGAAAACGGCTGAGATATTTCAACGGATGCGGAATCGCCGTTTCGGACAACCTGTCCGGGCTCGGTGATTTTGAAAGCCTCGTGGAGGTGACCGGCAATCCGGATGCCCTGGATGGTATTCTTCATCAGAGCCCGGCCGGAGCCAGAATTCTTCTGCTGGGCCTGCCCTATGCCCATCAGCAATACACGTTTGAAAATATTGTCGCTTATGACAAAATGCTGGTCGGTTCGGTGGGTAGCGCGGCCAAGCATTTCGACCTGGCGATCGAATTGCTTCCTCAAATTAAAACCGATGTGTTCATGGAAAAAGTACTTCCGTTGTCCAGGTTTAAAGAGGCCTGGGAAATTGCAAGTAGCGGAAAACATTTAAAAATTATTTTAAAAATAAATTAACCCCTGAACTTTTGAACCCAAAAACTTTGGACCCATAGATATGTACCTTTTTTTTGTCAGAGAGTTCAACGACATCGATCATATTACACCCATTGTGTGGAAAATGAAACAGGATCATTATCCTGTGGCTGTTTATTGTTTAAATCCGAAATATGACCTTCATCGTGATTACCGTCTCCGGTTTCTGAGAGCGCAGGGAGTCAAGGTAAATTATATTTTCGATGAATTCGGCCGTGCCCTGGGTCTGATCCACCTGGTTATGAGGTTTATCGGCAGAACCTGTTATGCCGTCGCGAACAGGCTTGGCAGTTCTTCCGGAACCCTATTTGCCGCCGGATCGGCGAAGCTTCAAAAACGTGCCAATAAAATTGGTAAAAAAATCTTTAGGCAATGCCGGGAGAAATTTTACGATATTTCCTGGGCGCGTGACTTTATCGCGCAGTCCGGGGCACGGATTGTGTGTTTCGATCATGTCAATCCAAATCGATACGTTGTTGACATACTTTTAACGGCCGCCGGCGAAAACGCGATTCCGGCCATCGCCCTTCCCCATGGTGTGTTCATTTATACCAACACCCTGGTGAGAACCGGATCAACCGAAGAGGACAGATATGATAAATTTAATCGCTTTGATTTTATCATTACTCAGAACGAATTGCGCAAGGAGGTTTTGGTCAGAGCAGGCGTTCAGAGAAAGAAAATTATCGTCATGGGCAGCGCTCGTTATTGCAATGAATGGATGACGCAAAACAAAAAGATTCTGCCTCGGACCATGGAATCGAACGCTGAGAGCCCTGACAGGTTAAAGGCCGTTTTTATGACGACCCGGTTTGCTTACAAAATCGATGTCGATAGAATGTTAAAGACGTTTGATATTCTATCCAGGTTAGAGGGAATCGATATGGTGGTCAAGCCTCATACCCGGACGGGTAGGGAGGCGAAGGTATATGAAAACATGCCCTTGGCCAATGTTGCCGAGTTTTCTTCGGTAGAATTATCTGAATGGGCGGATGTTGTTCTGGCAATCGGCTCAAGCATAATTATCGAACCCCTAAAACAAGGCAAACCTGTTCTTTATCTGAAGTATCTGCATGAAAACACCACTCAATACGAAGAATTAGGCGCCTGCTGGAC
>JARFPZ010000180.1 GCA_029288035.1 Desulfosarcina sp.
TACAGGTCGTAGCGCGGGATAATGGGGGGGATATCACTTGACACGGCTGAAAATTCCGCAGCCGTTAGGTCGGTGACATCCTGTCTCACCGTCGGCGCCGTGCCGACCTTGCGCGACAGTTTGGCCTGAATCTGCGGCTGGCACATGTAGTTGATAAAAATATGGGCTTCCCTGCTCATTTTGGTGGCCTTGGAAACGGCCCATGAGCCGGAATCCAGCACGCCGCCCTCCTTGGGAAAGGTGGAACGCACCGGGTGGCCATCGGCGGCCGCCAGACCGGCCACATCGTGATAGTATTGTCCCATGGGGATTTCGCCGGATTGCAGGGCTTGCTGAAACTGGCCCTCGTCCCGGTACCACAGTTTCACGTTGGGTTTGACTTCTGCCAGTTTTTTCAGGACGTTGAGAATGCCTTCCTTGGAATTCAACACCTCATCGCCGCCGAAGAAGGTTTTGGCTGTAATTTCCAGCAGAAATGAATTGGACGCCAGGGCAAGAAGCCCCAGTTTATTCTTTTTCTCCGGCTGCCACATATCCGCCCAGGAAGTCGGCGCAGTCTTAAATTCATTTGTGTTGGAGACCAGGGTGATATACCACGATACGGCGCCGATCCCATCGACCCGGCCATCCGGATACTTGTGAACATGTTGCGGCAGCAGAAATTCGTGATTCGGAATCTGTTTGAGATCCAGCGGCATCCAGAGCTCAGTTCGCTGGCCCCTCAGCATGGGTGCTTGTGCTATCATGGAAACATCTGCCGGGGCCATTCCAGCTTTGGCCGCCTGCTCCAACTGCACCAGCCAGGCTTCGCCGGTAGGCTCAGCGATCGACTCGACTTTGATCCCGGTATCCTTGGTAAAATCAGGGAATATATGCTTGTCGAAAGAATCCTTGAAATAGCCACCGTAAACACCCACTTTGAGTGTATTTTCAGCATAGACCGGCGAAGGGCCAAAAGATAAAAGCGACACACAAACAGCCAATACGATAAAGCTTACCACATTTTTTTTTCCTTTCATGCCAACCTCCTTTTTTTAATCTCTCCTGGGTTTAATTCCCCGCAGCTTGCTGCGATAAAAGTGAGCTAAATCCTAAAAACATGATACCGCGCGGCTTGCCGCGGAGAGATTTCATTATTTCGGCCACTAAGAGTATGAATCAATCCTTAATAGGCCAAAAAAAGATTTGGTGTCAAGTTAATAGCTGGAAAAATCGTATTGACAAATATCAAGCATCCCAATAGGTTTCACGACAGGTCGAATTTCCCGCAGGCGGTATTCTATAAATCGGTTCACGAGGACAAGGCGCCTCTTATTCCATAAAACAACCTTGTAAGGGCCGCCTCTGGCCGCGAGCATTCAGTCTGATCATGAAAGAAACATAACAGTTCACCGCAGAGCGCGCAGAGATCGCCGAGAAAGAAAATTTTAAATAATCTCTGCGAACTCTGCGCTCTCTGCGGTGAGATTTTTCTCTATATGGTATCGGATTGCATGTAGTTTCATAAGGGTAGCTAACTCAGATAAACCGTAAGTATCACTGAGTTCTAACATTTACGCCAAATCAGCAAAACGAGAGGTGAGTATGACTGGACAGATCAATATCCTGGATGACAGCGCTCGACTTATTTTACACCGAACCCCGCGTGATGATATTAAAAAAGGTATCACCGTCATGGATACAGGGGAGGGGGTTCGGCTGGTGGACAAAGAGGGCAACGGCTACCTTGACATGGAAGCGGGGATTACGCGACCCGTGCACATCGGTTATGGCCGCCAGGAGGTTGCCCGGGCGGCATACGACCAAATGTGCAAGCTTCACTATGTAACACCGTGCGGATTTGCCAATGAACCGGCCATGAATCTGGCGGATCTGCTGGCCGAAATCACGCCGGAGGCCATCAATCGGTTTACGTTTGAAGGTTCCGGTTCGGAGGCGGTTGATTCCGCCATGAAACTGGCAAAACACTATCATTACTTCAACGGGAACAAGGCCTGTTATAAGGTCATTTCCAGAAAAGGCGCCTACCATGGTGTTAACGGGTATGGCGTCAGAGCGCTCGGCACCGTGATGCCGATGCGACAAATCATGGAACCCGTCGCGCCCGGCGCGGTGTTTGTGGAATCTCCGTATTGTTACCGCTGCGCCTATGGGCTGGTCTATCCGGATTGTGATTTAAAGTGTGCCAAAGACATCGAACGCACCATTGAGTTTGAAGATCCCGAACTGATTTCAGCATTTATCGGCGAACCGATCATGCAGGGTTTCGGGGCCTGTGCACCGCCCAAGGAGTATTGGCCCATTGTGCGGGAGATCTGCAGCAAATACGATATCCTGCTCATCATTGACGAGGTCATTTGCGGCTTTGGCCGCACGGGGAAAATGTTCGGTGTCGAGCATTTTGAAATTCAGCCGGACCTCATGACCATGGCCAAGGGGATTACCAGCGGTTACATGCCGCTTGGCGCAGTGGGTTGTACCGACAAGGTTATGGCGCCAGTTGAGAATTTTTTCCACCTGCATACCTATGGAAATCATCCGGTGTCGTGCGCTGCCGGACTGAAAAATATCGAGATCTTACAGAATGAAAATCTGGTACAAAATTCCCGGGAAATGGGGAATTATTTTCTGGACGGCCTGAAATCCCTGGAACACCATCCGATTGTTGGAGAAGTCCGGGGAACGGGGCTCTGGCTGGGTCTGGATTTTACTTCCGACAAGAAGATCCGCGCGCCATTTCCGTTGCAGCGGATGAACAATATTATCACCCGCGCCAAGCAACTTGGTGTTCTGTTTAAAACGATGGGGTTTGCACTTGAATTTGCACCGCCGTTAATCATTACCAAAAAAGACATCGATGAGGCCCTAGAGGTCCTGGAACGATGTATTTCTGAAGAAGAAAAGGAGATGAGTATTTAAATTCTACATTTTTTTGGTTCTCAACAGTAATTTAACATTTCGTGATGTGGGCAAACAGGGCAAATAAATCCGAATATCGAATCTCGAATTACGAAACAAACTTCTAATGACCAAAATTCAAATGACAGAAACAGAAGGGTTGTTTTCAAAAGTCTGGATAATCATCGGGTTTCGGATATTGGAACATTTGGATTTGGGATTTGTTTCGGATTTCGAGTTTGCCGGCAGACATAGAACCCGGAATTGAATATTGACGATTAAATATTTTTTGTATCGCTTCGCTATCTCATTTTAACAAATAGTTATGCTTTGTGTCTTTTGCCTTCGTGGCAATTTTGCGGGCTTATCCGAACTATACTGAGAAAATGCAAGTCATCGATCTAACCCACACCATCCATGACGATATTCAGAATTATCCGGGAGATCCGAAGCCATTGATCAGTCGGGGATTGACCCATGAGAAAGACGATTGCCACGTCGATATCTTAAAATTGGGCTCTCACACCGGTACTCATGTCGATGCGCCCTATCACTTTTTAAAAGATGGTCAAAGAATTGATGAAATAGCGGTCCAACGGTTTATCGGCAACGGCATCCTGATCGATGTGTCGGATAAATCTGAAAGAGAATTGATTGACAGTGCCGATCTTAAATCCTCTGCAAGCGAAATCACAAAGGGGGATTTTGTAATACTGAAAACCGGCTGGGACCGATACTTCGGAACGTCGAAATACTACCTTCACCCCTATCTGAGTGCCGATGGGGCGCGGCTATTGCTAGAAAGGGGAGTCTCTCTGGTCGGAGTAGATGCCCTGAGTGTCGATCCCACCTATTACGCGAACAAGGATTCCGATTCGGCGGCAAAAGATTTGCCGGATGAAGCGTCATACGGCTATCCGGTTCATGACCTCCTGCTCAGCAACAATGTCCTTATCGTGGAGAATCTTTGCAATCTGGACACAATAAATGCAGTTAAAGGCATTTACTCCTTTCTGCCGCTCAAACTGAAGGATTCGGACGGCTCCCCCATCAGAGCCGTTTTTTATGGCGGGTGAGGATAGTCCGCCGCGAATATTTTTGAGCACTGCAAGCGGTCTTGGCTCGATACCCAGCTGCGAAAGTTCACCTTAATTCGCCACCCCGATAAAATAAAAGCAACAAAGATTTCATCCCGGTTAAATATGCTGTGGACGGTATTAAATATGAAATGCTGTGATTAGCAGTAAATTGGCCTGACAGGCTTTGAAGCGGAATGATTTAACTGGACAGGTTGGGCAGTCAGACACACCCGGATTTACCCTGTTAAATAAGATTTGAGTTTAATATTTGTTTCTCAAATTTTAGCTTGAAATGCGGGGGCCCAGCATTAAATAAAACCGATATATTGCTCAATTTGACATGATCTTCGAATGATGACCTCTAAACCCTGAACCCCTTTTACAGGCTTAATCTGTGGGCTTTTCTTTTTCGCCTAGCAAGTGAAAGACTGATCAGGGATGTGTCACGAACTCAGGTGTAAACTTAACCGTCACGTGGTTTATGAAACAAATTTGTGAAACTCAGTTTATCCTTATCAACTCGAGGTATACGATGCAGCTCTGAATCATCCATATTTTCCGGATAACAAAGCGATCGTCATTCTTTCTAAATACCCTGTCTCAGGGGACTTGGAATTCAAGCCATTCATAGACTCCAGGCCTGTACCGACAGTCCGTATTTCTATTCCCAACGCACAAGATCCCCGGGTTGTTATAATTGATGCACGCGAACCAATGACTGCGAAACTACTCGACCAGCGTGATCGACTTCTTCTAGGCGCAGCCAAAAAGATCGGTGATCTCAGCGGACCGGTTGTTGTCGCCGGCGATTTTAACGCAACTCCCTTAACACCGATTTTCAATGATTTCTTAAAGATAGCAGACATAACAGCGTCGAGATTCTATGTCCCAACGTTTCCTTCGAAATTGAAATGGTTTGGGATTCCGATTGACCACATCCTGGTTCGACATATACGAGTGAAAAGAATCAACGCACTGCCAGCGATCGGTTCAGATCATCGCCCCTTGAAGGCCGCCTTGCTGTTACCAAGGTGAATTCAAGTACGAACGATGATATTTTCTTCACAATGTACACTCTGATTAAAATGGAAAGAGTGCAATTAAATACCAGCGCTAATTTGAAAAAAGTTTTTTTGAAACACAGCTACAAAAGCATAGTGACCCCATCAAAAACTATACAGATAGCATCCTGACAGAAAACGGTCTGTCCGATATCACTAAGGCACAGCCGTTTATCTAAAATAATATGAGTCCCTTGACGTATATTCAAATCGGACCAAACAACGGCCATTTGCCGATGAAATTCCGTTTGACAGCGTATCCTCCTTCCGATAATTATAGACACATCGGCCATAACAACTGCATTTCCTATATCTTACCTACACATCATAACTTTTGAGGAGTCATTTTCGGTGCTTTACCAATGGCACATCATCGTCCTCGTTTCTTTTTGTGCCATCGCAACTTTGCTTATCGTCCGGCTGCTCATACAGCGGTCGCGACACGGCCGGTCGAAAGCGGCATTGCGCATCAGTGAAGAAC
>JARFPZ010000196.1 GCA_029288035.1 Desulfosarcina sp.
TTAGCCGTCAACCGGTCGATGGTGATTCTGCCGATGGCTGCGGCATCGGCAGCATCTGAGCCGCTGATACAGGCAAAAAAACCGCAGCCCAGCACGGTGGAAGTTCCCAAGCCGGATCGATTGGCGCCCATGGTGGCTTCGGCCACGTCCAGCAGCTTACCGGATAATCCGGTTCGCACGAGGATGTCTCCGGTAAGGATAAACAACGGCACGGCAATCAATGCGAATGAATCGATTCCATCGAACAACGCCTCCCCCAGCAGCGTAGGCGGAAGGACACCGGTCAATAACAGCATGGCAAACGAACCGACGCCAATGACGACCCAGATTCGAACGGCCAGTAAAATCAGGACGACCATCAAGATCAACGGAACGAAGAATCCCCATCCGAGAATGATTTCTTCTTGTTGCATCAAATATTGTTGAAGCATGTCTAGACTCCTAATCGAAAAGTTTTTTGCCCTGGAATACCGGTCGACCCGCCTTGAGATTGGAAACATCTCGGACGATGGACTGAATCAGCCGCACCAGCATCATGGCGAAACCGAGCGGCACAGCAGCCAAAAACCAGGCCAGACTGATTTGCAGGCCATGGGTTACCGACCCGAATTTAATTGATACCAGAGCCGTCTCAAGAGACCACCAGAAGGCGAGAACAGCCAACACAATGGTAACCACATCGCCCAAGATCATGATCATGGCCCGGGCACGTTCGCCGACAAATGGCAGGATTATATCGATGCGGATGTGGGCCCGCTCCTTAATGGCGGCCGACGCGCCAATCCATGAAACATAAATAAAGGCGTAGCGCGCGATCTCTTCCGCCCAGATCGAGGAGTAACTGAGTGCAAACCGTCGGAACACTTCCATAAAGATGGTGACCACGATCAGGGCGTAAAGCGGCAACAGTAGCCACCGTTCGCCGTTTTCATCAATATTGTGGAGGATATTTTGAATTGTCATGCGTTCACATCCTTTTTGGTGGAAACTTTTGAGGTGACGTGGTCGGCGGCACCAGTACAATAAACGGTGCCGCCAAAAATAGAGTTAGGCCTCAACGTCATGCACGTAGAATCGGCCCATGGTATTGGCCGCTTCGCGAAACATATCAAATTTATCCAAAGATCCGGCCAGTTCTTTCTTAAAGCTGTCCCATGCAGGCAACTGAGCCCCTGCTTTGTCCACCCACTGCTTCTTTTCATCCGCGGTAGGTACGTAGAATTGAACACCGGCTTCGGCCAGTTCAGCCATGGCATAGGCACGGGCGGCCGGCACTTTGGCCAGGTTCTGCTGCATGGTGATTTCACTGGCAAAATCGATGCCCTCTTGAATTTTCTTCGGCAATCCTTCAAACCACTCGAGGTTACAGGAATAAACCTGACTGTCGGGCACTGCGCCGTTGAAGGTCACCCAGTCCAGCACATCCTTGAAACCGAAAACATGCAGCGCTTCAACAGAGGGATCCAGGGCATCCGCCACACCCTGCTTGATAGCCGAAGAAGTTTCGCCCCAGGCCACGGGAGTAGGATTGGCACCCAACAACTGATAAAACTGTGCCAAAATCTTGGAGCCGGGTACCCGAAACTTGATCCCCTTCATCTGATCCGGTGTCTTGATGGGGCCGGGAACCCCTTTGCGCGTGGCCACCACACGCGGGTCGATGACGACATACCATAGAACCTTAAATCCTTTTGCGGCCACCTTTGCATGAACTTCATTGCGCCAGGCGTCGGAAGTGACCAGATTGACGAATTTTTGATTTTCACCGCACCAATAGGGGATGTTGATCATATCTGCCACCGGAGCAAAAGGGGCGAAGTTGGAAATAGAATGCTGGGCAGCCTGTATCGTGCCGCTTTGAACTTTTTGGGCCAGCGCAGAACCGGCACCCAGCTGGCCGCCCGGCGCCAGTTTGACATAAACCTCTCCATTGGTGCAGTTTTGGATATTTTCTTTCATATCCAGCTGCATAATGGGATAGCTGCGCGATGCCCCCAGGATATAAGCGGTGGCGATGTTCATTTTGTATTTGGCTGTCTTTTGGCGTTTGGCCTCTTCCTTGGCGATCTGCGCGCTAGCCTCTTTGGAGTGCAATACGCCACTGAACAGCGCTACCGTGGCAGCCGTAAACCCGATTTTCGTGGTCAATTCCAAAAAGCGACGCCGCTCTATCATTTTGGGACCAGATTTCTTTTGTTCGTCGTTCTTCATTTCTTACCTCCGTTTTGTCTGAGTTCAAATCGTTTTTCCGCAGTTTCTCGCTTCAAGGCCGCAATGATCAACAGGACGCAAGCACAGAATAGCAGGAGAAACTCGGCTAAATTCCCTAAATGTGGGAGATTCAGGCCATATGAGATGTTGATTTTACCCAAAATCAGGTTGATCAAATATAAGGCGAACAAAAGAAAGCAGACAAGCAGCGAGATTTTTTCTCCTTTGCCGGTTGTCCGGTTGTTTTTTTGTGCGATCATAAGCCCTTACCTCCACGTTAATTCCAAGTCTATACCATCGATAGTACTTAATGATCTTGTAAATGGCATTGCAGTCTTCTTTTCCCAATCCGCCGTCCGATGCTTGTTTCAGGTAGTCCAACGTCACCTGCATGGTTTTGGCCTCGTTGCCCCAGGCCTGGGCCATTTCAACACCCAGCCGAACATCTTTTAAGGCCAGATCAAGGCCGAATCGGGCACCAAAATCTCCGGACGCAATCCAGGGGCCGCGAACATTCATCTGAAAACTCTTGGCGCCGGTATCATCCAACAGCTCCAAGAGTAGTTTTTTATCAAGCCCCGCAGCCTCGCCGATCCGGATCCCTTCCGCCAATACCGCCAAGTTGGTCATGCCGATGAGATTGCTGATTAATTTTACAGCGCAAGCGGCATCGACGGTGCCGAGGTAGGTGACCGGATTTCCGATGATCTCCAGGATATCCTTGACCTTTTGGTAGACCGTTTCGTCGCCGCCCACGAAGATCGGTTCTTCGGCGGTCTCGGCCTGGGCCGGGGTTTTACCCAACGGACACTCTAGAAAACCGATGCCCTTTTCCTTGGCGGCCGCCTCCAACTCACGGGCTGTCCCAGGGTCGATGGTACTGACGTCGATATAGACCGCGCCCGGGCTCATTTTAGCCAGCAAACCTGCGTCGCCCAGCATGGTTTCCTGCAGGTGGGTCGGCAGCGGCAGGCTGGTAAATACCAGGTCGCATCCGGCCAAATCCGCCGCATTTTGAACTGCTTTACCCGTGGTGCCGGCGG
>JARFPZ010000505.1 GCA_029288035.1 Desulfosarcina sp.
GAAAGGGAACGGCTCAGGGTTCCGATAAAATCAAAACAAGCCTATATTGAGTTTTTCGAAAGCAACGAAATAGACGTTTTATTAGATGAAATATTTTCAGACAAGCTGGCAATCAGCCAGATCTTATTGCTTTTGGGGGAAAAGCCCCTATCAACGAGGGAGATCTCCGCGCGGCTAAGTCTCAATCCTTCGGATGTATCCAGGTACATGATCCAATCATCACGACACGGAATGGTCCAGTACGACACCGCCAGCAATTGTTATGCGCGCATCTAAGGTAACAGGGTATCGCAACAGAAAAGGATAAAAACAGGAAAGCACCTATGGACATCGATAAAATCGATCGGATTATTGACAAACACCATGGTCAAGCGAGTTCTTTGCTTCAGATTTTACTTGATATTCAGATTGAAAATAGTTGGCTTCCCAAGGAAGCACTGGAGAGGGTCAGCGACAAATTAGAGGTTCCTTTAACCCGGATACAGCATATTGCCACCTTCTATAAAGCCTTTAGTCTGGTTCCGAAAGGGCGCCATAAGATTCACATTTGTATGGGCACCGCCTGCCATGTTCGCGGCGCAACCCGTATTCTTGACACGGTCGAAGACGCAACCGGCATTAAACCGGGTGAAACCGACCTGGATCTGAAATTCAGCCTGGAAACGGTCAATTGCCTCGGCTGCTGCGCCTTGGGCCCGGTGATGGAAGTTGATGGAAAGGTTCACGGTAAAATGTCACCGGTCAAGACGGCAGATGCGATCAACACTTATGAGTAGAGGTAAATTATGGCGCGCTTAAATTCGCCGGAAGCGTTACGGAAGTTCAGACAAGCAATATTATCCAAAAGAGATCCGGCTAATCCATGCATCTCAATCTGTGCCGGTGCCGGTTGTGTTGCCTCCGGTGCGGATGAAGTCATTGATGCGTTTAAAAAAGAGATTGAAAAAGCAGGCTTAACGACAACGGTTGATACAAAGGGAACCGGATGTCCCGGATTTTGTGAACGCGGCCCCGTGGTGGTGATATATCCAGCGGAAATATGCTATCTGCAGGTTCAGGCCGAAGATGTTCCTGAAATTGTCGAACAAACCATCAAAGAAAATAAGGTTATCGAGCGTTTGTTGTACGAAGACCCGGCAACAGGAGAAAAAGCGGTCAAGGAGTCTGATATCTCTTTTTATAAGAGCCAGCAGCGAACCGTTCTGTGCAACAACATCAAGATTGATTCCAAGAACATCGATGACTATCTGGCCATTGGTGGGTACGCCGCCCTGGCCAAAGCCCTGAACGAAATGACCGATGTCGAGGTTCTGGAAGAAGTCAAAAAATCCAACCTGAGGGGCAGAGGCGGTGCCGGCTTTCCCGCGGGCAGAAAATGGGAAGGGTCCAGGAACGCATCCGAGCCGATCAAATATGTGATCGTCAATGCGGATGAGGGTGACCCCGGTGCATTTATGGACAGAGCGCTCCTTGAGGGAAATCCCCATTCAATTTTAGAGGGGTTGATCATCGGCGGCTATGCCATCGGTTCCAACGAAGGCTATTTTTATGTCCGACAGGAATACCCCCTGGCCGTTGAGAATATCACCCTTGCCATCAAGCAGGCAGAGGACTATGGTCTATTGGGAAAAAATATTCTGGGTTCCGGCTTTGATTTCCAGGTCTTTGTTCACAAGGGCGCCGGTGCCTTTGTTTGTGGCGAATCTACGGCCTTGATGACGTCATTGGAAGGCAAAGTAGGAGAACCCAGACCCAAGTATACCCGTTCCAATATCAAGGGGCTATGGAACAGGCCCAGCGTCTTAAATAACGTTGAGACCTGGGCCAATGTACCGCTTATTGTCAACAAGGGAGCAGACTGGTTTACCTCTGTTGGAACCGAAAGCAGTAAAGGGACCAAGATTTTTTCCCTGGTCGGCAAAATCACCAACACCGGTCTTGTAGAAGTCCCCATGGGCATGACCCTGAGGGATATTATCTATAAAATCGGTGGTGGTATCCCTGGCGGCAAAAAGTTTAAAGCGGTGCAAACCGGTGGACCCTCCGGCGGATGTATCCCGGAAGATAAGTTGGATTTGAAAGTAGGGTTTGACGAACTGACCCAGGCCGGATCCATGATGGGATCCGGCGGGATGATCGTCATGGATGAAGACACCTGCATGGTGGACGTTGCCAGATACTTTATTGAATTTCTCACCGATGAGTCCTGCGGCAAATGTGTTCCCTGTCGTGAGGGCTTAAGGCAGATGCACAGAATCTTGACCAATATTACCCGGGGCAAGGGCAAAGACGGCGACATCGAACTGTTGGAAGAGTTGTCCGAGACTGCCGTGGAAGCATCCCTTTGCGCGTTGGGCAAAAGTGCGCCGAATCCATTTCTAAGTACATTACGCTATTTCAGGGATGAGTATGAGGCTCACATCAATGATAAAAGATGCCCGTCATTGTCCTGCAAGGCGCTGACCGCGTACTATATTGACCCGTCAAAGTGTCAGGCTTGCATGATCTGCGCTCGAAAGTGTCCTGTCGAAGCGATTGATGGTGGCAAGAAAAAAATCCATGTAATTGACCAGGATAAATGTACCAAATGCGGAACGTGTATTGAAGTTTGTCCCCCTCGCTTTGATGCGGTCAAAAAGTGTTCCGGTGTGCCGATCCCATCATCTATCCCGGAAGAAGAAAGAAATTTAATCAGAAAGAGCGATGAAAAATGAGTGACATCCAATTTGAGATTGATGGAAAAGAAGTTAAGGCTGCTGAAGGTATGACGATCCTGGAGGCAGCCCAAAGTGCGGGCATATTCATACCAACGCTTTGTCACCATGAAAAGCTGGAACCCTACGGCGGATGCCGGATTTGTATGGTTGAAGTGGAAGAACGGGGCTGGAACAAACTCGTTGTTTCCTGCGTTTACCCGGTTCAAAATGACATTATCGTAAGGACCCGATCTGAGAAAGTCGACCGAATTCGCAAGACCATTATTGAGCTTTTGATGGCACATGCGCCAGATTCTCCCCAGCTGGTGGAAATGGCTAAAGAGTATGGCGCGGTAAGGGATCGGTTTGAAAAAGATCCATCTTTTTGTATCCATTGCGGCCTTTGCGTCCGGTACTGTGCTGAGGTAAAAAAGAAAAACGCTGTGGGCTTTGTTGACAGAGGCATCAGAAAAGAAATCAGTTTCGTCCCACAAATATCCGCCAAAGAGTGCTGGAATTGCAAAGAATGTTTTCCGCTGTGCCCGACGTCCTATCTCCAGGCGGTTTACGTCCTGACCGAAGCCCTTGCGTTTCCCCCATCTTCCCGTGAAGCAGTGTCGGACGGATAGGCAAAGAACAAACCAGTCCATATCCAACTTCGTCTTACATTGATTGCAATTTACAACACCGCAGAAAACTTTCTATAATCTTATGAAACTTCATTACAAAAGTAGGATGTGGTTCTATCCTGGGCCACTTTGCATTTCGTAGGTTGGGTTGAGCCTACTGCAGGCTATGTTGGGTTTCGTTGCACTCAATCCAACCTACATGTTGCCGATATTATTGCCAAATGCGAAACCCAACAACGGCCGATTTCGGAGCCGAGCCCCTAAAGTTTCTTTTATGATCAGACTGGCCGTTTTTTTGGTCGACGGCGGGGTTGACAGGCAAATTCGCTGTATCGATGACACCCGCTATATCCTCAGGCCATGTTGTTTTCCACCAGTTCAGCGATATCCAGTGTCTTGATCTCTTCTTCTTTCTCCAACTCTTTCATTCCGTCCTCGATCATCGTCATGCAGAAGGGACACCCGACCGCTACCTTCGAGACCTGACGCCGGACGATTTCTTCCGCGCGCTCCAGATAGATTCTTTTGCCGATGGTCTCCTCCATCCACATTCTGCCGCCACCGGCACCACAGCAAAAGCTTTCGCGGCCATGTCTTGGGAGTTCTCTGAGGCCGCCTTTTGAAACCGATCGCAGGATCGATCGGGGTTGATCATAAATGGTATTATAACGTCCCAGGTAGCAGGGATCATGATAGGTCAGCGCGCCGTCCAAGGTTTGTTTCAATTTGATTTTACCGGCCTTGACGAGTTGATCGATGAACTCGGAATGATGGATGACCTCGTAATTTCCGCCCATTTGAGGATATTCATGTTTCAGCGTATTGAGACAATGGGGACACGCGGTGATTATTTTTTTGACGTTATAGCTATTCAGCGTTTCGATGTTTTCCTGGGCCGTCATCTGGTAGAGCATTTCATTTCCGACACGTCTGGCAAAGTCGCCGGTGCATTTTTCTTCCACACCCAGGATCGCAAAGCTGACATCTGCCTTTTGCAGTATCCTAACCAGGCTGGTCGACACTTTCTTGGATCGATCATCGAATGAACCGGCACAACCCACCCAAAAAAGATAATCGACGTCCGGGTGGTCTGCCATCTTTTTGATGTCAAGTCCTTGCGCCCAATCGGCCCGTTTATCATAACCGATTCCCCATGGATTGCCGTTTCTTTCGAGCCCTTTCAGGGACGGGCTCAACTCCCTGGGATAGGCTTCCGCCATCAGGAATTGTCCCTGTCTCATGGCGGTGATTCTGGGCACATGTTCAATGGTGACGGGGCAGACTTCTTCGCAGCCGCGGCAGGTCGTACAGGCCCAAAGTGTGTCTTCTGCGATGACCTCCCCAACCAGTTGTTTTTTACTGTCGAGCTCAGCGAGCTCCTCCTTGATTTTTTCGATCTGAGCATCATCTTTGCATTGCTTCATTGTGGATGATAACTTGGCTTTTTTGATAATATTATCACTATTTTCCAATAGTTCGAGTTTCAGCTTGTCATTGAATTCATGTAAATTTAACGGTTTGTCGGTGATATATGTCGGGCAGACGTCTTTGCATCGACCGCATTCGGTACAGGTATAAAGGTCCAGTCCCTGTTTCCAATTGAGCTGATGGATGTGATTGATGCCGAGGGATTCGTCCTCCCAGGCGGCTTCGTCTTCCAAATCGAGCAACTTTGGTTTTTCGTGAGGATAGCCCAGACTTTTTAGAAAAACGTTGGGCAGGGCCGTGATCACATGAAAATGTTTGCCAAGAGGGAGAATATTCAAAAATGTCAGCTGGGTACAGATGTGAAGCCAAAACATAATCCCCATGATGGTGGTGTTGGCGTCTGCGCTCAATCCTGAAACCAGGGTGGCCGCGGCCACCGAGATCGGCGTCCAAAGAAATTCAGAACCATAGTGCGGATGATTGAAATAGTGGATGCTTTGCGGGTTGTTATGGTGTTGAATTAAATTGTAACGTGCGCCGTCGTACAGTAGATCGGATACCATCAAGATCCCGATAAGACCCAAAACCAGATAGGCTTCGACGGTATTGTGCATTCGTTTTGGTTTTAGAACGGCGCGACGATAAAATGCGTAAAGGATCATCAATAAAACCGCCCCTTCCATAATATCTTTTAAGGCGATGTAGAGATAGCCGAGCAATCCGTCGCCGCCCAAAAACGGCAGATGAAATCCCTCCTGAAATCCCTCTCCATATAAGGTCAAACTGCGAATCACTAAAACACAAAATCCCCAAAAAATGAAGGCATGCATGATACCCGAACTTCTTTCTTTTGCTCTTCCAATCAGGCGTTTCTGGCCAATGGCTATAATTGCCATATTCTTCAATCGTTCTTTCAGATGATTGGCCCTGTCGGTGGGCTCGAGAGCCCTTAACAATTGAATTTTGCCAACCATCGTGCGCCCGAAAATTGCCAGAGCGACAATGATTAGAAGAGACATCAATAGGGGATTCATGGTTACCTCGTCGGGAATGTTAGGCGGTGCCAAACCAGGGCCCAAACTGAGCCCTTTAACTTTTACCCTGAATGAGCGAAATAAGCTCGATTAGGCGTTAATGGTTATTTGTTATTCGTTATTGGAGTATGACGGTCCTATAAGGTTCTATAAGGTTATTGGCTGGGAAGCCAGAAAGCCGGAATGCTGGGATGCTAAGAGAACATCGGACTTTTAAGCTTCCAAACTTTCCAGCCTCCCAGCTTCAAGCCTACTAAACTAATAACTCCCAAGTGGCTTAGGCTCTAATTTTTTTAATCTCTTCGCGCAGAACCGGAACCACTTCGAAGAGGTCTCCGACGATGCCATAGTCGGCCACGTTGAAGATGGGTGCTTCGGGATCTTTATTGACGGCCAGAATCACTTTTGAGCCGTTCATTCCCGCAAGGTGCTGTATAGCGCCGGAGATACCGATGGCAATATAAAGCGTCGGTGCGACAATTTTACCGGTTTGTCCGACCTGCTTATTGTGTGGCATTAAACCGGCATCTACCATTGCACGGGAAGAACCGAACCCCGCTTTTAAATCGTTGGCCAGTTCCTTTACCAGATCGATGCCGGCCTGATCCTTGGTGCCTCGTCCCACCGAGATGACGATGTCGGCATCGGCCAGGTCGATGTCACCACTTGCATCCGAAACAAGTTCCTTGATGACGGCCTTTGAATCAGGTTCCGGAGCAGAAAGCTTGACGACGTTTTCGGATCCTGTAATTCCTTCCGTCGCCTCGAATGCGCCGGCTCTGATAACTGCCACCAGTCGATCGGTATTGACTTTGACGCGTTGAATCACTTTATTTGTGATAGCGGGTCTGATGACTTCGATTTGATCTCCCTCAAGCGTCAAAGCGGTAATTTCATTGGCACAGGCGGCATCCAGTTGGGTGGCAACCCGCGGAGCGACGGCCTTGCCGCCTTCGGAAAATCCGAACCATATCAGATCGGCACCAAATTGTTTGGCGGCCTCGACGACACAGGAGGCGTAGGGACCGGCTGAAAACAGCTCCAGTGCGGGATCATCGGCGACATATTGCGTATCGGAGCCGGCGTCTACCAAGCCGGGGATTAACGATTCTATATTTCTGCCAATCGCCACCACTGCGGTTTCTGCGCCGATGGCTTTGGCTTTTGACAAAAGTTCGGCGGTGCTTTTTTTTAATACGCCTTGATTGATGTCTGCAACTACGAGTACTTTAGCCATGATATCATTTTCCTTGTTGAAATCCGTTTCGTGTTCAGTGCTTAGAGACGATATGTTAATTTCGTTATAACACCTTTGCCTCATTGGCTAAAAGGTTGACGACCTGGGCAGTGATGTCGGCAGCATCACCTTCAAATTTCTGCCCGCCCTGGCGCGTTGCTGATTTCATAAATTCAACAATTTCCGATTTCGGCTGGGCGCTGCCGACTTCATCCGGCGAAGTGCCCAATGCCGCCAAATCCATTACATCGATTTTCTTTTTCTTTGCCATCATCACGCCGCGCATGGCGGGCAGTCGCGGTTCATTAATACTAACATCAACCGTGACGACGGCCGGCAGCTCCAGCTCAACAATTTCTGTCCCGGCATCACCCGCTCGGGATACTTTAATGTGTTGGTCGTCCATCACTTCAATGGCAATGACATTGCTGACGCACGGCAATCCCAAAAACTCAGCCAAAATGATTCCGGTTTGGCCGCTATCCGTATCCTGGGCTTGTTTGCCGGTGATGATGAGATTATAATCTCCCTTTTCGTAAACCTTTTGCAATACTTTGGCAAAGATAGAGGAATCTGCGTTGGCGAGTGATGGATCCTCAATGTGAATCCCGTTTTCAATCCCCATCGCATAGCATCTGCGGATCATATCGGTGTTATCTCCGCCGCCGATGCTCACCAGCGTCGTTTCCGCCCCGCTATTTTCCTTAAGTTGGACAGCGGTTTCCACCGCATTTTCATCCCAGGCGTTGATAACATATTGAAGTCCGTCTTCGACAATGGCACCGTCCTCCACGTGGATGTTCAGTTCCACATCAACTACTTTTTTTACGGGTATGAGAATTTTCACAGTGTTCTCCTTGTTTAATAGGCGTCTGATTCAGGGAAAAAATTTGAACTGGCACATACTCTATAATGTGACTACGATTTAGCTATATTGTAACTATGTGTCAAGAAAAATGTGAATTTTTGCATCAAAGACACGCCCTTTTTTTCGAATATTGAATGGTTTTGATTTGACCCGGTTTAGACTGAGATGGTCAAAATCATGCGTTCTATCGCTATGTTTCTTTTGACAATAAAATAAAAGCCACGTTGTAAATGATCTCATCACCTCAAGTTTAAACCGTCACCAATCCCTCACCGACAATGAAATCTCTCCGCGGCAAGCCACGGAGTATCATGTTGCTAGAATCTAACTCACTTTTATCGCAGCAAGCTGCGCGGAATTAAACCCAGGAGAGATTAAAGGCTTCGTTCCAGGTTAATAATGGTTTTGGAGGGGTTAAATTGGTTCGCGTTAAAAAAATGCATCAGTTTGGAATCATTCCTGTCGACCAAGGTGTTTATCTTTTGGACCCCGAGGGCTTTCAAATGATCCGTAAATTCATCGATCAACTGCTCACCGATTCCCTTTAGCTGGTAATCGGGGTCAACGCCGATGGTGTCCAGGGTCGCCTCCTCCTGGAAAATGCCATATTCTCCCATATAGAGTTCCCCCATCACAAACCCCACGACCGTTCCATCTGCTTCCTCTGCCACCAGCGATGTGGGCAAATAATCTTTGGATTTAAATAGCTTTTCAAACTTCATTTCATAGTAAGCCGGACGGGAGGCCTTGAGCACCTTCTCGTCAATCCCAACCACCGCGTCAAAATCGTCCGCCTTCATGAGTCTAATTTTAATGGTGCTCTCGTTCATGGGGCCTCCTTCCTATTTAGTTGGGCGCATATCTTTAGATCCGATAAAGAAAGCTAAAAGCTAACGATCGTTTATCGGAAGACCTTGGCTTAGAATTGAAGCAAAATTTATATTGCCAAGATATGTTTTAATTGTCCATGGATTTTTTGGGTAACAGGGGCAGATAGGTTTTGATCAAAGGCGGGATTGTCTGAGATTAGACGCTATTTTTACAAGTAATATTCGTAGGATAAATTATGAAATTTTTCGGGTAAAATCTCCTTGAGTTTATTTGCATCTTTCGTATCAATGTCATTGAATTTAACGCCATAGGAAAGTAATTCCTCGTTTCTTCTTTTTACCCACACGACCTTTCCTGATATTACCAATTCTTCATTATCGGGAAGATCGAGACTTATTAGGATTGGGCTGTCGATCTTTAAATCTTCCTTCGATTCAAATTTAAGTCCGCCAATGGAAATATCCTGGGTGATGACTTCTTCGAATTGTGCTTTATCAATTGAATCACCCAAACATTGATATCGTATATTCCAGGATTTGATAAATCTTTTAAATCGTCTTTTGTCACCGGTTGATTTAATTGTGCAGTCCTTTCCGGCATATTTGATAGATTTTCTAAAAAAATAAAATAAAAACAAACCCCTTCAAGTTCTCACACTAGTTTTGAGGGCACTGTGTCGCGGCCAAACAGCGCGAATCCCGTCGTACCGAGAATCCCGAAAACAAATGCCGTAATAAGGTTTGTCTGCGGACTGATTTGCCATAAAAACGCGCCGCCCAGAGCGGCAAGCGAAACAATAACATCGCGAATCAAATAGTAAAGTCCGAACATGCCCGCCTTGCAGTGGTTCGGGGATAGATCCATGATGAGTGATTTGCGGGTGGGCTCACCGAACTCCTTGAGACCTCGCAGAAAAAAAGCTGCGATCAGCCATTCCATAGAACGGCAATACAGAAGCACTATTGGAAACAGGGTGAAAAAAACAAAGGTCATAAGTACAAAAGGTTTTTTTGTACTGCGGTCGGCCAGGTAGGCAACCGGGATATAGACCAGCACGGCTGTGCCCATCTCTATGGTAGTCAACAAACCAAACTGCACGGCAGTTACCGGCTCGGGGATAGTCTTCATGCACCAGACCACCACGAAAGCATAGGGAATCTGCTCGCAGAACCGAATCAGGATATCAGTGGTCAGCAGACGTTTCATGGCCGGGTTCATCAACCGCATTAGCTTCAGCGGATTTATTTCCAGCAGCCGGCCGGGGCTGTCGGCCGAGAGTGATGAATCCGGCGTATCGTCTTCAATCATCCATTGTTGCAGCAGCAGCGCCACCACGGCCATCACCATGGCGGCTCCAAAGGCCATGCGAACCCCATCGCGTTCTCCCCAGATGCCGATGAAAATCCCCCCGAGCAAAGGACCGAGGGCCATGGGAAGGCGACGTACCAGCGAATGCATACTCACTCCCATGGTTCGCTTGTTTTGCGGCAACACGGTGTATATCAGGCTCAGGGTGGCCGGCAGTGAAATGGCCGACCAGGATATAAAAAACACCGCTCCAACCAATACCGCCTGCCAGGCGGGAACCAAGATAACCAGAATAAAGCCGGCCATGGCCACCAGGTTGAATACAAATAAAGACCGTTTAGTGCCGAAGCGGTCGGAGAAGTAGCCGCCGGGGAAGCTGTACAGGGCAGAAAGCAGGTTGTCCATGGCCTGCAGCAGACCGACGGCCAGGGCACCGCCCCCAAGGGCCAGCATGTAGATGGGAAGGAAGCGTTCGGCCATCCGCTCCCCCATCCCCACCAGTACCACCATGGCCAGCACCCCGACAGTGCTTCGCTGCAATCCGAGAAAACCGGAGATCCGGGCCAATCTGCCCGAATTGGATTTTTTGCTTACCATGGTTCTTTCCCCTGTCGTCTGATCATTTTCTTTTTTATAAGATCTCGC
>JARFPZ010000617.1 GCA_029288035.1 Desulfosarcina sp.
CGGCAAACCCGTCGGTATCCATGACAACTTTAATGATGTTCGGATCTGCAAATTCTTCTTCCGTTTGAATACTCGCCGTCAGATTAACGCAGGCGATCTGTTCATCTCCGCTGTGCAAAGGCGCCACCGAGGACTCGATCATCTGTGGATACGTCATCGGTTCATCACCTTGGACCATAACAATAATATCCGCGCTGAAATTCGTGGCCGCCTCGGCCACCCGGTCGCTGGCCCGCTGATGAGAGTCGGATGTCATGATGGCTCTGCCACCGAATGCGTCGACCGCATCCATGATCTGCCGATCACAGGTGGCTACATAAACATCGTCCAAAGCCAGGCACATGGCCACACGCCGGTAAACGTGCTCGAGCATGGGACGGCCCAATATGGGTGCCAACGGCTTTCCCGGAAAGCGGGTTGATCCCATGCGGGCCGGTATTACGGCAACGATTTTCATGATTTATCCTTGATATACAGGCAGGCAAGCCGACAATGCGCCATTATCTATCTATTGACTTCAATTTTGTCAAGCGTTTTGGCATTTTAAAATGCCATGAGGAAATCACTCCCTTCATAAGCCGCCGGTCTAGTTCAGATTTAGAACAATGTGCCGTGATCACCCTGTGACGTTAGAGCCTTTTCTGTTTTCATCCCGATAGGTCGGGTGGCGTATGAAGGGAGTTATCCCGGTCCGACAACCGTTTCAAACATCAATGTCTTAGTCGGCAGCCCATCGGTTGGTTTTGCCTTTGAATCGCCGCAGCGGATTTGTTTGCATTACAGTCGAATCCTGTGATATGAATAGGATTATTAATAGGTTAAGCTGTTCAGCCCGACCTGGCCTCCCCTCCGGCCTGTAAGCCCATGAAGCCTACGGGCTGGAAGCGGGCTCGTAGATCCTACGCCTCGGAGAGTGTGACTTATAAGATCATATTACGACCTGTGTCAGGTTCGCAAATGTGAATCTAAATAAATTGAGCAACCAAAGTCAGGTCTGGGCCAGGGGGTTCACCGTTCCGGACTTACCCCCCCAAAAACAGCTTATACCCAATAAAAATAAAAGCCCAAGAAGATAAGAAATATGTATCTGTTTTTTGTTAGACATTTTAACGACATCGACCACATTGCTCCGGTGGTGTGGAAAATGAAGAAAGATAAGCATCCGGTTGCAGTATACTGCATCAACCCGCAATATGACATTCACAGTGACTATCGCCTTCAGTTCTTAAAAAGCCTGGGCGTAACCGTTGATTATCTGCATGTTGCGTTTGACCATCCGCGCGGTGCGTTTGGCAAATTTATCTACGTCATTATGCAAAAAAGTTACGCCCTTCAGAAACCCCATGAGTTTGTCGTCGGAGAACCGCCCGGTTTCCTGATAAGATTATACCGGCAGGTTAGCTGGCGCGTGAAATCTAAATTCAATGTAATTATGCACAAACTATATTACGGCCGTGGGTGGGAGCGTTCAATTCTTGAGCAAACCGGCGCGCAGGTGATCTGTTTCGATCACATCAAACCCAAGCATTACATGGTCGATGCATTTTTAAAAGCATCGCGTGCCATGTCAATCCCCAGCCTGGCCCTGCCGCACGGGGTTTACCTGTACACCAATCAGAAGACCAAGCCTAAAGCGATTGATAGCAGAAGACTGGCCAAGTTCAAACGCTATGACTACATCATTGCAACCAATGAGCTACGGAAACAGATCCTGGTAGGGTCCGGGATTCCAGCGGAGAAAATTATTGTTTTGGGTTGTGCTAGATATTGCGCGGAGTGGCTGGCCCAGAATCAGAAAATATTGCCGAATACAAATGATTTCAATCCGCCAAATTCGACTAAACTAAAAGTCGTTCTGATGCCGTCCAAACCGCAGGCCAGGGTTGATGTGGACCGGCTCTTCAAAACATGCGCCTTACTGGCTGATCTCGATGGAATTGAAGCGATGATAAAACCGCATACGCGGGCTCCCGGCGCAAAGAACCTTTTTCATGGCGTGCCCCTGCCCGATGTTTCCCATGTTCTGACCGCCGAGTTGTGTGAATGGGCGGATGTTTTGTTGAATGTCGGTTCCAGTGTCATTACCGAAGCGCTCATGAAAGGCAAACCCGCACTTTACCTCAAGTACCTGCATGAAAATACCACCCTGTTTGAAGAGTTGGGTTCCTGTTGGACCATCAATAATGAAGATGAATTAAAAAAAGCGTTGCTCTCTCTGCAGGACGATATAAACAATATCCCGTACAGTAAAGAAAGTGTCGCAGCGTTTGTGTCGGATATTGTACATGGCGGTGATGCCGACAGTGACGTGCTTGGCCGCTATGAAGAATTTATCGTAAATAGTTCTATTGCAAAGCAGGACACCCGATTGCAATCGAAAGCACTATTAACAAACTGAAAATTTGCCTGACGGATTAAGTACTAATTTTATAGATTTTATCATAGATTTGGTTCAAAAGAAGCTTGTTGTTATCGCCCAGAATCTGTTGAAAACGCGATATCCGCTCGGCAAGTTCGCCGGCGGTTATCCCTGGATAACGATGGCGCTCAAATTCCGGTGACTTTCGGGAGCCCGGCTGCCATGCTCTATAAGCCTTTTTTACACGGCGGCGATTTGCCTTATACTGGCTTTTTATCCATTCCCACAAACCGGGCTGCGGGGTTTGGGACATCTCTTCTGCAAACCTTGCCAGAACATCAACCATCCGTTCAGAGGCCAGCGGTCCTTCCCGGCCGGCTAAAAAATAATCGATGAGCGCATCTTTTTCTGCGCCACCGGCAGGCCCCAGTTCACCCATTAGTATGCGCTGCAGCGTGTCACGCAATTCTTCGAAATCAAAACACTGGTGACTCAACCGGTTGGGCAATTTGTAGAAACCATCATCGTAGTAGTCATTTACGGTCTTCCGGTAAGAGACCGCCGGAACGCGCATGACATAAGCCTCAACCCCGGTAGTGCAGCCGTTATGAATAAGAACTTTAGCCGCCATCAACCAGGGGACGACATTACCCTCATTTATTACCCGCACCCGCCGACAACGGCCGGCAATTTCTTGATAAAGATCCTGGTTTTCTGTCGGATGCGGCCGCACCACGACGGTGTATTCCGGAAAAGCAGCCTCAATCTCTGGAATAAATTCTTGAAAATCCTCAAAGATTGCCTGTTTATGATCTCGAAAACCTTCAGCATACTCTCGGCTCATGCCCTTTGCTGCCTGTCCGAATTGCGCCGCGTCACCCTCTTTTTGCACCGGCAGGAATAAATTTTGGGCCGGCATAAAGGCATTGACATGATTGAAATTGGTGTTGATCAAAATAAAATCACCGAAAGTCTTGCGGATCTGATCGGCCTCGACGTCATAAAAGGCCTGCAAATCAGGCCGCAAAAGGTCAACGCGTGGGTTACCAGTGGCATGAATCGGCATATCGGGAGGTAATTTCGTATACTGGCGCCACAATTCGACATTCTCTTCGCCCCAGGCAAACATGTGGGACACGTGCTCCATTCCCACGGGTGAGAGCCGTCGCGAATAATACGTTTCAGGTGGCAGATGGACCAACGCCTCTTCATCCCAACTAACAATTTCATGACCCAGCATACGCGCGATCGAAAAAAAACTACGCCGGGCGATCCGCAGGGATTTGGACAGGTATATGCCCCTCGGAAATGAGGCAATATGCGACTCCATCTTCCGTTTGGGTCCGAGAATGGACGTCAACCCTCGCTTTGCGGCAACACAGGCCAGCAGAAGCCTGGCATCCAGTTCGCGCACCTGGTTTTCAACCGGCATTAG
>JARFPZ010000651.1 GCA_029288035.1 Desulfosarcina sp.
GTTAATCCGCCATTGCGAAATTCAGGCTCGGCCTTCACATTCACGTTGACGGCCGCAACCTTTAAATTATGTTTTTTCAGAAGTTCGGTGGTTTCCTGCGGATCGTTGACTTCGTAGGGATAAACGATTTCAACGCCGTCGTAGCCATCAATTCCAGTCATCAGCTCGAACTTTTGATCCAGATCCAGCGGCCGGTTATATTCGTGAAAACGATCCTTGGTTTTGGATAAAAAGCCGGTGATAATGGCCATATTCAACATAACATCCTCCTATCTTTCGGGACGGAATCTGCGTGGCAGAATCTTATCCAACAATTTATCTTTTAAGTTTTTAAATAATGGAAACTGACTGAGCACAGTCCAGACAATAACCAGAAAAAGCACCAAAGCCACCGGGCGGGTGAAAACCGGCAAAAAGCTTCCCTGGGAGACCATCAAGGCTCTTCTCAGGTTTTCGTCGGCCATGGGGCCCAGAATAACGCCGATTACCAGGGGGGCGATGGGATACCCCATCTCGATCAGAAAATAACTGATAATTCCCACCGGCAGCATCAGGTACAGGTTGAAAATATTCATTCCCAGAGCATAGGAGCCGATGATGCACAAAACACCGATAATCGGCATAAAAATCTGAGTCGGGATGCGCAGTACCTTGACGACCTGTTTGGCCAGCAGCATGCCGACCACCCACATCGCCATGGAGGCCAGTAGCAGAATCGCCGCAACCTCAATGATGAAATTGGGATGTTCAAAGGTAATCATGGGCCCCGGAGTGACCCCGTGCAGCATAAGCGCCCCAAGCAACATGGCGGCCGGGGGGCTGCCGGGGATGCCCAGGTTTAAAAGGGGAATCATGGCGCCGCCGACACAAGCATTGTTGGCCACTTCGGTGGAAAGAACGGCGGTGATTTCACCTTTGCCGAAGCGCTCGGGGTGTTTGGACGTATTTTTGGCAGCACCGTAGGATACCCAGGCTGCGATGTCTTCCCCGATGCCCGGCACCGAACCGATCCCTACACCGATGAGGGCCGAACGGATGATCCGAGGGATGTTTCTGACGATCGTGCCGAACTCGGGCAGGATTTTCTGGAACTTCTGGGTTTCGCCGATCTGAAACCGATCTTTGAGGACCGATATGATTTGGGGGATGCCGAAGGCGCCGATTAACACCGGTACCACCTCAACGCCGCTGTCCAATTCAGGAATTCCAAATGTAAATCGCGGATAAAATTGCAGCATGTCTCGACCGACACATGCCAGAAACAGTCCTAAAAAACCGGCGATCCAACCCTTGATGACCAGATCCGGGCTGGTCAGGGTACCACTGATGATAATTCCGAAAAAGGCTAAAAGAAAAAATTCAAAAGAAGTAAACTGCAATGCAAAAAACGATATCAACGGAGAAATGCTGACCAGAAACAGCATGCTGATAATCGTCCCAATCGCCGATGAGGTGGTGGTCAAACCGATGGCACGACCGCCTTCGCCTTTTTGGGCCAGGGGGTATCCGTCCAGGGCGGTGGCCGCTGACGCCGCCGTGCCGGGAATATTGATTAAAATGGATGCATAGGATCCGCCGTAGGTCCCGCCGACATAGATGGCCAACAGGCAAATCATGGCGGTGGCTGTGTCCATTCCATATGTCATGGCGGTTAATAGGGCGACACCCAGCGTGGATGTTAATCCCGGCATCGCTCCGAACATAATTCCCAGAATAACGGAGCCGAATAAAATCGCAATGTGAACCGGGTCTGAAGCCAGATGCAATACCGTCTGGAAGTAGAACCCGATGCGTTCGAGGATGGCCATTTGGTGTTTTTCCCCTCAAAATATTCCAATTCAAAATTGCGCACAAAAAGGTCAAAAATAATTTTAAAGGATCTATGTCAGAGAAACTCGAGGTACCAGAAGTAATCCATAACGGTGACGACCAGCCCTTCAGCCGGCATCGGCACCAGGAGAAAGTATTTAAAGATCATGCCAACGATAAGTGGCGAGGCGATGGCGACGATCATTGCGGTCCGGTATTTTTTGCGCAGCTCGGCATTATTGCGAATCAGCCGCCATGCATACAGGCAGTATGCGATAATAAAACAAAGCGCCAGAATGTCAGCCGGGAACGGTACAATTCGTCCCAGCGGTTCATTAATTCCGAGTGAAAAGTAAATGATTAAAACAAAGACGCCCGACAGGTAGAAGAAAAAAAGTTTTTTAAGCAGCTGGGCATCATCTAAATAAAAAGAGGTAATGAACACTGTCAGGAAAAGGACGGCACTCAAAAAGAAATCTATGCGTGGTATATTCAAATAGACAAACGATAAAAGCAATACAGCGATTGCGTAAAAGCGAAGATTGGGTATGGAGTTTAAAAATTGTAAAAGCGCTTTACTCGACAACCAGCGGGCCGTTTCGGCAAATGCTTTGACACCGATCGTCTTGAGTGCGGTTCGGCACAGCAGTCCTCCCAGCAGCATAATCATGCAGCCGACGAACAGTGGAAAAATCGCCGGCGACACATACCAGACGTTCTGAACACCGCCCCAGCTGTCTTTCATCGGCATCTTTAAAGCCTGCAGCACCACCCACAAACCAAACAAAAATATGGCTGCACCCGAATATACATCGGCCTTGCGGAGGTTTTCTTGTTTCAGCATATCAGTGAAATCCTAAATTACTGGTTTAAAGATTTAGATGCACTACCTTTGAGAAGGCATGCCGTTGGGAAGTTATCTGTTATTGGTTAATCGTTATTAGTTTAATATGAATCCTGTCGATTTCATTTTTCGGGGTTGGCCCTAACATCGGCCACTGCATAATTGTAGGTTGGGTTGAGCATTTCGATATCGATTGTTGGGTTTCGTTCCTCTACCCAACCTACTCGTCAGCCATTTTAAGCCACCACCGAAACCCAACAAAATGGCCCAATAACAACCATGCCGGGGGCCGGTTCGCACCCGGCTTGGTTCGGACTGTAAACTTTACGGTTTGGGAATACCCAGAGAAGCCGGATCTACCTTGGCGGCTTTGAGCTCCCACAAGGTCCAGGCAAAATTAGATTCGAGGGCCTCAAATACTGCTTTTGACTCCGCCCCGGTTTTGCCGGAGAGCAGGTAATAATTTTCTTTAGCCCAGGTTTGCACTTTTTCGGTGGCAATCGCCTTATTGAAGGCATCCACTAAAACAGCTTTGTTTTCAGCCGGGACGTCTGTTGGAACTGCAAAACCGATGGCTTGAGAAATCGGCAGGTATTTTGACAGCCCGGGGTAAGAATCAAACGAAGATGGGATCGTTCCCAATCCTTCAACATCAAACGATTCCGGAATTAGCATTCCCAGGGCTCTCAATTTGCCGCCGCGCAACAGTTGCTGTTGTTCGGCCAGAGATGTGACGACCACGGATACCTCACCAGCCATGGCTGCGTTCTGGCTGGGGGCAGAACCTTTGTAGGGAATGAAATTGAATTTGGCACCAGAGCCGTTTTCGACCGCTAACAGGTTGAGATGGTGAATCGAACCGGCACCACTGGCAGCCGCTTTGATGCTTTTCGGATTCGCTTTGGCCGCTTCGATCAGGTCTTTGAGCGTCTTGTAGGGTGTATCGGGAGTCACCGAGATCACATCCGGTGAACCGCCAACGATAAAAACATCCCAAACATCAAATTTCTTATCCCAACCGCCCTGGACACCGGCGGTAACATTTGACTCAGACAGACCGGTCAATGTGTATCCGTCATGTTTTCGAGAATAGCCGAAGTTCATACCGACCGAACCGGCGACTCCCCCGGTTTTATTGATGACATTTATGTTAACCCCCAAGATTTTGGCCATTTCAGCGCTGATGATGCGGTTGCAGGTATCGGTTCCGCCACCGGCTCCCCAAACCACGACATTGGTGATGTCTCTTTTCGGAAAATCTTTGGCAAAAGCGCCAGTGGTAACGGCCAGAAGTACTACCAAACAAAAAATTAGCATCTTTTTCATAGCAAACCCTCCTCTTATGTCGTTATGTTTTGGTTACAGGACAAATTCGTCCCCAGTTGGTTTTGGCAAAGTCCATCGATTCGTAAATACGATAACGTATTTACTCACTCAGAACTTAGTGCTGAGTAAGCAATTATGTCGGTTTGATCAATAATTATGTGTTACTGTAATTGCGAATAGCAGCACTAAGCAACGTTCATTTATGGTTGACCCGCATCCCTCCTTTCATATTGCTTGCCTTCATTTCAGGGCTCCTGACCTCAATTGGAAAAACTTCTCGGAAGGCCTGATATCTAAAGAACCTACAAAATCAGTAGTTCTGAATTTAGCAACCGGTTAAATTCGTCACTTATTTGCCTCCCCATTCAGCTCCCGCTTAAGATAGGCGAGAGATTTTTTGAAATGCTGACGCATTAAATTTTCGGCGGCCTCGGAATCCCTGTCTTTAATGGCCTCGATCACCGCCAGATGCTCTTGAATGGTTTCATTGGGTGGTCTGACCAGGCCTTCGGACTGCAGAACTTGATAGCTGAAGCTGATAATATTGGTTGTCAGCAATATACTCTTTAAAAATTCTTTGGCACCGACATCAATGACGAAATTGTGGAATCGCCGGTCTTCGCGGGCATATCCTTTGTAATTTGAAATATTTTTCTGATCGGCAAAAGGCTGAAAAAAGCTAGTTAGTTTTTTTATCTGGGAATCGGTAATTCTAGCAGCCGCTCGTCTGGCGGCAAGGCCCTCCAAGACTTCACGCAACTCGAAAATGTAAACCATCTCCTCTTTGCTGAATAGTCGCACAAAAAAGCCTCTGCGCGGTACGGATTCCACCAATTTTTCCTGTTCGAGAAATTTCAGGGCGCTGATCAAAGGTGTGCGGCTGATTCCAAGATCCCGCGCCAATTTTTCCTGGGGAATTTTTTGACCGGGCAACAGCTTGCGTTCAATGATCAGGTCTTTGAGAATCGAGTAGGCCTTCTGATCGAGATTCTCATGTTCTGCGCCTAAATTTATCATTCCATAAACTCTCTTGATTTATTGCGATCAATTGCGTTAACTTAGGTACAAGCAAGATTGAATCTGTATTTTGTATTTTGTATTCAAAATCCAATACCGTTTTCAAAGCGTCTTGTCAAGAAATATTTTAGGGAAAGCGATGAACTACAAAAACTTATTTAAATCGACCGATGTCACCCGTGTAGGGTTAATCGGAATCGGTGCATTCGGAAAATCCTTTCTGGCACAATCCCGTATGACGCCAGGTCTCAGAATCGCCGTGGTCTGTGATCAGGACGTTGAAACTGCCGAAGATGCCTGCCTTCAGACCGGCTTGGCACCGGAGGATCTTAAAATTTGCCAGACGGAATCGGAAACAAATGATACCATCGCCTCGGGAAAGACCGCAGTAATCAGTGATGCGCTGCTGCTATTGGATATGCCGATCGAGGTGGTGGTTGAAGCGACCGGGATGCCCGAGGTCGGGGCAATCCACGCCCGTTCGGCGATTGAAAACGGCAAGCATGTTGTTATGGTCACCAAAGAATCTGATTGTGTGGTCGGGCCTATTTTAAACCGGCTGGCCGAAAATGCCGGAGTGGTCTACACGCCGGCAGACGGTGACCAACCGAGCCTGTTGATCGGACTGATTTCATGGGCCGAAACCCTTGGTTTTGAAATCGTCTGTGCCGGTAAAGCCGGCGAGCTGGATTTCGTCTATGATCGTGATTCTAACACGATTGCAAGGGGTCATCAGACAGCTTTTGCCGTAGAAGATCTGTGGGAATTGACCGTCGGCAAAGCAGAGCAGGGGATCCGTCTCCGCCGCCAGACCCTTGAGATCTTGCCGCAATTCTCGGTGGCTGATTTGAGTGAAATGACCATCGTCATTAATTCCACCGGCTACGATTATGATGCGCCTCAGCTACATGCACCCATCGCTCGAATCATCGAGATGCCTGAAATTATGTGTGGTCGTGACGATGGCGGTATCCTACAAAAAGAAGGCATCATTGATATGGTGAATTGTTTGCGCCGCTCTGATGAATTAAGCTTTGCCGGCGGCGTTTTTGTCATCGTAAAGTGCGGGGGAAGAGAAACCTGGAAATTTTTGAAAGACAAAGGCCATCTTGTCAACCGCGCCGGCACCCACGCAATGATGTTCAGACCGTATCACCTACTGGGAGTTGAAACTGCGACGTCGGTGCTGGCAGCACGTTGTTTGAAGCTATCCACCGGCGGCATAGACCCAAAGCCCCGGGTCGATGTGGGCCTTCGGGCAATCAGCGCACTGGCGCAAGGCTATCGTTTAACTCTGGATTCCGATCACGCGATAGCGGGCCTGATGCCGGAAATACTGCCTGCCAAAAAGATGGCTTCAGACAGCCCGGTCCCCTACTATATGGCGGCCGGCAACCGCTTGAAACACACCGTTGAAGAAGGCAGACTGTTAACCTACGGGATGATCGCCCGTGATTCAACATCCTCATGTTTATGGGAACTGCGCCGAAAACAGGACGAGCTTTTTAGCATTTAGTACTTAAAATCTTCAATCTTTAATCGTCAATATTCAATTCCGGCTTGTCCGGATTGGGTATTCATTGACTGACAGGATCAACCGAATTATTCCACCGTTCCAGATGATACTTTAAAAAAAATATCCGATATTTTCATGTAGTATTCAGGAAATAAATTATGCCATTACACCCTCAGGTAAAAAGAATCTTGGAAGAAACCGCATCGCTTGGCCTGCCTGATTATCAGGATTTGTCACCGGCAGCGGCCAGAAAACAAATGCTGGATCTGACGCCTCCGGTTGATCCTTTACTGACCGTCAAAAGGGTCGAAAATTTGATGATACCAGGACCGAAAGGCGAAATTCCAATACGGTTATACTACCCTTCGGGCGATCCACCGTTTGCGGTCCTCGTATATTTTCACGGCGGTGGCTGGGTAATGGGCGACCTTGATACCCATCACGGCGTTTGCCATGCGCTTGCAAAACAAAGCAGCTGTTTGGTCGTATCGGTTGATTACCGCCTGGCGCCCGAGCATCGATACCCGGCCGCGGTAGAAGATGCCTATGCTGCCACAAGCTGGGTGGCTCAACATACGGATGCTATTCAGGCCAATCCCGATCGCTTGGCTGTGGGAGGAGACAGTGCCGGGGGCCATCTGGCAGCAGTCGTCGCATTGATGGCGCGTGATCGCAACGGGCCCCGCATTGACTTGCAAGCCCTCATATATCCGATCACCGACTTCAATTTTAGCACGCCGTCTTATATAGAAAATAAGGAAGGCTATATGCTTACGAGTGACCTTATGAAATGGTTCTGGAACCACTTTATTGAAGATGAAGGTCAAGCAAATGATCCTTATGTTTCTCCATTGCGGGCGAAAAATTTCAGCGATCTTCCACAGGCATTGATAATTACGGCCGAGTACGATCCCTTGCGCGATGAAGGCCAAGCTTATGGCAAAAAACTGCAGGAAGCCGGAGTGAACGTAACCTTGTCGCGCTATCCGGGTATGATTCACGGTTTTATTCGAATGACCGCGCGATTGGACAAGGCCAAAGAAGCATTAGATGAAATCGCCGGCAAGTTGAAGGGGATCTTAAGAATTCAGAAAATAGAGACCTGATCCGAATGAGCAGGTTGGCGTTGCAAGTGTACCAATAATATCGAACTTTTGGATATTCTGTTTCTAACAAAAATGAATAACTTATCGAATAATCCCAATGATACACCCAAGAGATTTTTAATGAAGATTTTCGGATCACCGTTCAGGTATATTCAAGGACCCGGTGCGATTGCCCATCTTGGTGACATCCTTGCACCTTTGGGGGAACGATATTTCTTGATTTTCGATGAAGTAGTAAAAGAAATAATAGGAAACCGGATTGCTGATAGCCTGCATCAGGCAGGCAAGAATTGCCATATTGGACTTTTTGGAGGAGAGTGTTGTAAATCGGAAATTTTAAAACTCAAACAACAGGCACAAAAAGAGCCCCCGGAAGTGATCATTGGTGCGGGAGGCGGCAAAACGGCTGATACAGCAAAAGTGTTGAGCATTGAACTGGAGTTGCCAGTAGTGATCGTGCCCACCATAGCCTCCAACGATGCTCCTACCAGCCACTTCGCCGTGGTCTACAACGAAAACCATGTCTATGATCATATGGAAATTATGAAGCTGTCTCCATGGTACGTCGTGGTGGACACCGAAATTTTAGTGAAAGCGCCAAAGAGATTCTTTGTTGCCGGTATTGGCGATGCCATAGCCACAAAATTCGAGGCAGAGGCCAACGCCAACTCAGGAGCCAATAATTACTTTGAAGGCCAGGTATCGCAGGCAGCTTTGGCACTGGCTGATCAGAGCTGGCAAATTATCAAGGAAAAGGCGTTTGAGTCCTTGCAAGCAATAGATACCGGGATTGTCAACCAGGCCTTTGAGGACGTTGTGGAGGCCACCATTCTTCTGAGTGGATTGGGATTTGAAAATGGGGGGTTAGCCGCAGCCCACTCCATCAGCTCAGGTTTCACATTTTTAGATCAGACCCGAGGTACTATGCATGGTGAGATGGTAGCCTTCGGGTTGTTAGTCCAGTTCATGCTCGAAGAGCGCCCTAAACAGTTTTTAAATGAAATGTTTTCCTTCTATCAGAAAGTCGGTTTACCAGTCACGCTAGCGGAACTGGGCATTAAACCATCGATTTCTGAGAAGTTGGTTCCAGCCATGGAAACAATTTGTGGACCCGCCAGCGAGATCCACAATATGCCCTTTGAAATCCACACCGAAATGGTGGCGAGGGCAATTTTGAAAGCCGATCTTATGGGCGAAGCACTTAAAGGCTAATACTGTGAAAGCTACGACAGAAAGTTGATTACGTCAACATGTCACCATCCGAGCTTAATTTTAAATCGGTGTAAATAAGCCATCTCCAGAGGTAGATAAATATGGAACCAATTAAAAACAGGAAAATCATTGTTGCTGTGGCGCCGGTGGGCAAAGACATCGAACCGCCGTCGATCAATCCGCTCACCCCGGAAGACGTTGCCCGGGAGGTTATTGACTGCACCCGCGCCGGTGCCAGCTTTGTGCATTTACACGTCCGGGATGACAAAGGCAACCAAACCGAAGATTTGACCCAGTTTTCGCGTACCCTTGATTTGATTAGAGACGCCTCGGATATTATCATCCAGGGATCCACCGGCGGGTTATCGGAGCTTTCCCTGGAAGCGCGCTGTGTGGCCCTGAATGATCCACGGGTTGAGGTAGCATCACTTAACATGGGGTCGGTAAATTTCAGTGAAGAAGTCTATATCAACCGGTTGCCGGATATTCGCTACTGGGCCCGCCGGATGAAAGAAACCAATGTCATTCCCGAATTGGAGATATTTGAAGCTGGAATGTTGACAGCCGTAACCAAACTGCTGGAAGAAAAAGTGTTGAAACCGCCATTGGCATTTGGATTCTGTCTAGGGTTTCATTGGGCCCTGCCGGCCGACCCCAACAGCCTGTTTTTCTTAAAATCGAGTTTAATCGAACCTGCATCCTGGGGGGTTGTTCATGAAAGTATGCAGGATTTTTCATTGCTGGCCACCGCCATTGGCATGGGTGCCGCTGCCATACGGGTTGGGTTTGAGGACAGTGTTTATTATGCACCGGGCAAGGCGGCGGCAACCAACGTTACGCTTGTTGAGAAAATCGTGTCTCTCGTACATCAAATCGGCTATGACGTTGCAACGCCGACTGAAGCACGAGAATTATTGGGGCTGAAAAAAATAACGACATAGGGATTTCTTCACGAGATCGTCATTATTCTTTTTTAATATCTGAGATGTTCAATTTAAACTTGACTTAGTTCATTGACTTAGTCTATTGTCAGATAAAAAAGGAACCCAAATGACAACCATTGTAAATGTACATCAGGCCAAAACCCAATTCTCGCGGTTGCTGAAACGGGCGCATGAAGGTGAGGAAATCGTACTTGCCAAGGCCGGAAAACCCTATGCCCGCTTGGTACCGTTAGAGGAGGCACGACCCAGGGTCCCCGGTATAGCCGATGGTCGGGTCGATGAGGCGTTTTTTGAACCACTGCCGGATAGCGAGCTGGATGCATGGAATCAATAAAGGGCAAAGCGTCAAGATACCTGCTTGATACCCATGTCCTTTTGTGGTGGCTGTTTGATGATCCCAAGCTTTCCGGCACGGCTCATGACGTCATCCAGGCGCCCGATAATACCATTCTGGTCATCACCTTTTAGATTTGGCCGGGACAAGCCTCCATACACAGAGATAAGGCCTTACCGGCTGTCTCATGCTTTGCGCTACCCATAAATAGACTTATTGTTGAATTGATGCACCGATGAAGCGCAGGATCGCGCAGAGGATTGAGGTGGTGAGCTGATAAAAACGGCATTCGGTTTCAACGGCAACGAGTCGTTGCTGAAACTTAAGGACCCACGGGAGCATGATGTCAGCGTTGAACGATACGGCTTCACGATAAAGCGGCCCAGAAATATGGACGGGCACTAATTAACCAGTCAACCAATAAACTATTCAACGAGGTCTGTTCTTAGTATATATCTTTAAGTGATGTAAGTCCGGCAGCACCAGACGGTGACCAGCCCTCGATTTTGTGGTCGACAAGGTCTTGGGGCACCTCCGCAAGAAAGTATTCTTCACCCTCCGTCGGAGCGTTGACCACCCAAAAGCCGCTGCGGTAATCGGTTGAACGCGTTATAAACAGCTCATTTTTGGCGCGCGTCATGGCCACATATAAAACTCGCCGTTCTTCCTCTTCGGAGTCAAGTTCACCGTAGCTTCTCACATGGGGGTAGGTGCCCTGCCTGGCACCAGCCACAAAGCAAATAGGCGCCTCGGTCCCTTTTGCGCTGTGTACGGTGATCAAGGTGACGATATCTTCGGCCTCAAGTCTGTCAATTTCCGTATTTGTCATCGGCTCCAGGGTAAAGGCATCAATAAATTCCACCAACGATTTGTATCGCTCCGCCACAGTGGCAAGCAGCTCAAGATCCTTTTGTCTAAAATGCCAGCGGTCATACCTGGACTCAAGAACGGGAGCGAGGGTTTGAATGGCGATTTCCAAAGCCTTCTGAGGCACTGTGGCAGTTTTAATCAGATGCTTATATCCGATCACGCCGGGATGTCCCTGACCCAGCCGCTGAACCAAGACTTCGAGCCCATTCGTTGCATTCGACGCAAGGATAGCCGAGACGATCCTCTCGGCGGTTTTGGGGCCAATTCCCGGCCACAACTGCAAATATCGCATCCAGGCCAAATCGTCCTCAACGCTGCGGGCGGTCCTTAGAAGGGCCAAAATATCCCGCACATGGGCGGATTTCGTTAAACTGGTGCCACCGATGAACACATAGGGAATTTCACGCTGGAGAAATTCCGCTTCGATGGGTTTGGCATCATAGGCGGTGCGGACAAGTACCATCATATCCCGCAAGGGCGTATCGGACTCATGCTGTGCTATAATTTTATCAGCGATCCAGCTGGCCTCTTCAAACTGGCTATCAAAATCTACAAGTTCCGGGATCCCGCCAACATTTCCACGGTGCGCAACCAGCCTGTTTTTGTAATCGAGGGGCGATCGACCCAGCAGCCAGTTCGACAAATCAAGGATTTCCTGATAGCTTCTATAATTTTCCGACAATGTCAAAATCTCGCTGTTTGGGAAAAGCTTATCGAAAAGATAGACGTGTTCGAAATTGGCGCCGCGGAATCTGTAAATCGATTGGGCCGGGTCGCCGACGCAAAATAATCGAACGCCTTCCCGTGAGAATTGTTTTAAAATCTTGAATTGCAGCGGGTTGGTATCCTGCATCTCATCCACCAGACACTCCTCAAAGAGCTTTGCCAGGTCTTTTCGGAGCGCGGCTTTCTGTGCTAAAACGTCTCCGAACACTTCCAGTAAATCATCGAAATCCAGATAACCGCGTTCCAATTTGAGTTTTTGGTATTCGGCAAACATTTCGGAACACAGTCCAATATATTCCCGGCTTAAATCGCTATGATGGCTGAGATACTCGATCGGCTCCTGGCATGTATTTCGGCAATAAGAATAGTATCTTATCAGCTCGGCCGCCTTGGGTACCAGTTTTCTGATAAACTTGTCTTTTTTTCCGAACCGACGACGGCGAACAAGGCTCATGAGGGCGTTTTGGTCGTCGACGTCAATCACGTTTAAACCCTGAATGCCAAAGCTAGTGGGTATTCGACGCATGACCCTGAGGCAAAAGGCATGAAACGTTCCGGCCTGGACTTTATAGGACGCCGGGCCAACTTCAGATTTCAAGCGGATCTTCATTTCTTTGGCTGCGCGGTTGGTAAACGTCATCATTAAAATTCGAGAGGCCTCAACGCCCGATCGGATCAGATAGGATGTTCGGGCAATGATGGTGCGGGTTTTTCCACAACCCGCCCCAGCCATAATAAGAAGGCTCTTCGCAGACCCCCGATAGTGTGCAGCGGCTTTCTGCTGGGGATTTAACTCTATGACGGCGCTCATACGACTGTTCTCCAAATAAACAGAGTTATGTCAGAAGATTGAAAAATGTGTGTTTAAGATAGCATGTTACTGGAAATTGTCCAACCGAGAAATATAATCCATCATTGTATTGCTAAGGAAATAGCCGGCCCTGCCAAGGAAATTATTATCACGCGCCATACTTTATTTGAGTTACCTGCGTGAACACACGTCCGCATGTGCAATATCGTCTTATTTCTATCCTAAATACTTGGCAATAATCAAATAGATGAATATGTTTAAACGATATTGTTAATTACGTTTTGAAGTATGATTGGATATCAATAATTCATCACGTACAAACAGCTTCTCTGTTCCCCGTTGCTGATAACGGAATCGCAACGGCGGATTTAATATTTATTTCCGTCATGCGGCGACCGATTGGTCGCAAAACGATCAGGTCTCCAAAACAGACGACTGGACAAGCTGTGACACGGGCAAAATGCGCCAGCTCTCAGCAAGCGGCCGAAAGACCGCCGGTGCCGTCGGCAAAGCCATCCGCGCACTGCAAATCCCTATAGGACAGGTTTTTGCCAGTCCGTACTGCCGCACAGTGGAAACGGCACGCAACATGAAACTGGGGCCCGTGGAAACGACAACCGACATTATGAATATGCGGGTTGCGGAGTACTTTGGCGGCTCATCCGCCATTGCCACGCGTGCTCAGTGGCGCCTTTCCATGCTTCTACAAGCAGATACAAACACTGTGCTGGTAGCTCACGGCAACGTTCTGGTAACCGCAACCGATGTGTATCCTCAGGAAGCTGAGGCGATTGTGTTTCGTCCAGAAGGCAATGGAAGCTGGACGTTTGTGGCGCGTATCTCGCCGCAGGAATGGGTCCGTCTGGCCGTCGAGTACGGCGATCTTAAGGGTGCACCGGACTGATTCGAGGTTATTTCAAGGATGACAAATACTGGCTGCAGCATTCTACAGCAGCAATTTTGATAAGGAAGGACTCAGGTATTGGATTTAACCGATACAATTGATAAGGAATTTTCACAATTAGCATTTCTTGCGGATGATAGGATCGATTTGGCCCATGGCGCTCTTTTGATTGCCACGGCGGCATATCCCGACCTGAATAAATCTTCATATCTGGAACGTTTGGACCAAATGGCCTCCAGGGTAAAGCTTGAAACGACGGCCAATACAGAATCTGAGGAAGCAATACTAAACAAGCATTTATGAAGAAGCTATCATTATTCTTAATTATACTTATCACAAGCGGTATGGAGACCAATATTTCCATGACTGTTGGCAATACAGACAAAATCTCAAATGAAAAAAGAAACGTAAAGGAAATTTATCCCCATATAACAACCAATGATTCCGTCCGCCACATCGTGAACCATCCGGCATTTGAAGGCTTTGGTTATTCTTTGTGGGGCAGTTCGGCAGGCGCAAGGATGGTAGGGGATATTGCCGAAAATGGAACTGCCAGCCTTGGAGGTTATGATCTT
>JARFPZ010000043.1 GCA_029288035.1 Desulfosarcina sp.
TTTGCTCGCAACCCGTAACTCGTAACCCGCAACGCGTAACCCGCAACACGGTATCCCAGCCGCCTAACTTCCCGGTCTTACTTGGGTCTGCGAAATCCACTGAATACCAAATTCTTCACCCGCCCCAACGTCTGTTTCAAAAATTGATTTCTGCTAAACAGGGTCATTAAAATAAAGACAATGAGGATGATTGAAATCGGACGGCTGAAAAAGGGTGCCAGAGATCCCTCGTTCAGGATCAGGCCGCGCCGCAAATTTTCATCCAGCATGGGCCCTAAAATAAGGCCCAGGATCAAGGGTGCGTCCGGATATTTCATCTTGCGGAGCGGGTATCCTATGAGGCCGAACATTAACATAATCAGAATGTCGAAAACCCGGCCGTTTATGGCAAAGGAGCCGACGGCGCACAGAACCAGAATGATCGGCATCAGGATGGTTGTTGGCACGTGTAGAATTTTCACCACGACTCTGACCATCGACAGTCCGAGTATCAGCATCGCAACACTGGCCAATAGGAACATGGCCGACACTTCATAGATATAATTGGGTGCTTCAATCACCAGTAAGGGACCCGGCCGCATGCCATGAAGCCACATGGCGGCCAGCAACACAGCGGCCGGGGGGCTGCCGGGTACCGCCAGTACAAGTACCGGAATGATGGCGCCTCCCACGCAGGCATTGTCCCCGGTTTCGGCAGCTGCCAGCCCCTCGATGGAACCCTTGCCGAATTTTTCAGGCGTCTTGCTGGCGCGACGGGCAAAGTCATAGGCCACGAAAGAGGCGATATTTTCCCCGACTCCCGGTACCGTGCCCACGAATACACCGATGAGCCCGGATCTAATAATATTTTTCCAGTTATTGAGTATATCCCGGATGCGGGGCAACACACGGCGAACCTGCAAAATTTTGGCGCGACGCTGGGCCTCGACCGTGGTCTGGATAACCTCTGTCATGCCGTACACGCCGACCAGTGCCGGGATCATCGAAATTCCACCGTACAGATCAACCTTACCATACGCGAAGCGGGGATAGGCCTGGATGGCCTCCATCCCGATCATTGCCAGAAAGAGTCCCAGAAATCCGGAGATCCATCCCTTGAGCGGATCTTCCGGAGCCGTCAGATTGCCGCAAATCAAGACGCCGAACAAGGTCAACCAGAAAAACTCAAAGGACTGGAAACGAAGGGCAATCTGCCCCAGGTAAGGGGTGAAAAAGGCCATGAAAAATAGGGCGATGGTGGATCCCAGAAATGAAGACGTGGTGGCGATGCCGATGGCTTCGCCGGCCTTGCCCTGCAGCGCCAGGGGGTGACCGTCGATACAGGCGGCGGCGTTGGCTGGTGTGCCCGGAATGTTGACCAATATGGCTGAGCGGCTGCCGCCGTAAATGGCTCCCACGTAGATGGCAATCAAGATGACAATCGCATTGGATGATTCCCACTGAAAGGTCAGGCCGGTGAGAAGTGCAATCCCCATGGTGGCGGTCAAACCGGGAAGCATTCCGACGATGATACCGAGAAAGGTCGCCCAGAAAACAGAGAACAGGATTGCGGGTGTCATCAATCCCCAGAGCGCATTCACCAAATCTACAACACCCAACGAGAGTCTCCTTTTTTGCTTCGCTCAATTATCATATCTGTCGCAAACAAAAGAGTTGTATCGGAAAGCAACCAATCACTTATTTAAAATTAAATCACTTGCAATTCAGGTCTGGGACGAAAATTTCGAGTTTTCGGGCTTGATTCTATCGTCGACATCGTTTATTCGTAGGTTGGGTTGAACATCCTGAGATCCTTTGTTGGGTTTCGTTCCTCTGCCCAACCTACTGGCCAACCATTTTTACGCTATCAGCGAAACCCAACAAAATGGCCTATGCCCAAGAATCCCGCTTTATATTCGATAGTAATCTTATGGCAGCGGAACCAGAAATATTTTAGTAAACACGAGATAGATGGCGGCCGAAGCGATCAGTGAAATGATCAGGGAGATCCAACGTTTGTGTTCGCCAAAAGTTACCATGAACGCAAATAGAACGAGAAAAGCCGCCAGGTAAAAATAAATATGTCCGAGCAAGAAAAAGAAGCTGAAAGTGTAAATGATTGCCAAACACCAGCGGTGAACAGGTTTGGAATGCACAAAATCGCGGAGCATTTTCCGGCTGGGGATGATTCTGTAACCTTTCATTTTTAAGGCTCTCACGAAAAGTGCCAGGCTCATGACAAACAGGGTAATCCCCAGAATCAAGGGCACAAAACCGGGGGCGGCATAGAAGCCGCCCCAGTCTTTTTCAAAACGTGGGATTTTGAGTGATTCCACGACAATCACAATGCTGCATGCCATTAAGATCAGGCCCATGACAAAGTCGGCCTTTGGCATTCCCTTGTCTTTCATAATTCTTTTACGCCTCTTTACTTACAAATGAATCCGAACGCCGCAGGATCCTTTTTGGCAATGCCGATCTCCTGTAGAATGCAATTGACATTGTTACCGGTGGTCTCGGAAAGCTTGAGGGCCTCATCCCCTTTGTAATTAACCACGGCCGATGCTTTTTCTTTGGCCAGGCGTTTGATGGAATCGGAGGCGGCCGCGGCATCGAAAGCTTTGTTGATGGTTTCGACGGCTTCCTGCGGGGTGCCTTTTGGAATGTAGAGGCCAAAGAGATACTGCAGTGGTGCATGGTCGGGAATGAACTGCATCACCGGCGGCACTTCACCATAGCCGTCAATGTCGAGGGCCTGGGTGGACATATTGGCCAAGGCCCGCAGTTTCTTGGCACGCAGCATATCCGCCACTTCCATGGACAGCTGCATGACCACTTCAGTTTCTCCTTTTACGGTGGAAACCACCGCTGGATATCCGCCTTTGTAGGGGATGTGGCGGTATTCAATACCGGTGGCCTTGCGAAAGGTTTCGGCTGCCAGGTGTCCGCCGGCGCCGACTCCGGCCGAGGCAACCTTGACTTCCCCTGGCCGTGCTTTGAATTCGGCCACAAGATCCTCGATGGTCTTGATTTTTGAGTCATACGGTACACAGATGACCGGGGCTGTCAGCATCGCATAATAATGGATCCAGTCTCTGTGGGATATATTGGGCAATAGGTCCAAGACTTGATAGGTTATCACGCTGCCGTCCGCGTTACCGGTCCAGGTGTACCCGTCATGTTTGGCCTCAAAGGCATTCTTCATGCCGATGGAGCCGGAACCGCCGGGCTGATTGATCACCGGGATTTTTTGACCGAGAACTTTTTCCATCTCGCCCGCCAAGGTGCGACAGGTTTGATCGGTTGCGCCACCGGCCGCCCAGGGCACAATCAGGGTAATGGGTCTTTTGGGCTGCCAGTCGGCAGACACCGTTGCGGCAGAAAAAACCATTGAAAGGATGACGATAAGGATTCCGATTTTTTTCATTGCATTTCCCCCTTTTCTTTTTGTAGGTTTATTATAAAAAACACCTCTGACAAACCAGGCTCAAGCACGATAAATGGGACGAATACCTTTTGTCAAGAGTTAAGTGGGCTTTTCCGGTTTCGAAAATATTATATCGATCCGGCCAAAGAGATCAAATAAATCACTTTAAGATTTATAAGTAAAATGACTGTAATCAAATCAAAAATAGCTGGAGTAGGGGATGTAGAAATTAGACTGGCCGGCAAACGAATCGCTGGTATTACAAGCGTTAATTCAAATCACGACGATCAACGATTGCCGGGTGATGATCTGCGGATAGCGCACGGTTTCATCGACATTCAGGTCAACGGATTCGCCGGTGTTGACCTTAACCACGCCAATTTCAGAGGAGATGAGCTGGTGGCCGTCTGCCGAAACCTCTTAACGACCGGAGTGACGCGATTTTGCCCAACCCTGATAACAGCAAATCATAAGCAACTCGCCAGAAATATTAGGGAGATTCGGCGGGCCTGTGAAAGACATTGGCTGGTTCGAAAAATGGTTTTAGGCATCCATTTAGAGGGACCTTACATCAACCCTGAAAATGGGCCTAGGGGGGCCCATCCGCGAACCTATATTACCCATCCCGACTGGGGCGAATTTGAGCGTCTTCTATTATCCGGCAATGGACTGGTGCGAATGGTGACGGTGGCGCCCGAGGTGCCGGGGGGGCTCGCATTTATTCAAAAAGCATCTCAAAGCGGACTGGTGGTGGGAATCGGGCATTGCAAACCCAAGCCGGAAATAATCGATCAGGCGGTGCGCGCCGGTGCCAGGATTTCTACCCACCTTGGAAATGGCACCCATCAGATGCTTGATCGCCATCAAAATTATTTGCAGAAACAGCTGGCCCATGATGGATTGATGGCCAGCATTATCTGTGACGGGACGCATTTGCCAGACTATTTTGTCAAAAATGTCGTGCGCGCCAAAGGAAAGTCGAGAGTTATTTTAATTTCCGATGCGACCGCTGCGTCCCACGCACCGGCCGGCCGCTACTCCCTGGGAGATCTTGAAATTGAGGCGGGCGATGATGGTGTTCTCCGGCTTGCGGGCACCCCCTATTTTACAGGCTCGACGCTCACTATGGATAAGGCCGTCGCCAATTGTGCGGCATTTACCGGAATTACCCTGGCATCGGCCATCAAATTTGCAACCGAGAATCCCGCCGGTCTGTTTGATGGTATCAGCGGAAAATTGGAGACCGGCCAGCGGGCCGATCTGGTTCTTTTCAGGGCCAAGAGAAAAAAAATCCACATCCTGCGCGTCTATCTCGCAGGGCGCTTATTATATTCCGCTGAAGAAAATGTCTAAATTTGTATCGCATATTTATGAATGAAAGATGAATGGATTCTATTTTATTATTAAAAAAACAGACAGGATCTACGGGATCATTCTGGATACATCTTTTTTATCCTGTAACTCAAAAATAATTTTATAAAAAAATCCAATTCTTTTGAAAACTCGGAAACGGAGGGAAAATGAAAATTGAGGTGTTTAAAACAAAAGAGGCCTGCGGGGCTGCGGCCGCTGACAGGGGATCTGACATTTTAAAGCAGGCCATCCGTGTAAACGGCCGGGCCAGCTTTATTGTTGCCACCGGAGCCTCCCAGTTTGATTTTATTAAGGCGCTGACAAAAAAGGAGGGCATCGATTGGCGTCTTACAACGATGTATCATTTGGATGAATATATCGGTATGGGCGCAGATCATCCCGCTAGCTTTCGTCGTTATCTCAAAGAGCGCCTGGTTGATGTGGTTCATCCCGGCATGGTCCACCTTATTAAAGGTGAGGCGGATGATCCTGACGCTGAGTGCCGGCGAATCAATCACATCATCTCCCAGGATAAAATTGACGTGGCCTTTATTGGAATCGGCGAAAACGGACATCTGGCGTTCAATGACCCGCCGGCAGATTTTGATACCAAGGTGCCCTATATTATCGTTGAGTTGGATGATGCCTGTCGGCAACAACAGTTTGGTGAAGGTTGGTTTGCATCTCTGGAGGAGGTTCCCAAAACGGCCATTTCTATGTCGATTCACCAAATTATGAAATCAGAAGCTATTATTTGTACGGTCCCGGATAAAAGGAAGGCCCGGGCGGTCAAACAATGTTTTGAAGGAGAAATCTCTCCCCTGCACCCTGCGTCTATCCTGCGGAAACACTCCAGGGCCTTTGTCTATCTTGACGATGATGCGGGGTCACTTTTGACGTCCATTGGAGAAAAATACCCGTAATATGTTTATGAAACTCTCTTCCGCCTTTATTATAATCTACAGATAAGTGGTTTCAGATGTCAGCCCAGCCGCCGCCCAAAAAAAAACGGTCAGTCAAATCGAAAAAGAAACCATGAATAATCGAATATCGAAAGACGAACACCGAGCGACGAATTAGGGAATTCTTTCTATTTTATTTTTTGAAATAGCAGAGTGAAGCCTCGGCTCGTAGGGGTCGCAGCGCCTACGCCTCGGAGAGCGACATCCACAATTCGTCAATTGTAAATCGTCATTCGATATTCTGCAGTTCGCTGTTAGGCTATCCCATCACCATCGGTTTAATGGTGTCAGAGCCGATGGCGGCCAGGCGGTGGCATAGTTCATTGAACATCGTTTCATCGCGATAAACACCGATAATGGCGCCGCCGGAGCCGGCAAATTTGGCGCTGGCGCCGCAGCGACGAGCTGTCTCGACCATCTTAACCTGCCAGGCGGGCAGCTTGTAGATCCTGCGCCGGGTGTCGAAATTTTCGTCAACCAGGGCGGATAATCTTTTCCAATCACGGTTGAGCAGTGCTTCACGCCCCCTGGCGGTTAACTGACCCAAATGCTTCATGGCATTGATCACCAGTGATTCTCCGCTGTCATAGCGACCGCGGATGTCATTGTGAAAGGCTTCGGTGGGCTCAGCGAGCTCATTGTGGTAGGCAACATAAATGGGGGGCAGCAGGGTGGGGTTGAGTCTTTCGTAAGCATAAAAGGCTAACCCGTCAGCCTTGCGTTCGACAAGTCGGTCAAAATCCATGTATACCATTCCCTCGTAACACTGGATAACCCGATCCTGCAAACCGGCCGAGATTCCGAGTTCCTCAGTTTCAACCGACAATACCAAAGATGGCTGTTGCTCGATCGGAATATTGATGCCGTAAAATTTCATCAAGCAGCGCAGGGTCGCGACAATAATCGAGCTGGATCCGGCCAATCCGACCTGTCGCGGTATATACGTTTCGTAGCGCACCGAGAAGTTTCGATCGTGAAGCGTAAAATTGCGTTCGCGGCAATAGTCGACAAAGCGTTTGATGGTCGCCTTGATAAGCCGGATTCCGCCATAATACCCGTGCAACCGAACGTCCTGAGCCAGGTCATGAATAGAGCGGAAGCGAGCGCGATCATTTCTTGATTGGACAATATCGACAGAGTCCCACTCATACAGCACAACTTCAGCCCAGAAATTTCGCACGATAATCGAGATGGTTTTACCGTTGTAGCCATCGGAAGGATTGCCAAGAAGTCCGGCCCGGGCGTAGGCGCGATTGCGGATGATTTCCATATTTCATACCTTGATCTCTGTTAGGAAAAAAGCTGTTTTTGGATGAAACCATTTTGCCTGAAGTGCAGCAAGATCCTTGACACTCGATACTCGATACTGGATGCCTGATAGTTGACTCTTGATGACGAGGTTTTTATAAATCTTCCAAACTTCTCTACTTCTCACCTTCTTACCTTCCCAGGCTCCTGGCTTCCAACCTTCTCCGCATCCCAGCATCCCAGCTTCCCAGACTCCAAGCCTATAGGATACTTTCCAGGTATTTCCGGAGGGTAGGTCCGCACTTCTCATCTGCCAGGGCAAACTCCACGAATGCCCGGAAATACGAGTCAAAATTCCCGACATCATAGCGATGTTCATTCGCCTCCAGTTGCACACCGTATACTTTGCCGCCGCCCTGAATAACCATGCGAATTGCATCTGTTAGCTGATATTCCCCACCGGCGCCGGGCTGGATCTGTTCGAGGGCTTCAAATATGCTGGGGGCAAAAATATATCGTGCTGCAATCACCAGATTGCTTGGCGCATCTTCAATCCTCGGTTTTTCGATGACATCTTCAAGTTCGAAGACGCCGCCCTCATCTTTGGGTTTGGCAACGCCATAATAGGGCACCCTGTCGCGAGCCACCTCGGTAAAAGCAATGACCGCTTCGGCCTTTTTTTGCAAAAAACACCGGGTCATACGTCCCAAAACATCACTCTGGGCATTAAGTCCAATAATGGAGTCTCCCAAGGCAACCGCAAACGGTTGACCGCCGACGAAGGGACGCGCGCAGGCAACCGCATGCCCCAGACCCAGCTGCTGGCGCTGCCGGGTGTAGAAATATTGAAGCGGCGCGCGTTCAAAGCTGAGTTCCGCCAGTAAATCCTCTTTGCCGTTTTGTCGCAAAACCTGGATCAGCTCATTGTCAAGATCGAAATGGTTTTCTATCGATGCTTTCCCGGGACCGGTAATAAACAAGATGCGCTCCATGCCGACGCGTGCCAATTCTTCGACCACATACTGTACCACCGGTTTGCGGCCAATCGGCAGCATCTCTTTGGGCTGGGACTTGGTGGCCGGTAAAAGCCTTGTGCCCAGGCCGGCCACTGGCACCACTGCAATGTTGATCTCCATATATTTGACTCCAATTTTGCTGGTTTGTTAGCGTTGAAGAGGATGGTTCAATTTATGTTGCATAAAAGTTTAATTACTGATTAAAAGTAATAAGTTCAAAAAAGACATCAATTTCGCCGGTCCATCCCGGAGCTTCTCAAGTTAGAAACCCTGCGCCATCTGCGGAATCTGCCAGATAAATCTTCGCCGCATCAGCGACCTCCGGGTGAAGTTTCCGGTAAGCTTGCTGAATATCAGCAGCGGCAGCTTCAGCACGGTCCGGTTTAACAAAACCGACCACACAACCACCGAAGCCGCCGCCCATAAAGCGCGAACCGAGCATTCCGTCAGTGGAACTTACAATTTTCTGCAGATCAAAAATAGGCTGAATGCCGCATTCGTATTGTTCCATAGAACTTCGGCAGGATGCTAACATCAATTGTCCGAATTCATCGATCGATCCCTGCCGCCAGGCGATGACTCCCTTGCGGACCCGCTGAACCTCGCTGAAAAAGTGATTGGCCCGTCGACCGATATCCGGTGCAAGTTTGTGGCCATAGAGGTTAAAAATCTTCTCAGGAACATCTGACAGGATCCGGGCTGAGCCGCTGCCCGCCAGATGTGAAAGACGGACCGCTGCTTCCCGGCATTCTTGGACCCGGGTATTATAGCCGGATGTTGTCAGTTCTCTCGAATATCCGGAGTAAGCGACTAGGATCCGATAAAGGTTTTTTCCCGGCGGTTTGGGCAATTCTGTGATCTTTTTTTCTTTGGTGTCGATATGCAGCAGGCAGCCTTTATGCCCGAATACGATACTGGTTTGATCCAGAATACCGTTTTCCAGTCCGATATATTTATTTTCAGCCCGTTGGGTGAGATGAACACAGTCCCATGGTTGCAACCTGATCTGATTGGCAGCCGCAAATGCATGAATATACGCCAAAAGCACCGATGCGGATGAACTCAGGCCGCAACCCGGAAGCATGCCGTCCAGAACTCCGGCAACGCCCTTATTGATTGGATAGGTTTCTTTCAACGCCAGGACCGCCGCTCTGGCATAAACACCCCAGGAACCACCGGTTGTTTCAGGAATCCGGTCGAGCTCGAAGGCCACCTTTCCAGGATAATTCTTACTTTTCAGCCGAACCGTGCCGTCAGCCGTGGGTGCAAAGGCCAAAAGGGTGTAAGCGTTGATGGTCATACCGAGCACCGGCCCCCCCTGGTGATCGATGTGGGCACCCAGCGGACAAATACGATAGGGAGAGGCAATCACGCCGACGTCCTCCGCAGCCATCTCTTGCTCGGCGAAGAATAGATCTGTAATGTTTTCTTTGGCCTGCACCAGATCGGGAAATTGCATAGGGAACAGATAATTTGCTTTTAATCACAAGTCAATCCCAAAAAACAAGATTTCAATTTTACGATTTTTATCAAATATTTTTATAAGATACTGATATAAATAAACATATCATACATGCTGACGTCAATCCGATCCACGAAAATGATTGAAAAAGATTTTTTCCTGTAATAGAAGGATATATATGGATTAAAGGGGGTATTTTATGAAGCAATTTTTATCCGAAGATTTTTTACTTCAAACTGAGACCGCCAAAGCCTTATATCATGACTTTGCGAAAGACATGGCGATCATCGACTATCACTGCCATCTGCCGGTACAGGAAATAGCGGAGAACCGCAGCTTTGAAAATCTTACCCAAATCTGGTTGAACGGAGATCATTACAAGTGGCGGGCCATGCGTGCCGATGGTGTTGCCGAAAAATATATTACTGGAAATGCCACGGATCTTGAAAAATTCCAAGCCTGGGCCGCAACAGTGCCCAACACCCTGCGCAACCCCCTCTATCTCTGGACCCACCTTGAACTGAAACGCTGCTTTGGTATCAGTGATACGCTGTTAAATGCCGAGACCGCCAATGACATTTATGAATCTGGAAAGCAATTGCTTCAGACCGAGGCCTTCAGGGCCCGTGAACTTTTAAAAAGCATGAACGTGAAGTTGGTGTGTACGACCGATGATCCTGTCGATGACCTGTCTCATCACCTGAAACTTATTGAGGATCCAAGCTTTGACATAAAAGTCCTGCCGGCTTTCCGACCGGACAAGGCCATGGCAGTGGAAACACCCGCTGCTTTCAACCAGTGGGTCGACCAACTGGAAGGGTCTGCGGAGACTAATATCGTTGATTTCGAATCCTTCCTGGCGGCGCTGCAACAGCGACATGACTTTTTCCACCGCAGGGGTTGTCGTCTATCGGATCACGGCCTTGAGCAGCCCTACGCTGAAAACTTTTCAGCCGCAGATATCGCCCGAATTTTCGAAGACGTCCGCAGCGGAAAGACGGTCGGCCAGGCGGAGATCCGGCAGTTTAAATCCGCCATGATGTTGGAGCTGGCCAGCATGGATGCGGAAAAAAATTGGGTCCAGCAATTTCACCTGGGACCTTTACGCAATGTGAATTCGCGTGCCCTAAAGACCCTGGGGCCTGACACCGGCTTCGACACCATGGGAGATTTTAAAATGGCCAGGCCGCTGGCCATGTTTTTAGACAAGCTTGAACGGGCAGACAAGCTGGCCAAAACCATCATTTACAGCATCAATCCCGGGGACTATGATATGCTGGCTGCCATGATCGGAAATTTCCAGGATGGTAGCGTGCCGGGCAAGATGCAATTTGGCGCCGCCTGGTGGTTCAATGATCAGCGGCTCGGCATCGAACATCAGCTCAATGCCCTTTCCAATTCAGGCTTGCTGAGCCGTTTTGTCGGCATGCTGACCGATTCTCGCAGCTTTCTGTCCTATCCGCGCCATGAGTATTTCCGAAGAATATTATGCAATTTGCTGGGCAAGGACGTCGAGCGTGGTGAATTGCCCGATGACATCGCGCTATTGGGAGCCATGGTTGAAGATATATGTTACTATAATGCGGAGCGCTATTTTGATTTTTAAATTACATATTCTGATATAAATTATAGTTTTATAAGAATTTGAAACACATACTTCACCGATTCCTTAAAGGGGTCATCATTCTCGCCGGGATAGGTATCTTCCTGCTAATCACACTATACCTGCTGCGCGATGTTCTGATTGCCCCACACCTTCAAAAGGTCCTGGAAAGTTCCATCGAATCCCAGCTCGGAATGGAAGTGGCCGTTGGAAACATCGGCGGGTCTTATATTACCGATTTCGAGGTGAGGAATGTTACCACTCTAAAGCCGGCGCCCGCCGGACCTCTGGTTTCACTGGAATTGAAACGACTGCGGTTGTCCTATAACCTGTTGTCTATCTTGAAAGGCCTGAATGCGTTTTTGGGCGATGCCGCCGTCGAACTTGATGCCGCTAAACTGGAATTGGATCTGACGCGGCAGGATGCGACGGAACCGGTGCCGTCGACAGCCGATTCAATGGGTCCGGTTTTTTTGCCATCGATGCTACCCAGAATTCGGGTTGAGGATACATCCGTATTTCTGCAGGGACCGGATTATGAGACGGCCTTCGAGGGAATCGCTCTGGAAACCCGCTCACCCCGACAGATGGCCCGCGCACTTCAGCTCCGGGTGGCAGAATGGAGTTGGCAGCATCCTAATCTACAGCCCGGCAAAATGCCGGTCTCGGCAGAAATCGAGTACACCACAGAGAAAATAACGGTCAGAAAGCTGATATTGGGCGGATCGGAACTGGCGGAGTCGTTGCAGATCGGATTGAAGACCTTACCGCAGGCAGTGCCCTTCGGGGCTAAGCTTCGTCTGGCCGGCGGCCGATTGGCGCTCGATGGAGAACTGGGTCCTTCTAATCTCATTGCTCGAGTTCAGGCGGAGAATCTCGATTTGGCGCAAATTTTTTCCTTTTTCACACCCAAGATTGACCTCGAAGGAATGACCTCGATGACGGCAGATGTCAGGCTGCCCTTGGAACAGCCAACGGATCTCGTCGCCGCTCTGGAGATAATTTTGACCCAGGGAAAGATTTACGGCCTTGCAGCCGATGAGCTGAGCTTAAAGGCTCAAGCAAAAGACGACCGGATGCGCCTGGAAAAGCTCGGTCTGCAAACCGGAGAAAATAAAATTGACCTTAAGGATCTCAGTACATCCGCCAACGCGGTGTTCGGGGGCGACGTTGAAGAAATTTTGCAGACCCTGACGGGAGCTTTTTTCTTTGACTGTCGGGATCTACCCGCCCTTATTTCCCTGGCGGGCTTGGACCTATCCTCCGAGACGGATGCGGTGCCGGCACACAGACTGATACTTGACGGGGAGGTCGGCAGCGGTGACATCAATATTTCCGGCGGCAGCCTAACCACGGACAGCGGGTATATTCGCCTGGATCCATCGCGTATCGCGCTGCCGTCAATGAGCCGTCCCATCACAGATACTGCTGTCCAGGCCGCCTTGGATATCGATTTGCCGGACCTGGAGCTGATCGGCCGACTGTTAAAGATTCCCAAACTGGGCGGGTCCATGAATGGCCAGGCGACGGTAAGCGGGACCTTCGGAGCCCCGGCCGGGACAGCAAACATAAGCGCCAAAGCGGTTTCGTTTCAGGACGTGAGCTATGGCGACCTGACCCTGAAAGCAAGCGCCGATGCTCAGGCGGCGACACTAGAGTCGCTAACGCTGATTCAGGGAAAGGACCGCCTCAGAGGCCGGGGCAGATTTCATTTTGCGAACCAGGAACTTGAGGATGTTCAACTCCACTTCCAATTGTCCGATCTGGCGACCTATGTTGACGAATTCTGGCCTGAAAATTCGAACCCGGCTCGCGGAAAACCTCGAATCGGCGGCAGTCTGACCGGCAATGTCAGTCTGGAAGGCCCGCTGATGAGGCCCGGCGGCAACGCCGACATCAAGGCACAGCGACTCAGCTTTGAGGAAAATCAAATCGGAAATGTCGACCTTCGGCTGAATTCAAACGGTCAAAAAATTACTCTCGAGACGTTGAAGGTTCGTCAGGCAGCGGACAAGGTCGATCTGCAGGGATCCTTTGATCTCAAGCGCCAAATTTTTGAAAATGTTAAATTGGATATCGCCGTTGCCGATATTGCGGCCTACACAAAAAATTTGATTTCGCCCAAACAGTCGATCAGCGCCGCCGTCCATGCCAACCTCCAGCTATCCGGGCCGCTCATGGAACCGGAAGCCCAAGCCGATCTGACCCTTAAAGAGGTGCAGCTGAATGATGTTGAAATTACCGCTGCGATCCTAAAGTTGAGCAGCGCCGGGCGACGGATCCATATCGATCTGGCCCAGCTAAATGCGCCGATGGGCGAAGCCAAGCTGGCCGGAAATCTTTTGCGAGGACCGGCCGATGCAGCCTTCGATCTGGAACTTACCGACTTGAGCTTCTCCGGGCAGAACGCCCTGCTGGCACTCAAAAAACCGGGGCATATTCATTTTACCCGCAGTGGTGACATTTCTTTAAAGGATGTATCTCTGGGCGGCCCAAACGGCGACATCCGTCTGAAAGGATCTTTGACCGCGCAAAAAAAGGCTGATTTTGCCCTAAACCTCTCCGACTTCAACAGCCACGGCTGGCTCCAATCCCTTGCCACCGACCAGGTTCGTTTCAGCGGACTGAATGCACGCATTCATCTCTCCGGTACCATGAATTCACCATCTTTAGCGGTGACCGCCGACCTGGCGAAACTTGACTTCCAAAAAGACCGGTTGTCCCTGTCCGGCCGCTTCGATCTTTCCTACACAAAGGACGGGGTAACTATCCGGCAGTTCCAATGGCAGGGCGGGCCGGGACAGCAGATAGCCCTGACAGGTACCATTCCGGTTAATCTATTGGAAAAACCGCTTTTGAGGAGCGGTCCGCTATCTGTCGATGCGCAAGTATCCATCCCCGATCTGGCCGCATTCGGCTGGTTTTTGCCCGACTATATCCCTTTGGATGGAGACCTTCAGGGCAAGTTGCAGATGGCCGGCACCTGGCAGGCGCCGACCGGCACGTTTGTTTTCAGTAGTCGGGGCCTCAACGATCCCCCGCACTTGAAATCCATGCCGCCCGGCCCCATTGATGTCGATGTAAACATGAGACTCGATGGGAAAAGACTCATGGTGGACTCGATTCAAATCACCTCCCCCGAGCTAACGTTTACCAGCAAGGGTGAATGGTCCGGAATGCCGGCCTTGGCCGATCTGCTCAAAGGAGAAACCGCCAAGCCGCCCGGCAATGTTGACCTGAAAGGTAAACTCAGCGCCGAGGATTTGAGCTGGTTGGCGGTGGATAATCCGAGTCTGCGGCGGGTTGCCGGCCGGCTTGAAGCAAATCTAACCATGAAAGGTCCGATATCGGACCCCGCAATAGATGCCATGGTTCGTCTGACCGATGGCGAATTGCGGCCTGATATGGACGTGCCGTCCTTGCAGGCACTGAACCTGAATGCCGTGGTTACCCCAACCGGCGCACGACTGCAAACATTCACGGGTGAATTGGGCGGGGCCCCTTTCCAGATCACGGGGTCTGTGGTGCGAAACAACGAAAACGGTGCTTCTGCGGATTTGCGACTCCAGGGAGAAAATCTTCTTTTCTACCGCAGCGAAGGTCTGCGAGTGCGCGCCGATACGGACCTTACGGTCAAAGGACCCCTGGAGCGCTTGAAAGTGGCAGGTGAAGTGGCCATCACCGACGGTCGCCTGGCAAAATACTTCGATCTTCTCGGCACCTTGAGAGGATCGTCAAAACCCAAAGCAGACATGGGGCTGCAGCTTTTTTCCATCCGGCAGCCGCCGCTCAGCAATATGGTTTTTGATGTACGCCTTAACTCTAAAAATCCCTTCACGATCCGCAACAACCTGGCCAGGGGCGCGGTCCGGCCGGAACTCAAGCTGACCGGTACCGGCGAATTTCCGGTGCTTGCCGGGGAAGTCTATGTCGATCCGACCCGGATCAGCCTTCCCGCCGGCAGTCTTGTTTTCGAGTCCGGCGTCGTTCGTTTCGATCCCAACAGACCGGATCGGCCCACCCTGGACCTGGTCGGCACATCGAAAATTCTCGGATATGATATTACCATGCTGGTGGCAGGACCCTTTGACGAGCCGGTCGTGACCCTGTCTTCGGTGCCGCCGCTTTCTAATGAGGAACTGCTTCTTTTGCTCCTCACCGGTCAGCAGCCCAATGCAGACGATGACGAGAACGCCCAGCGGCAGAGCTTGAATGTGGCCGTCTTTTTGGGCAAGGATTTGATGGCCCGATGGTTCGGCAGTGACGCGTCGGAAGCCATTGTGGATCGCTTTGATATCGGGATCGGCAGGGCCGTAACCCGGTCCGGTGAGGAAACCATCGATGCGCAGTTTCGGATTGCGGACGACGTCCTACGCGATGGAGACAAAATTTATCTTACGGGTGAAAAAGATATATTTGATTTTTATAATGCGGGATTAAAAATTGTCTTCCGGTTTAAATGAAGGACAAAGGGCATGTCCTTGCAGCTTGCTGCGACATAATAGACATTATCCCGATACCCCGTTAGCTGTGCTGCGGGGAGATTTCATTTGCCAACTAAGATTTAATTTGGCCTTTTTTATGGGACAATACACCAAATACTGTTTCCATGCACATTGGCTGTGGCGGTGCGTTTGTCTGGTTCTGCTGATATCGAGTTACATCATTTTTTTACCGAACAGCGTTGCAGCCGACGAAACCAGACCTGCAGCGGCTGAACCGAAACCCTATAAAATTGTTTTCCGTGGCAATCAGGCTTTGAGCGAGACGGCGTTGCGCAAGGCAGCGGTGGATGCGCTGACGGCTTTTAAAGAGCAGGGGCAGCGTCGATCGGATGTGGACGATGCCGCTTTCCAGATGGAGCTTGCTTACCGCAAGGACGGCCATGCCTTTGCGGCCGTTGACTATCAAATCGAGCAGGTTGCCGAGGAACTCGTGGTCACTTTTTCCGTAAATGAAGGCCCGCGGGTCATCCTCCAAAAAATCGATATTGCCGGCAATGCGACCATTGCTACCCAGACGTTGTTGCCTTTTTTTGAGGAAGACAAATCGGGTCTTTTCGGCCAGGGGAAGCTTCTCTTCATCAAGTCCAATATGGAGTCTGCCCTATCCCAGATTCGGAACTTTTATATCTCCCAGGGATATCGCGACGTGGTGGTTGGCGATGCCCAATTTTCTTTTAACGATGACCGCACCCAGGCAACCGTCACGGTTTCCATCGAGGAGGGAACCCGGTACGTTGTTCACGACATCCTGTTTCGGGGAGATCTTATTCCGGATGCAGAGGAGAACCTGAAAAAATCACGCCAGGAATTTATCGGTAAGCCGTACTTCGCCCGGCGAAGGCTGATTTTGCGAAGCCGGCTGCTCGAAATTTACGGGAATCTCGGATACCCGAGCGCGCAGGTGGATGTCAAAGAACAGCAAGGGACCGAACCCGGTATGGTGGTGCTGGCAGCAGAAATTACCAAGGGTCCCCAGGTGACTATTTCCGAGGTTTTAATCCGGGGCAACGATAAAACCAAAAAAAAGTTTATCCGTAATCGGCTGCGCTTGAAACCGGGCGATCGATTTGATCTTAAACGGCAACAGACAAGCTTCGGGGAACTATACAAGACTGGACTGTTTTCGAAAGTCGATTTGAATCTTGAAAAACAGGAGGGCATCGACCGCTGGCCGCTGGTGGTCGAAGTAACGGAAAGCCCAAGCAAGGAACTTTACATTGAGCCGGGCTGGGGCTCCTACGAGCTGCTGCGGTTAAAGGCCGGGTTCCAGGAGAAAAACCTGTTCGGTACCGGTCGAATTTTTGGACTGGAGGCCACCGCCTCTTTCAAAGCCCAAAGCCTGGTTGCCCGTCTGTCCGACCCCTGGTTTCTAAACACCAAAATTAAGGCCGATCTATCGAGTTTTTACAGCCGCCGCGAAGAACCGTCGTTTACCCGCAAGGACGTGGGGGGAACCCTTTCGTTTACGAGAATCTTGACAGAGCGGGTGAAGGCGACCGGTGGTTATGGCTTCCGCAGGACGGATGTGTCGGATATTGACTCGGATGCAAGCCGCAAAGATACGAATACCGGCTACGACTTTGCCAGCCTCAAGGCCCAGGCAACCTACGACAGTCGTAATGATTTATTTTTTCCGACGCGGGGGCAAAGAGGCTTTTTTTCGGCCGAATATGCCGATTCGTTTCTGGGCAGTGAAATTAAGCTGACACGTTTGACGGGCGGCATTCGCTATTTTATCCCGCTGACAAAATCCACTATCTTGGGTATGCGCTATCGCACAGGATTGATTGTCCCGGGCAAGGAGGATTTTGATGATTTGCCCCTTGCAGAGAGATTTTTTAATGGCGGTGAAAATACGGTGCGCAGCTTTAAACAGTCCGAACTCGGTCCCCAGGATAAAGGTGACCCGGTCGGCGGATTGGCATCCAACGTGATCAATATAGAATTGCGCCAGCAACTGATCGGAAATCTGACCGGATCCCTTTTCCTTGACCTCGGTAATGTCTCTCCAGACCGCAGGCTCGAAAAGTACAATAGCAAGTCGGATATCATGTCGGATACTTTCAGCCAGTATTTCGAAAACTTTCGCCCCGGGGTGGGGTTCGGCCTCCAGTACCAGCTGCCGGTGGGCCCGGCCCGGCTAGATTTTGCCTTTAACCCGGACAAAAATAGTGACCGGAATGAGGATTTTTTTGTGTTTCACTTCAGCGTGGGGATGGCCTTTTAAGGTCATTATAATTAATGAGTGGATTTTGCAACAATGGCGGATTCCTCGAATTCAGCTTTCCGGTTTCCCGGAATCCGTGGACGATAATTTCCTTAGATTCCGGGAACCCAAAAACTTCGAATAATCCTGAACGATACAGTTTTAGGACGGTAACTTATGACGTCGATGATGTGACGGCATAAACTATCGGGCTGTTTAACGATCAGAATATGGTGATCACATGCCGGGCATGGAGATATCGACTTCCACCCGGCGGTTTTGGGCACGGCCTTCCCGGGTGTCATTGCTGGCGACGGGATTGGCGGGACCATACCACTGCAAGACTAAACGGCCGGGGTCCAGGTTAAAATTCTGTGCCAAATAGTCCCGGACACTTTCAACCCTCCGAAGGGACAGGCTCAGGTTGTATTCTTCGGGTCCAGTACTGTCGGTGAAGCCCTGAACAAGGCCGGTTGCATTGGGGTGCTCCTCCAGGAATTTGGCCAGGGCTTCCATCTCGTCCATGTATTCGGGCCGAACATCCGCCTTGTCGAAATCAAACTGGATATCTCTCAGGGAGAAACCCACCACCTTTTGTTTGATGATTTCTTCTGTAATCTCGTTGGTTTTCACCACATACAGGGCACCGGTGTAGTAGTCGGGGTTTGCCAAAAACGTATCGAAGCTGACCACCCGAGAGCCCTGGTTGATCGCGGCAATGTCGTTCAACAGTTTGTTTTGCTTGTCGGTCTGGGCCGAGCTGATCAGATAATAGGTAACGTCATGTTTTTGGGCCAGCTCCCTGGCGGCATCGACTGGATTGATCCTGGGCCTGAAGGTGTAGGTGCCGTCGCTAAAGATGAAGGCCGTCGTTTTGCCCGAAACGCCGTCCAAAATGGGACCCAGGTTCTGGATGCCTTGTCCCAGGGGGGTAGCTCGGGTGGCCAAATCGGTCGTCGGCAGTTGATCGATGGCCGCTGCCACCTTCGCTTCATCATAAGGCTGCATCTCGTAGTACGTCTCCCAGGGGGTGAAGGTATACAGACCGGCATTATAACCAAGGTCGGGGAGTGCGCCTCTATCTTTGAGAAGTTTCTTGGCAATCTCAACCTTGGCCATGCCCGTGTCTTTATAAGGCTGGGCCATACTTCCCGAGGCATCAAACAACACAACAATGTTATCGGTTACTTTCTCAAAAACCTCCTCTACCTTGATATTTTTCTCAACCACATCCTCCAAGAGGACCTCGGCGGCAATCACATTCCCTACCATTAGAATCGAGGCCGCCAGGCCCCAAAAAACCATACCCGTGAATCCTTTGATTTTCATTATCCATCTCCTTTTTCCGTTTGGTTAGTGAGCATAGGTATGCTCAATTTAAATTTAGTACAACATGTACTGTTCGATATTTGATTTAAATTATTAATGGTTTGGCCTATGTCAAGTAAAAATAATGACTATCTCCTGTTTTTGCGAGGTTTCAAAGACGATTGAAAGGCGAAAGCGGTGGTTCCCGGCGGTATTTCTAGCGTTTTTTCGATTGTGCCTTATTTTAAACCCCCTGCGGAATGATTGATTTATTGCGCGTCAATTAATACTAAAAATCTGGTCCTGTGGGCGCCGCTTTGTTGGCGCCACCTGATGATTGTACGGGCACCGCGCCGCATTATGATGTGCTTTATCATGGCCGCCTTTATATGTTGATCGGGCTAGAACCGCCAAACGGTGGACAGGCTGTCCTCCGGGTGAGGCCCGGAAGTCCAAAGCGTGGGAAGTAAGCGACGTGTAAATTCAGAACGAATCGCCTAAATTGAGAATTATTGACGCGATCATAGATATTTCTGCTGCATCGGATTTTACGACACGTCAGTAGTTCTGAATTTTATTAAAAGGTTATCTTCTCGATCTGCGCGGTGTCAACAAAGATTGAAAGGCGATAGCGGTGGTTCCCGGCGGTATTTCTAACGTTTTTTCGATCGTGCCTTTGTGCCACTTTCCTTTTGAATAACTGGATCGAAATCCGGAATTGTAGATGCTCTTCGTTTCCAGAACCTTTCCATCGGCATCAACTAATTTCACCCAGAGCACTAACTGGTCATACCCGCGCTTGGCCCTCAACGTAACGCTTAGTTGAATGACACCGCTCTGTTCAACGTATTGATATTTCAAAGCGACATCGTATGACTCCCAGGATCCTTCCTGGGGAGTGTCTTTAGATAGTGGAATACGATTCTCCGGTGCAACTGTCATTTGACCGGGTCCTACACAGCCAGGTTGGAAAGCAACCCATAAAATTGAGAGTATGACAAGCTTACATTTGGATGATTCCATAATTATTTTTTTTAACCCCATTTTAAATCTCCTGCAATCTCCTCTTTGCTGTAGATATATCTTAAGATGATGGCCAGAGCAAGGACCGTGTTTATAAAGTAAGATATTACTTTTTCAGGGTGTATCAAGCAAAAATATGCGCTTCTTTTGAGAAAGCCGATAGTCCGGGATCCCAGAAAGAATTTAAAAGCGTCAAAGGGACAAAGTTTGAAGATTGGTTTTGAGTCAATGCTTTAATCGGGGGCGTTCCTCCTTGGATCAACCTCGACAATCCGAATTTTTTCCGGCAGGGAGATAACCGCCGGAAAAAACTTTAAAACTATAAAAAGGGTTTATTTTTCGGCTTATCAACGGAAAATGAAAACCATAATCTCTCTCTGCGCTCTGCGCACCTCTGCGTTCAGGGCTATCGATTTATCTATCCGAAATTAATAACTTTGTTTTTATTCCCAAGAAGACAGTATTCGGGTAGAAAATTCGGCTTTTTGTGAAACCGTAACTATGATAATAGATATTTTGCAACCGTTGAGGGGATTAACCAAAATAGGAGGTAATGGCCGTGAGACTTAAAACAATAGTTATCGGAGTCGTTTTTAGTTTGATTATCATTTTTCCGACGACGATCTGGGCTGCTGAAGTTAGGCCGGAGTTGTCAGTACTCAGCGATGAAGAAATCTCGCAGCGCTTGCGTTTCATCGAGCAACGGTTGGATGAAGGTCGGCGTCACGCCAACTACTGGCAACTCGGCTGGAGCGGTTTTTACGCGGTTAGTGGTGCGGTATCGGGAACGTCGGCATTCAGAACGGATGATGGGGACAACCGCGCCAATTATATTGTCGGAACGACAAAGTCTGCTTTGGCCCTAACAAGCCAGTTGTTACGGCCTTTAGGCGCAAGACATGGTGCAGATGAGATCCGTGCCATGCCGGCAGAATCTCGCGCAGATAGATTAAACCAACTGGAACAGGCGGAAGAACTGCTTCGTCAGAATGCCGAACGCGCCGGGGAACGCACGATGTGGAGAACCCATCTTACAAGTTTAGCCGTAAATCTTGCCGGAGGCGCCGCCATCTGGGCCTTTGGTGACAGCAAGGATGCGTTGATCTCTGTTGCTTCCGGAATTGCCTTTAGCGAACTTGCCATCTATACTCAGCCGGGACGCGCGATAACAGATTTAGAAGATTATGAAAATAAATTTTCAGGCTATCATTCTCAACAAAGATTCAGCTGGCATCTGTTTCCCACCAAAAAGGGCGCCGGGGTCGGCATAAATTTTAGCTTTTAAGAGGATTCCTTTCGTTTTAGAGCGATGCAGGTATAGCTGTAGAATTGCAATGTCATCCTTAACGAGCTTAATCCGGGAGGGGGATCCAGCGGTTGATGATCGGATCCAATTGGTCTTCTTTAGTCATCTTATCTATAAAATTATTGGCAGCCTCCAGCAACGTCACATCGTTTTTTCGAATACCCCATGCCAGATACTCTTCCGACAACAGGGACGGCACAACGGCAAGCCCTCTGGTTTCATTTTCTGCGGCCAGCAGAAAGATGATCGGACCGTCATGGATCAATAGATCGATCCGACCCTTCAATAGGTCCTCAACTGCCTGTTTCGATGTTTCATAAGGGACCATTTCCTTGGCGCGACCGAAATTTGTTTGCACGAAAGTTTCACCGGTCGTACCCCTGACAACACCAAACCTGGCCGTAATGGACATCCCACGGATCCCGTCATAGCTTTGGGGGATCATTTTGAGATATTTGCTGCGGGTCAAGGCCATTTGACCGGCGCGAAAATAAGGCTTGCTGAATGCAATGCGGACTTGTCTCATGCTGGTGATGGACATGCCGGACATGATGATATCCGTTTTGTTTGCCAGCAGGGCCGGGATCTGTTCTTCCCAAGGCAATTCGATGAATGCCACTGACTTTCCTAAATGGTCGCCGAATTTTTTGGCAAACTCCGCCTCCAATCCCACAATTTCGGTACCCTGCTTATAGATCAACGGCGGTGCGTTGGTGGATACCCCGACGCGCAAAACATTGGGATTGGGTGCAACAGAAGCGGCAGTTGGTTGTTTGGCGCCTGCGGTTGACTTTTGTCCCTGGGAAGCGGCACAGCCAATCAATGACAACGCTATGACGACTAAAAAAAGTGGCATCCAGATTCGATGGTTCATTTTTTGTACGATCATTCCTTTCTCCTTCGCTAAGCATTTCCTGTATGAGAATTAGGTATTGTTCGGTTTAGTCCGGACTAAATTTTCGGAGATAGTTCTATCTTCGGCCATTTTGTTGGGTTTCGCTGATAGCACAAAAATAGCTGGCAAGTAGGTTGGGTAGAGGAACGAAACCCAACAAAAGATATCGGGATGTTCAACCCAACCTTCTACGAATAAGCCGTGACCGATGTTAGAAGCAGATCCAAATTTTCAGATCAGGTATGAAATTGATATTCCCAGCTTATAGCATAGTTCAGATGGGTGTCAAACAATCATCCCCAAAAAAACATCTCCGGCAAATAATATGTGTACGCCCGTTGCCCCCTGCGCGGGTACGTTAATGTTTCTATGATATTAGGAGCCTTATTTCCATCTTTGAGAAGGCGGGAATCCAAATAAAAAAAATTCGACTTTTTGTGAAATCGTGACTATTATAACGATTAATTTAATCCGCACAGAATGAGTTTCCGAGAACACAAAAAGGAGGTAATCATGAAATCGTTGCTATTAACTTTTGTTCTGATAGTTCTGCTAAGCTTTGGTGCAGGCTCCGTAATCGCTCAGGAACCCATCATTTATCCGGCCCAGGGTCAGAGCCAGGATCAGTTGGAAAAAGACAAGTTCGAGTGTTATACTTGGGCTAAGGGGGAGACCGGTTTCGATCCCATGCAGGTGCCGACCGCCAGCTCCCCGGCGCCGTCCCAGGAGAAGAAAAGCGTGGGCGGCAGCGCGCTGAAAGGTGGCGCGGTCGGTGGTATCGGCGGTGCGGTTCTCGGCGGCATTGTCGGAGGCAAGAAAAAGGCCAAAAAAGGGGCGGTTATCGGTGGCCTTACCGGAGGTACCCTCGGTGGCGTGCGCAGCTCGAGCCAAAACCGACAGGCCGAACAGAATCGCCAGCAGTGGGAGAAGCAGGAGACCAACAAATACATGCGGCAGCGCAATGATTACAACCGCGCTTACTCGGCCTGCCTTAGCGGCAGGGGTTACACTGTAAAGTAAACATCGGATTTCTTTGATCGGAGGTTACTATGAAAAGATACATCTGGATACTGTTCGTATTTTTATTCACCATGATTGCGGCACCAGCTCCATGGGCTGGAGACTTCGACGGTACCAAACCGTTGTTGATATCGATTATCCGTGTGATCGAATGCACCCCGGACGGTACCTGCAATGAGGTGTCTCCAGCGGATGCCGAACTGCCGCAGTTTATGAAAATCGATTTCACCAACAAGACAATCAGCCCGGCCACGGGCGACGATGAGACGCCAAAACACACGACCATCGAACGCCAGGAGGTCGTGGACGGTAAACTTATTTTGCAGGGCGCTGAGGACGGCTATGATAAGATGCGCGACGGTCTTGGATGGACCATGGCCATTTCAGAGGAGAACGGCCAGGTGGTGCTGACAGCCTCCGGCGAGCAGGTTGCCTTTGTGATTTTCGGCGCCAGCCTCCCAATGTGAGTTGGAACCGCTGGATATTTGTCCTAACGATTATCCGCCGATAGTGTTTTGGTTACCCATGATATCAGCGGCAAAAATCCGACAAAAAGCAAGGCTTCGACGATATAAATCGATCGGATACCGAGGCCTGAGGCCACCATCCCACTCATGATCGGCGCCAAAAACCAGCCCATCGAGCGGGCTGTGGCCGACCAGCCGAAAATGGTACCGCGCTTTTCCGGCGGCGTCTCCTTTGCCAGCCATATTTGGAAAAGCGGATCCAAGCCGCCGGCACAGAAGGTCAGGCCGAAGCGAGCAATTGAAAGAATCACAAAGTCTTGGGCCCGCCAGTGAAAAATCAGAAAAAGGCCCGCAAAGATGGCCGCGAATTTGGCAATTTTAGGAGGGCTAAAATGGTCCGCCAAACGACCGAAGACGATACCCGCCAAGAATCCGGCCGCAGCGGCAACCGCCGATATGGCTCCGGTCCAGAAGGCAGCGCCCTGAATGGTGCCGAGAATGTGTTGGATCAGAAGCGGGAAAAAAGACGTATCGAACTGCCTCCCAAAGCCCATTGCGGCCAACAAAACCAAAATAGGCCA
>JARFPZ010000101.1 GCA_029288035.1 Desulfosarcina sp.
TGGTTCCGGCGGCGAAGTGCTTCAGAAAGCCCCGCTGCCGATTTGGATCCTTTTAATCGGTGGGGCCGGAATCATATTGGGCCTTGTCACCCTCGGATACCGGGTGATGCTGACCGTGGGTAAAAAAATCACCGAGTTGACTCCCTCGCGCGGCTTTTGCGCGGAGCTTGCGGCGGCTTCTACGGTAGTTATCGCCTCCCGCACCGGGTTACCGGTATCCACCACCCACATTCTGGTGGGCGCTGTATTGGGCGTTGGCCTGGCCCGGGGCTTAGGGGCGCTGGACTTGCGGGTTGTTTTAAATATAATTATCTCCTGGATCGTAACCTTGCCGGCCGGGGGAATCATGGCGATGTTTTTCTATTTCACCCTTAAGGGCATATTTGGTTAAAGTCTGGGGTGGGTAAAAGTACTCTCAAATAGACTCATATGGACTTAGATTTTTCTGACAACATGTTGTCAGATAAAACCCGATAAGGGCCTAAATCTGAATATCAGGGAGGGCATTGATAACCTCCAACAATGGTTCAGTTTTATATGATAGCGGGATCATCCCGTCACCAATCCGGGTAAAAACGCCAATGGCGTGAAGATTTGCGCCATATATAATGTGGTGGTTTTCAATATCGCCGGCATTCAGCCATAAGGTCTCCGTATCATTGAGGGGGTTATGACCGACGATAAAGGTAAAATTTGGGGCAAGCCGAAGCCCTTTGCGAAACCGTTTGACATCCTTGGCGGTATATCCGCCGGGATAGCCGGACCGTTTAACGCGATTATGAATTAATTGTTCTATCAGACCCCGGTGTCCGCTGGCATTGACCAGCATTTCAAGTGTAACCTTGCGGGATGGGGGCGAGGCATGACAGGCCAAAAGGTCTTTTGCGAGGACCACATAGGGTAATTGATCATAATACCGGTCCATTTCCTGCTTATATCGCGTACCCCGTTCAGTTACTATATGCTTTTCCCATAAGAGTCCCTGGGGAATACCCCCCTTTGAAACATCCGGTGCAAAACTATCGTGATTGCCGCGAATATGAAACACCTGGTTTGGGAATCTGATCTTCAACTTGAAAATGAAATCCATCATCAGCATTGAGCCGGTCATATTCTCCATTTGATCCTCCAGCTCCGAATGGACGGTATCCCCGAGAAGTATCAAACAGGCGGTCCCATTTTCAAGGCATTCTAAGAATTGATTTTCAGAGAGGATATTTATCAGGTTGTCGATTTGCGCATGGAGGTCGCCGATAATAATCGGGGTTACTTCGTCGGGAATTCTCAGCACCGCGCCCGGTCGACCACTGGTGTTTATTGGACGGTGGACCTCCTGAGTCATGATCCGGTTGACCGCTTCCAGAAGAGATTGGGCTTCTACTAACGGCAGAGATTGAATCGGGCCGCCAAATATTTCCCTAATTTGATAAAGTTTTTTCTGCCGTCGACGGAGGGGCCCCTCGATCTCATCAGACACTTTTAAAGCGGATAGGGTGGTACCCCCATCGGAATTAAGATCCCTGAAAATAAGGCTGTCATCCGAATAGGCTATGGTCAGATGGCGGTCGTTGACCCTATCTGAATAGGAGAGGATCGCTGTCTGTTCAGGATTGCTCCTGCCCAAAACCAGTTTTTTGCCTCGTTCCAGGCGGATAAAACCACTGATTCGGGAATAATAATAGGCGGGGTTGAATAGGACAATACCCGATGGGGACGCTACCGGGTGGGATTGGAGGAGACGTTCCGGAAAAAGGTGCAGTTTATCGTCATCGGATCCCAGGTAAATCTGAAGAGGAAATCCTTGAAACGGCACCCGAATGCCCTCTCCCTGAAGGCGCCTTGTTCCGCTGATTTCGACACTCTCATAGCGCTTTGAGGCGGCGAAAAGGGATTTTGTCTTTTTAAATAAACCCATTACACTTTTTTAAAGGGGAGGTTAACCGTGACAATCGTGCCTTTTCCCAGTTTACTGGACACTTCGATAACGCCGCCCAAGCGTCCAACCAATTTCTTGGTGATGACAAGCCCCAGGTAAGGTCTTTTATACTCGAATGTATCGGCATCCGAGACCGGATCCAGGTCTTCAAAAAGATGCTCGAGTTTGGCTGCATCGATGCCGATGCCGGTATCCTGTATTAAAAAGCGAATCTGGTAGCCGCTATCATCTTCGGAAATAAGTTCCATGCTGATAAGGATTTCTCCGGTATTCGTAAATTTGACGGCATTGGAAAGTAGATGCATCAAAATTAGGCTCAATTTGCCGGAATCACCATGTACGCTTACAGGCAGGTTCGCCGGACGCTGCACTCTGTATTCAAGGTCCCTGATGCGGGCAAAATTACTGAAAAAAATCGATAGGTTGTCTACGAGTAGGTGCAAGTTAAAATCTGTTTCGTTAAGTTCCAACCATTGAATGTGAACCTTGGAGTAGCCCAGAATAACGTCTATGATATCAAGCACCCATTGGCCGGACTGTTTCATGATTTTAGCGTAACTCCGCCGTTTGCGGGCGCTGGCGGTCTTTGCGAGGTCATCGGCCATGCTGATGATGCTGTCCATGAGGGTGTAAATCTCATGGCTCATGAGGGTCAGGAGCTCCTGTTTTTCATCAATGGCCTGGTGCCAATTCGCTTCGGTCTCGCGGCTTAATGTGACGTCCAAAACCAGCCCGGCGTAGCGCCGGTTTTCGCCGCTCCCCACCCTGCCGACGATAAGGGAAAGGGGTATCTCGCGATGGTCTTTTGACAATCCGATCATTTCTTGTCCGGCGGCGACGCCGGGGATATCATAGGATTCGATTTGATCGAGCAGGGACTGACCCTGATGCGGTCCCTCCCTTGCGGTAAACAGCCTGTCAAACGATTGCCCGATCAGCTCCGAAGGTGAATATCCGAGCATGTTTGCCAGTTCCGGATTGAGGGATTCAATACGACCGTCTTTGTTGGCTATAAAGAGTCCCGGTGGAATGCTGTATATAACACTGCGCAGGTGGGAATCATCCTCTCGGATAGTGGTCATCGACCATGCAATCAAGCGCTCCATGTGATCGCTCATGGTATTCACCGCGGCGCCCATGGCATCAAGCTCATCGCGCCCGCCGGTGACGGGCACACGGTCGGTAGGGTCGGAATGGGCCATCCTGCTGAGAACCGTTCCAATTCGATGCAATGAATGGGTAATGTAGCGGGTGATATAGACGGCAAAAGAGATGCCCAGCAGTAACGCCACCATAACAATTATCAGCATCAAGCGGGAATTGGCTTGTGAGTCGGCGTTAATGGTTTCGGTTGTCTCCTTCATCGTACGGTCAGCGATGTCGATATTGCGCTCCACCATCTGCGTAATCTGATGAGCAGCATCATTCATCTCCAAAGCAAGCCGGTCGATGATATCGTTTTGCGCCACCAGTGAAAGAAAATCGGATGCGTAACTGTCTAAAAGCGCGTTGAACCTCTGTTTGTTGCCGGAAGAGATGCCGGATTGCGCAATTTGTGAGCGGAGGGTTTGGATCTCCCCTTGGGCCATGCCTATATATTGCTCGGCATGACGCAGCAGGTAATCTTTTTCCCGTCGTCGGAGCTGGAGAATATTCTTCTCTAGATCGGGTACATAATGGGCCTTGAGCAATTCCTCGATACGATGGGCGGCATTCCGGAACGGGCCTTTGCCGCCCTTGATGTTCTTCCCATTCAATGCATCTTGCGCGTAGGCGCTTAACGCATCACGGTAGACGTCCATCTCACGATGGAGCCGGATCTTGAGATCCTGTTGCAGTTCGGAAGTAGTTACTTTTGTTTTGAAGTCTTTGATCCTTTCAAAGACCGTATCAACATATTGTTTTTCCCGCCTGAGCCCAAGGTCTTTCTCCCCACGGCGGATCTGTAAAAGTTGAAGGTAGAGCGAGCCAACCTTGAAATTATCGGCCAATTCTTCCAGTTCATGGGCCCGGTCTCGAAATCTTCCCTGCAAACCGGAGTTATGGTCCAGTCCCCTTTTTCGCCAGGCCGCCACGAGGGCCTCAAAACGGGTATGGTAGTTTTCTGTGAACTTAGAAATCTGTTCACTGACAGTCAGGGCGTCAGCGTCGATTTTCTTTAATTTGACTGCTTCTTGCCGGATCTGGCCGACATACCGGGTGACTTTGTCGGCGGCTGCCGCTTCTCTATGGATCAGAAAATCCTTTTCCGCTAAGCGAGCCTCTAACATAAAGCGTTCGATATTCGAGGTGAGACTCTTCTTGGCTTCAAACACATCCAAAAGTCTTTGGTAGTCGGACAGGGACTGTTTCAAGGTCATTTGATACTGCCAGATCACTCCCAGAAACAATAAACCTACCAGGCCGAAACTGAGGCCGATTTTTTCACCAATGCGAAGGTTGTTAAAGAAACGAACCATGTTTTCGCTCCCATCCATCCGTTCCCATGCAAGGAACGAATGCTATTCATATGTTTTTTTATTTCGGTTCTAAAACCAAAGTAAAGGGCGTCCATATTACCTTATACTAAATTATCGTTCCATTTATTTTTGATAAACATGTTGCATCTTGAATTAACCCTTATAATCACTGCAAATTTTGTAGGTTTCTTAGATATCAGGACCGCCCGAGAAGTTTTTCCAATTGAGGTCAGAAGCCCTGAAACTAGCGTTGATCATTGTTTGGACGCCTCGGGTCATACGAGTGTTCAAAACACCTATTGATTGCAATACTCAATCCCAATTTGTTGGACTTAATTTGTCAAACAATCGGCATGTTAAGAGGCTAACCAAACCTGTTGTAACTTGTCTGAGGTTGATCCCCACCGGTGGACATCCCTGCAGCATTTACGATGCGTCGCGGTCTGCCCTCGAAGCTATTGCGTATGTATACCTTCAGGCCATGATAATGAAAATGCGAGGCTAAAATTTCGTAGGCGGCGACCTGTTTTTCCACAAGTTCCTGAGTTAGAATGTCATCCACGTGATGACTACCGACTCTCGCCCGCAATGAGCGGACCACATAGGTCATACGAGGGGGTGGCAGCTGGAAGTAAAAAGTGTATCTATTTCTCCATTCGGTGCCCAGCAACCATCGTTTTTGCGGCGGAATTTGAATACGGTCCAGATTCACCGGGGTGGGGGATTCAAGCCATTCCCACTCATAAACCGCAAGACTTGCCGTGTGTCCCTCGAACGGAAAACCAAAATGCACTTCTCTGGGGCGAAAGTTAAGACTGGGACTGCGCCACCAGTTCTTTTGGGCCAAATCGAGATAGCCCTCCATCGGCCAGCCGCCCAGTTTTTTGACGAGGGTGGATTTGCCGCTACCCGGCGGCCCGGTAATAATGATCTGCCGAAACCGTTCCCCGTAAGGGAAGCTGATACCTTTGATATCCGTGGTATCTTCAATTTCTTTGGTGACCAAAGGCATGAGTTATAATATACTTTTTATGTCTTCGATGGAGAGGATTCCGACTATCCGATCCTTCTTGAGCACCGGGATATGACGGAAACGGTTTTTCGTCATCAAAGAAAGACATTTGTCCACTTTCTGGTTAGGTGTGGTTTGAATCACTTTTGAAGTCATGATATCCCTCACCAATGTTTTTTTGGATTTCTTCTTTTTCAGGATCATTTTTCGGGTGAAGTTCCGCTTTGATAGAATGCCGACCACCCTTTCCTTTTCAACCACCACCAGAACGTCGATCTCCTTGTTCGCTATTAGTTGTAAGGCATCGTAAACTGTGGCATCCGGGGAGATGGTCACGACTTCTCGTTTTAGATTTTCCAATAGCTTTTTAACCTTCATAACAATTAACTCCTGAAATTAGAGACCACTCGCTAAGGGTATGAGAAAGAACTCCGAAAGGAGCGACGCTCTGATGGTTGTCGCTAGATTGTAAAATGAATTTTGGCTTCATATTACTGGTAGCCTGATGTGGTCAAAGTTGCGCTGCCGGCATATCTATCCAAGTCGTAAAGAATGAGTAAGATCTTCTTTAAGCGATATCGTCAACGGTATTCCAAATGATAAAGAATATGCAATTCCGTGTCAAACCTTAGTTTTTTTACTAACGGAGCTATCACCAATAAAATTGAAAGACTTATTTTCAACTTGACAAAAATTCTCATTTTCTATTAAGCATTAAATATTCAATCTGGCTATGGCATAAATCATGTGCAAATATGATGAGATTTCAATTAATAGGGCCTTAAAGGGGTTTTTGGGGGATAGTTCTATCTTCGGCCATTTTGTTGGGTTGCGCTGATAGCACAAAAATGGCCGGCAAGTGGGTTGGTTTGAGGAACGAAACCCAACAAAAGATACTGGGATGCTCAACCCAACCTACGAATAAGCGTGGCCGACGATAAAACCATGGCTGGTTTTTTTTTAAATATTAGGAGACGTGAACATGACTAAAAAAGTGGATAAAGAAGTGTTGCTGGTGGCGGTAGATTTTTCTCTCTATTCAGAGCAGGCCCTGTGTTTTGCCGGCCGACTGGCAGAAAAACTAAAGGCCCAGCTGCTGGTTTTGCATGTTATCCATGATCCGGCCGAAGCACCGGGGTTTTATGCGCAGAAAGGGAAAAAGAAAAAATTTCTCAAATCCATGGAAGAAGCCGCCGAAGAAATGATGGCAGAATTTCTTTTAAAAATGCGTCAAGCCCATCCCGATATAGTGCCGATTCAAAAAGCCAAAGCGCTATTGGTGGTCGGCACACCGGTGACACGGATTGTGGAAATCGCTGAAAAGAAACAGGTCGACATGATTATCATGGGAAGTCATGGTCGCACCGGGTTAGCCCATTTGCTGGTTGGTTCAAAGGTCCAGCGGGTGGTACAACTGTCACCCATCCCGGTAACGGTCGTCAAAACACCTCAGGGAGAAGCGAATTTTTGCCATCCGGTGTAAAGGAGATATGAAATGAAATCGATCGAATCTCGCCGTACATTTTTACTGGGATTCATAGGGTTATTTTTCCTAATGTTGCTCTTGCCCTTGCCTGCCCAGGCCGACGCTGCTTCAGACTCAAAAGAAATCAGCTGGTTTTTCCTGATTGTCGGGTTGCTCGGAGGGCTGTCCCTGTTTCTTTTTGGAATGGATAAAATGAGCGATGCTTTAAAGAATGTGGCCGGGGAAAAAATGAAGGATATCCTGGGGATATTATCGAACAACCGTATCATGGGGCTTATCACGGGAGCGATCGTGACGGCCGTTATCCAGTCCAGTTCGGTCACCACGGTGATGCTGGTCGGTTTTGTAAGCGCCGGCTTAATGTCACTGTCTCAAACGATCGGTGTAATTTTAGGCGCGGATATTGGCACCACCATCACGGCCCAGATTGTGGCATTTAAGGTGACCAAGTATGCCTTGCTGCTACTGGCGATTGGTTTTGGAATGTTATTTATCTCCAAAAGGGAAAAAATCCAGCAATATGGCTATATGGTCATGGGATTGGGAATGATTTTTTTTGGTATGGGCGTGATGAAGGATGCCATGGAACCCCTTAGAACGTATCAGCCGTTTATTGATTTAATGGCCAATATGTCCAACCCGATTTTGGGAATATTGGTAGCGGCCGTTTTCACGGCCCTGGTTCAATCCAGTTCCGCATCAATGGGAGTGGTGATCGTACTGGCGATGCAGGGGTTGATTACGCTCGAGGCAGGAATTTCCCTGGCACTTGGTGCCAATATCGGAACGTGTGTGACGGCAGGTTTAGCCTCGCTCGGAAAACCGCGCGAGGCGGTCCGGGTAGCGGTGAGTCATGTGTTATTCAAAATAATAGGCGTGCTGATAATGTTACCTCTTATCGGGCCGTTTGCGAAGTTTGTCGTTTTCATCTCTCCCTCACCTGCCGAAGGACTGACCGGTATGCAAGCCGCTGCCTCGGTGCTGCCACGCCAGGTGGCCAATGCTCACACATTGTTCAATATAGGGATCGGGGTTCTTTTTCTTCCTTTCATCACTTATTTTGCCCGATTCGTTTTCTGGTTGGTGCCCGATAAGCCCCTGCCGGAGATTGAAGAAATCCAACCCAAATATTTGAGTGAGATGCTGCTGCACACACCCAGTCTGGCCCTGGATGCCGCCCGGCATGAAATCAAACGGATGGGCAAACGGGTGGATCTAATGAACAGCGCCGTGCTGCCGGCTGTATTGACCGGCAACAAGGAAGCCCTGCAGGCCGTGCGGGAGATGGATGAGGAAGTCGATGTTCTCTACAAGCACCTTGTTAATTATCTGGCTGAAGTCAGCAAGCTGCAACTGAATGAATACCAAACCCAAAAAATGATGAAACTCATGGCTGCCGTCAATGACCTGGAACAAATTGGCGATGTGATCGAAATCAGTCTGGTGGACCTTGGAGAAAAACGCATCAAAAAAGGTTTTAAGATCAGCGAAGCGACTCAGAAGGTCATCAACACCGTTCATGTTGTTGTATCGGATGCACTCAAAGCCGCCGTGCGGGCGGTTGTCGAGGAAGACAATGATTTTGCCGCGCGGGTCCTCTCCATGAAATCGGATATAAACCGTCTGGTAGCCCAGGCCGACTTACATCAGGCTAAGCGGCTCGTTTCCGAAGATTCCGGAAAATTCGAGGCCTATAGCGTGGAAGTCGACATCATCGAAAAGCTCAAACGAATTTACTATCACGCCAAGCGCATGGCCAAAACAGTGGTTGAGGCAGAGGAAGAAAAAGCGGTTTTGGAAGCGGCATAAATAGCAATAACTAATTTGCCACCGGCGGAACAATATTCAATTCCGGCTTGCTCGGGATAGAGTTAAATTTTCCCTTTTATTTCTTCGATGGTGAGCAATCCGACCAGCCGGTCCTTCTCCAGCACCGGCATGTGGCGGATGCGCTTTTTGGTCATCAAAGATAGACACTTGCCCACTTTCTGGTCAGGGCTGACGTGAATGACATCGGAGGTCATTATCTCCCGGACTTTGGTTTTCTTGGAGCTTTTGCCCTTGAGGATCACCTTGCGGGCGTAGTCCCGTTCGGAAATAATACCCACCATCTTTTTCTTTTCAAGCACCACCAGTGCGCCGATCTCTTTTTTCGCCATCAGTGCCAGGGCATCGTAAACTGTCTCATCCGGCGAGACGGTGTCTACATCACGCCCAATGGAATCTAATAGCTTTTTAACGCGCATAATGATCTATTCCTTTCTCTGGGTTGCTTTTTTGCGCATACCGATAAAATGAAGAGAGCCCTTCATCAATGACTGACGGGCTCAAAAATTTCGTAAAAGGTTTTTTCTCCGATCAGAGAATCCACCTGGCCCTGAAGGTCCCTTCTTTCTTTACTTTGCAACCATTTCTTCCAGTCGTCAGCTGTTTCCCACTTGCTCACGACCATATAGTCTTCGGGATCATCCAGGCTTCTTAATGTTTCTCCGGAAATATAGCCGGGCTGTTTTTGGGCAAGCGAACGAATTTTAGTTAGCAGCGGGAACAGCGCCTCGGGATTATTAGTCTGCCATTTGCGTTTAATGATAACTTGAATCGACATATGGTCCTCCTTATTTCTGCTCACATTCGAAAAATTTTAAACTATCCTGGTAATTCCACACCCCTCATTATATTATCTTCCAGGTATCTGATTTCATCAATGCCCGATACCGTGATCTCAGGATCGGTTTTGAGTTCCTCTGCGGAGATCTTGCCTTTGTACTCGACTTTGGACAGAATATGTTTGATGCAGTTGAGTCTGGCTTTTTTCTTGTTGTCGGAACGGATGATTGTCCATTGGGAAATGGTTCGGTTGGTTTCATTCAACATCTGGAATTTTCTGACCGTATAATCGTCCCACCTTTCCTGAGCCTCTCTATCTACCGGAGAGATTTTGTATTGTTTCAATGGATCCGTCTCTCTCGCGTTAAACCGGCGAAGCTGTTCCTCTTTTGAAACAGAGAAAAAGAACTTAAACATAATAATTCCGGTTTTTATCAGCATGGATTCCAGCAAAGGTACGTCTTTCAAAAAGCGCTTGTTTTCCTCATCCGTGCAGAAACCCATGGTTGGTTCGACCATGGCACGATTATACCAACTGCGGTCGAAGAGCACGATTTCTCCGCCCGATGGGAGGTGCTGAACATATCGTTGGAAATACCACTGAGTCCGTTCCCGGTCGCTGGGTTTTAGAAGTGCCACCACCCGGGCGCCGCGTGGATTCATATGTTCGATTATTCTTTTTATGGTCCCGCCCTTGCCGGCGGCATCCCGCCCCTCAAATAACATCAACACACGCTGATCGTTGGCGATGACATGTTTTTGCCATTTCAAAAGCTCTATTTGCAGCTTTTGTAACTCCTCTTCATATTCGAGGGTGAATTGTTTTACCCAAACAGCCTGTCGACCTTTCTTTTTTTTCTTATCCTTATTCCTAAAGGCGGTGTGTTCGGTTAATTTCTTCTTTAGCTTTTTGGGTTTTTTTTCGACTTTTTCACTTATTTCCTTTTTGGCCTTGGATAAAGCCTTTTCTTTAACCGCAATCGGCTTGGCTTCTTTCGGCTTTGCACCTTTTGATTTGGATTTGGATTTCTTTTCACCACTTTCACTCATTTCCTTTGTTGCCTTGGAAGAATCCTTTTCCTTAGCCGAATTCGGCTTCGTTTCTTTCGGCTTTACACTTTTGGAATTAGATTTCTTTTTAGCTTCTCTTGCCATCTTTTTCCCTCCTTTGGTTTAGTCGCTAAACGCCGTCATCGCGACCATACGTTGTCGAGGACTGTAGACTACTTTTCTTCCATCTGGCACAGATACTCGATATTGGATACATAATACTTGATTCTGGATTCTTGATGCTCGATACTCGATCTTGGATGCTTGATTCTGGACACGGGGTGCTGGGTAGACCAAATAATGAGTTCTGGTCCAGGAATCACGCCAGGGATTTACCATATTTTTTTAGCTGCCCTCTCATTATGATTAATTCTTTGTCTCCCGGAATTACGATTTTCGGATCCGGTGTGAAATCCAGTTTCTTGCTTCTACCCCTGTATTTGACGGCATTGAGAATAACCTTCATGGTTTCACGTCGGGCCAAATGCTTATCGTCCGATCGGATGATATACCAGGGTGTTTTTTTTGAATGGGTTTTCTTTAACAGAGTATATTTTTTTTCGGTAAATTCGTCCCACAAATCCTGGGCCTGCAGGTCGACCTCGGATAGTTTCCACTGCCTTAGGGGATCATTCTTTCTTCTTTCAAAACGTCTGGCCTGTTCTTCCTTGCTTACCGAAAAATAGAGCTTGACCAGTATGGTTTTGCCATTATCTTCAAGGAAATTCTGCTCGTAAGTAATAACCTTTTTTAAAAACCGCTTGTATTGGTTCTGAGTACAAAAGCCCATCACCGGTTCAACCAGGGCACGGTTGTACCAGCTTCGGTCAAACAAAACAATCTCGCCGGCATGGGGAAAGTGCTCGATATAGCGTTTGATATGGAGCTCTGTTTTTTGCTGCTCATTGGGTTTGCCCAGGGCGACGGTGTGATATCTTTTTTCATTCATATAGCGTGTCACCCGTCGGATGGTCCCGCCTTTGCCGGAGGCGTCACGGCCGTCGAAAAGGATGACCATTTTTTTTCCGGTCCGCTCCAGATGACGCTGCATTTTAATAAGTTCGGCCTGGTAAGGTTTTAATTCTTCAGAGTTGTAATATTTTTCCAGGACCGCCTGAACGATCTCTTCCTTATCCTTTTTCTTGAGGACTCTTAAAACCTTACGAGCCTGTTTACCGGGAGTTGCACATTTGGTTTTCGACTCCACTTTCTGCACAACCTCTCTGATCTGAGCCGTTGAACCGGCCCCCCTATTTTCCAACATCTTACATTCATTTTCATTTCGTTCGGCGGATTCCATAGCTACTCCACTTTAATTTAATTTTTTCCCAATTTGGAACATCTTAGTATAAATATCCGGTAGGCGGTTTTTTTTCAGGCTTTTCACCACCTTTTTGACAGGATACGGGATCCGAAAATGCTCAACGCTTATTTTTCCTGAAGACATCTTTAGAATTGCAAAAGACGCGCGAGGATCTCCGTCAAACATGCGTCCTGCGCTGCCCGGATTGATGAAATGGACCCCATCTACGACTTTATAATACGGCACGTGGGAATGGCCCATGATATGTATTTGACAGGCAGAGTTCTTGGCCAATTTATGGAAACGAGCTTCAGGAGCATCCGGAAACAGTTCTTCATCCGGATCATCGCAGGTTCCATGAAACACACCGATGCGAAAAGAGCCCAAGGTGAAACCTGTTTTTTCGGGTAATGACATCAGGTACTTTATATTCCCAGGAAGCAAGTTTTCAGTTGTCCAAAAGTACATGACCCGCTTTTCTTTTTTTTTCGGTTTTTTTAGTTTTTTGCCGCTCAGGATCCTTAACACCCGCCGATCCGTATTACCGAATATGCAAATGGTTTTTTTTCTCTCACGAAACCATTGGATCGTTTCATTGGGAAACGTACTGTAAACGGTAAAATCGCCTGTATTGATGACGTGATCGAATCGGTCGGGCTTGATATAATTTTCGATCGCTTTTAAGGCCGGATAATTGGCGTGAATATCACCCAGCAACAGTATTTTCTTCATTCTTTCAGGAATCAGCTTTTTTGAGTATTTTTGATAACGATTGAATTTCCTGAGCTAATTCTTTATATATTTTCTTCTTGGGTTTTTTTCTTACATTTTTCAAGGTCGCACTCAAGGCATCGGCATTTTTGATGATTTTTTTGGTAACCGCCTTGGAAAGGTCTCCCCGGATTTGATTTAACTCATCGAGGCGGGTTTTGAGCGTTTTGGATCGTTTTTTAAAATCGATATATAATTCCAGATACTTCTTTTTCCCCAGGGGCTTTAAATGCTCCGTCGCGGTTTTTAATTGTTTTTTTAAAACTTTGATCTGTTTACCTAAATTCTGGCTAACCTCTTTGGTGTCCTTTATTTTAGCGGCCACGGTCTTTGTTGGGGCTGCTTTTTCAGGTCTTTCCCCATCCGATTCATTGACAGCAGCCTTGATTAATTTTGCATAATGCTCGCCGATGGTCTCGATCCGGGCGAGTTCTTCCAGTGGCGTTTTACTAAGCTGGCTGATGGTGGTGATCCCGCAGTCGTTGAGCAATTTCATACGTGCCGCACCAATGTATTTCACCTGAGTCAGATCGTCTTTTTTCATAATTTTCTCCTTTTGCAATGGCCAAGGCTCCGAGCCGGTTTACAATTGCAAATTCCTGCCAAACCTCGTTATCGATGAAGACCACTAGAGGTCTAAACCATATATAGGTTGATCGGTTCAACATTCCGGGGTAACCCCAAAGCAGCTCAGATTAGCGGGATTCTGCTTTCATGGTGTTCTTAAAGCCGTTTCACATAATGGGGCATGTCGGGTATTAGGGATTTCGATCAATATTGTGGGCAATGTCCATCGGTTGCAACATTTGAAATTAACCTCTGGCTGTTTTGTGCAAATTCAAGAAACTATCACCCATTTTTTAATACAATTGATATTCTGAATTTGTCAAGTTGAATCTATAGGGGCAGGCCAGGTCGGCGGGCCGCCGGCACAGCCCGCCCTCCTTCATTTCGTCATCTGTTAACTTTTGGGAAGAACCTTCTGAATCTCATAGGGGCTGTGTCTAGATATGAAGCTTCGAATGATTCTCATTGTCCTATCTCTGATGGCCTTTCTTTCAGCATGGACAGGAGAATACCTTCTATATCCGAATGTTCGGATTTGAAAATAAGGAAACGTTACTTTTTACAAGGTGCTGAATGTCAACCGGACAAGCCGGGATTGAATATTGAAGAGTGAAGATTGAATATTTGTGGATGTCGCTTCGCTCTGTCGTTTTTATGATGAAAGCATTCCTTAAATAATCAATATTCAATCATCTGCCCCAATCAACCGCACTCGCAGATGAGCGCGATGACGAGTAAAAATTTTTAATTATCGATTGCTGAAAGGAGGATTGGTCATGCACGAAGAAAAATCGGGACCGGCAAGGAGCACGTCCCAATTAATCGGATTGTATTTGGGACCCGCCTTGTTTTATATCATCGGCACAGCGATATTTTCCGTTGATCCGGGTGTGTTTCCCGAATGGGCAGCGCAAATGGGAACAGGAGCGCATAATTGAGATTTTCCACCGGTCTGGATTTGTTGCAAATGACCCATGACACGCACAAGACAGAAGGAAAATAAAGATGAAAATTAAAATTTATCACATCATACTATTCGTAGCGGCGGTGGGTATGGTATTACCCACGTCTGTGGGGGCAGCGTCTTTGAGCCCGAAAACCATCAGAGAGACATTAATCTGTCAATCGAAAAGGTTTTCAGAGTCGGTGTGCCCTTTCAGGAATTAATCAGCGCCGTCGAGGATGAGGGCGCCGATCTGTTGGTCATGGGACAAAAAGGGCGCAGTGATTTAGTCGATGTTCTCTTCGGATCAACTGCCGAAAAAGTATTTCGCCGCTGCCCGGTTCCTTTACTGAGCGTACGGCCGCAAAAACAGTAAAATTTGGATAGTTTACTCGGGAGACCTTTGAGTTTCAAGATTTTGAGCTTTTTCCTTTAAAAGAAAATGATAAATCAAGTCACAATAACGATCCAACTCCAGCATTCCTTTCCCTGATACGGCGTAGCGCCAGAAACCATAGAGCTTTGCCAGATTGATCATGCGCTGACTGTAAGATTTCCAATTAAACTGTTCTCGAACTCTTTTAACTCCATTTCCTGATATGGTTTGCCAGTAGTTTTTATCCTTTTTGCATGTTGTCACAAAATCTTCGAGGCTTTTTGCGATCAGCTCGGGTTTGCTGGTGTTCATTAAAAACCCACTGACGCCATATTCGATGATTTCAAGCGGACCCCCGAATTTAGGCGCAAAGGTGGGGAGCCCGGAGGCCATTGCTTCGATAATCGTAAGTCCAAAGGCTTCGAATAACGCGGGTTGCACAAATATTCCTTTTTGATCGGCAACAATACGGTATACTTCGCCGGTATCGAGTTTGGTGATGCTGGGCAGCCACCGCAATTTACCATGCAGATTATAACTTTCAATGAGATCATAGGCCTTAGTGATCTCATTGCGCTCTTCAGAATCACTGGAGTCTTCGACATGAATGGTACCGGCGGCAAAAATGAGGTTGCAGGAACGCTGAAGCATTTTGCTCATACCAAACGCCTGGATCAGGCCGGTGATGTTCTTTATCTTGTCGAATCGGGCCATGGTGAAGATGGGAAGCTTATCCGGATGGTCTAGAGTACCGTAAATGTCATCAGAATTGTCATGAAACAGCCGGTTCTGCCATTGTTGCCGTTTGGTCTGTATTCTTTTTTCTGTATGGTCATAGGGAAAATACAACTCTTCGTCGACCCCCGGCGGGATGACATTGAATTTGGGGGCAAATAGATTGACGCCATTGACAACCTGGTAGAGCTCAGGCAACGAAAAAAACTGGTATGATTCGTATTGACCCATCGTATTTTCGGTTCCGGCGATTTCTTGTAACGTACTGGTGATAATAAAATCAGACTTGTTCATCGAAAAGATATCCGCAGTATATTGAAGCGAAAAATGGTAGTCCTTTTCATTTTCCTGCCAGTGCAAATCGGAAAAGGCATACTTTGTCTTTTCAAGGGCATGCGCAATGGTGCATTGGATCACATCAAACTTGTCGGAAAGCAGGGAGGCCACCAGGTTGCCATCTGAATAGTTGCCGATAATCAGGTCCGGACGTCCCTCAAATTCACTCATCAATTCTCTGGAGGCATCCTCTGCAAAAGTTTCAAGATAAGGCCAAATTTTAAATCGCGAAATCCAGTGTTTGATGACATTATATTGACTGTCTTTGAAAGGCACCCTTAGAATATAACTGTTAAGAGTCTGGAAAATTTCCTCTTTGCGTTGATCGCAGCTTGTGTCCTTTGCCTCGGGGATTAATCGGGTCAACACGACTATTTTGGGTTTGACATCCAATCCGGTCAGTCGAATTTCTTTTGTTAAATGCTTTTCAAGGGCCCGCACCTGATCAAGAATATAAATAACCTGACCGCCGGTGTCCGGTTTGCCCAGTGCATTGGTTTGTCCGAACCACCCATGGGGAGAAATGATGGCAATTTTTGAGATGAGGGGCATCGGCACGCGAGAGATAAAATGTTCCAAGAGGTGATCGGTGGGCTCGTTGATGAGGTCAAGCAAGGTTTGAAATGTTTCTGATATCCGTTCGACGGTGTTGCCCCAGCCAACTTCAAACCCTTCTTTTTTCATCCGGCTCTCAACGCTGGCGTATGAAGTCTCCGGGCTTTTGTGTTTCAGCCATTCCAGCATTTTTTCAAGTTTATTGTAAAATGTTTCTAAATCTTTGATCAGAGTGCCGTTGACAAGCAATTGTCGGCCCATATACTGATGAAGCTGGATGAACTGAAACAGTTTTGTACTCCATTCATCGGGCCGGCTGAATATGTTGCTGCACATATAGCGGTTTAGAAAACGAATACCATTGCCAATGCTCCGGGTATCTCGGATCGTCGGCGAGAAATCATAAAATGGCATAAAATCTATTTTCAGTTTATGATTATCTCCCTTTTTCTTTAAAAAATAGAGATCTCTCAGGTCCAGATAGTCATTCAGCGAGATCTCTTCCATATATTCTCCATCAAGGCGAATACGGCAAAAATGGTATTTTGCGATGGCATAACGGTGCAGCATCACCAGCGTTCCATCTGCAAGAAAGAGCTCTTGGGTCTTTTTCAAAAAATTGAACATCGATGAATTCTGGCGAAACTTTTGAGTCTTATTATGCTGATCGCAGTACTGGCGGAAAAGCTGGATAATGCCGTTTCTAAGGCAGATGCCCGTCGGCTGATTTGCCACAAAGACCACAAATTCCTTGAATTCCTTGCGGTCCTTTTTATTCAGAATCTCGTCTAAAATATTTTTCATGATGAATCCTTAACCCGTATGAAGCAGAAATACCAAACTACAAGCACCACCTGATCTTAAAATTGGACAAATAAATACCAGATTACAATATCCAAATATCAAATGCCAATTGTTTTGGATTTTGGTCCTTGTGATTTGCCCTTCGACTCGTTCGACCTTGAGGCTTTCGACAGGTTGGCTCAGGGTAGTGCGGTGTTGAGTCCTTCGACTTTGCTCAGGACCGTAAGCCTGTCAATCGGCTTGTCGAACCATTTCTTATTTGTTGTTTAAAGATTTTGGGCACACAGATTTTCACAGATAACCGCAGATTAGTACAAACCGTCTGGCGGTGGAACCATGTCTAGCCATACGTAGCTGCCTGCTTGCTATGTGTGATTTCTCGCCCAAGGCGAAACAAACTTTCTTTTTAATCCGTGTTCATCTGCGTCCTAATTGTCCTTTATTTTGAAACATGAAGTTTCCAATTATTTTACAAATATGGGATAAGTCCATATATACGACCACTTAACCAATCAAGTAATCAACCAATCAACGATATCTGCAGATAAGGGCCTAACGTTGAGTTGCTTTTTCGATAAATTGATAGCGTTTGATGCCCTCAAGGATCCCGCCGGAATATTTTTGCTTGGCAAAGTAAATGCCTCGAATTCCTTTCAGCTTTTTAAGCTCGGGACTGTAATTGCCCACGACCACTCCACGGGGTTCTCCGCGCAGCATCTCTTCATCATTTCCGGAATCTCCACATACCAAAAAGTTGCCCAGCGGAATCTCCCACTTATAACTCAAATAGCGAATGGCTCTACCCTTGGATGCCCGAAAAGGAAGAATATCCAGATATCTCTCCTGGGTATAAATCAAATTGTAACGGCATTGATTCTTGAGCAAGCGCTCATTAATCATCGCCAGGCGATCTTTACCCGGTTCTAATTCATAGCTGATTTTAAATTGCCGCTGGGCTTCAGCCTTCTGGTATTTTAAAAACCTAAAGCCCTCGAGCAGGCCGACAATTTTTTCACGGTTCCACTTGGCGGATATGTGAGTTTCCCAGCCGCGCCCATCTTGAAGGTTTTTCCCGTAGTAAATTTCTGCGCCCACAGATGTGATAAGGACATCCGGCAAAGGTATATGATGTTTGTCTAAGAACGTGCTCGCCGATTCAAGGGTACGGCCGGTCGCCAAGCCGAAGCCGATATATTCACGATTTTCCTGAAGCAGGGTCAAAAGCGCCGGCAGGTGTTTGTTGCCGTCACCGACCAGAGTGTTATCGATATTGGCAATAATGAAATAATTCAGCCCTGCCAGACGACGGCCGATGGCATCGGATGGCACTGCGACCTTCATCTTTTCTTCACTCTGATCTGTGAAAATGCGGCTGATTTGATTCATGTATGACGTTGCATGGCTATCCCATGTGTAGTGTTTGCGAATATTCATGATACCGTTCTTAGAATACCGCTTCCATTTTTCGCTATCGGTAATAATTTGTTTGACGGCGGCGGCGATGGCTTTGGTGTCGGTGGTATTTACCAGGATGCCGCACTGACAGTTTTTAACGATATCGCGGGGACCACCGTCGTCCGGGGCTACCATCGGCAGTCCGCAGGAGGCTGCCTCGATCAAGGTGAGCCCGAAAGGTTCCGTCAAAGCGGAATTGACGAATACGCCCTTCTTTTCCGCCGCAATTCGGTAAAGCTCCGGTACTTCGTGCTCGAAATCATGTTTTTTCGGGATGGCAATTTTGCCGTATAGATCATATTTATCCATGAGCAGGAGAATCTCGGTGAGGACATCTCTTTCATTGTCTTCCATATGGTTGATATCTTTTCGAATACCGGCAAAAACGGCTAAGTTGGCCATCGACTGCAGTTCTAAATCTTCGCCGTAAGCTTTGATCAACCCTGCAATATTTTTGCGCTTGTCCGGGCGACAAAGCGATAGGATGACCGGACGGTCGGGATGCATGAAGAAACGATTCAACTCTTCCAGAATTGAGGCCTGGGCGTAGAGTTCAATTTCTTCTTTGGCTGTCTCCGACAGCATATCATGATAAAAGGGATAAAATTTTTCAATATCGAGCCCCGGCGGTATCACGTGATAGTTGGGTATGTCCTTATTATGATACTGTCCGTATTGTTCGGTCAACTCTTGATGGGTACTGGTAATGACCAAATCAGCTTTCTTCAATACCTCTTCTTCCATCTGGATCCGATAATCGATTTTATATTTTTTTCTAATGTCTTTTTCTTTCATGCCCTCATTAATTAGTTGTGCCAATTTCGAGCGGCCTAAGGAATGGCCGGTATACACGAACGGAGTGCCAAATATTTCAGCCAATTGCATCGCGACATAACCCCCATCGGGATAATGGCCATGGACAATATCGGAAATAGCGTTTTGGCGCTTGATGTATTTAATTGTTTTATCCACATATTCATCGAGATGGGGCCAAATCATTTCCTTGCGTATGTACTTTTTGCCGCCGCACTGAATGCGAACAATGCTGAATTTGTCGTTAACCCGCTCGACGGGACGGGCGTAGTCTTCGGATATGGCTTTGTCGTGAATTAAGCGGGTAAACAGCTCCACCTGCTTAACATTTTCAAATTGACTTAGTGCATTGCAGAGCTCAACAACATATTTAATCTGTCCGCCAGTGTCGGCATCATGTCCCAGTTGCATGTTTTCTGCTCGAAGCAAACCATGTACACTAAACATTTGAATATGGTACATTTGAGGTGTCATAGATTCAACCTTTTTAAAAAATAGAGATTTGAAAGGCTTGTAAAATGTTGATGAGTCAAAAATTAATCATAGGCCACGTCAGAGATGATGTCAAATTTGGGGGCACCGCTTTTATCCAACTCGATATTTACACTTCCGGTCGGGTGAACATCATCTACCTGTAGGTCGTCCAGATCAAATCGAGCCAATTATGCTCCCTGCTGTTAGGTTGTTTAAACCTTATGTTTTTGTTATGCCTTCAAAAGGCTTATTTGATTTTTTCCACTGCCTTGGCAATCAAAGCACGCGTTTCGGGTATAAAAGACGCAAGCCCCTCCATTACGCCGGCAGCGTAATTGCCATTCATGCCGAAAAAATTTCCCCGTGGTAAGTACAGACGATTTGTTAAATTTTTTTCGGAAAGTTTTTTAATTGCTTCTTTACGAATATCTTCCGTTGCATTCTTTACCAAAATCGTCTGCTGACCGCTGGTTAATACATCCAGATCGTTGCCGCTGTCGCCTGCAAATACGGTTCGATCCTCGGGAAAGTGCTCTTGCTGCATAAGAAATTGAATGGCATGCAGCTTGTTCGCGCGAGGTGGGATAATGTCCAACAAACCGTCGGTGCTGATTTCATCAACACTCCAAATGATATTCGCACGGACATCCTTTTCCGCTAAGACGTCGCGAATATTTTTTATCAATAGCTGAGGATCAACATTTTGATCTGTGTAAAAGCTCACTTTATACTGCTTCTGTTTTTCAGATTCTTGAAGTCGTATTTCTTCCATATCCTCCAAAAATTCTGATAGATTCCCCCTCGCCAAACTTTTCCAATCTTGGCCGATTTCATCGCTCCAGTCCTCCGACAATTGCCAGTTGTCATTAATTATTCGGTAAAGGGTAGTCCCGATATCGCCAATTGCATAATCCGGCATTGGCAGATAAAATTCTTCAATTGCATCGAGGATGAGTTTCTTGTCACGCCCGCTGACATATGCCAGAAAAATATTTGAGTCTTCGGCAAGCTGACGAAACACGGCACGCGCATGAGCCGATTCTTCCTGATAGCCATTCGGAATAATGGTTCGATCCAGATCGCTGCATATTAATATTTTTTTCAACCTAACCACGGAATCCCTCTATCAAACTGAAATAAGCTTTATATTTAAGATAAACCCATGAAATTTTCGTTCTCATGATTTATTCTGGATAAACGGATCGAACAGGGAGCGAATGAATTCAAGATTCATGTATTGCTGCAGTTTGGCCCAGGTGTCCGGGTTTTTCATACCTGAAAACCGGGTCTGGTACGCCACCCAGCCCATGGCGGACCAGGAGATTCCGCGCAGGTAGACAAAGGGGTCGCGCAGTCGTACCCGTTCCATCAAGGTATCCCGCAGATGCCGATCCCGTAGATGTCGGCTGTAGGTTTTTAAAAACCTGCGTTTTTCCTCCCTGGTCATTCTCCAGTTTGTTTTCCACAGGGTTGTCAGGGGAGAACAGAAGTGGCACAGGTCCTGGGAGGGGTCTCCCCAGCGAGGCATTTCCCAATCGACCAGATGAATCGTTTCCTGCCGGCGGTTGACAATGAAGTTGCCCGAGTTGACTTCCGTGTTGACGATACAGGGCCAGGGGTCCTGCTGGTAAAAGGTTTCCTGCGACCGGGCGGCCTCGGCCCATTCTATTAACTCCATTAAATAATCCCGGATTTCAGGTTGCGCCAGATCCGAATCAAAGTACTGCCGCAGAAGTCCGGCGCACTCCTCGTAGATCAAGGTCAAGGGCGCTTCCTCGCGGATGAGATGGTTTTTCTCCTCCGTTACGGCGATTTGATGGATTTTTGTAAAAAGCCCGGCCGCATCCCATAAATCACGGTGGTAATCCATGGGTTCGCCCGGCAGGTATTCCATAATCAGGATACCCTGCTCGAACACCTGCCGTGTATCGTCCACAAAATAGGGTCTGGGGGTGACCCCGCTTTGCGCTAGTAGCTCTAGCGCCCTGTACTCGTATAGGATTTGATCATCCCGGTTGATCTGGGTTCCAATGTTCACCCGGAAGACGAGCTGGAGAGAATCTGAAGAAATTAAATAGTTCAGATTATATTCGCCCTGGGCCAGCGGACTGACCGAAAATTTACGGCCCTTCATGACGGGTACGTCGTCCCAGTCTCTATGGTCCAGATAAGCGGACACTTGGGGCAACATGTCATTCATCAAATTCATTGTCATTTTTTAAGATCCATGGAGATCTGAGCGAATCTGTGTCCCGAATTTCAAGCGGATTCCGTCTCGCAGGGAAAAATCCGGATTTTATCCGGCGGCAGATGGATGCGGACGCTCTGGCCGGGGGTGTAATCGTTGTCGGAGGTGAGAACCACAAAACGGTTTTCCCGGCAATTTACCCAGATTCGGGTGGCGCTGCCTTCAAAATTCGTTTTGGCTATTTTTCCGTGCAGATCATAATTTGCATCAGGAGACAACAAAATGTCTTCCGGGCGAATGGTAGCCGTCCGCAAATGACCGTTGCCGTTTGCCTGCGGTACCGGAACGTTGCAAAACTCCGAGCGGAATACACCATTTTTTACCCTGCCTTGGATAAAATTGCAGCCGCCGAAAAAACGTGCCACCTCGGGATCGGCCGGGAGATAAAAAAGCTCCCGCGGTTTGCCCGTCTGACGCAGCCGTCCGTTTAACAGCAGGCACACCCGGTGGGAAATCATCAAGGCCTCGGCTTGGTCATGGGTGACGAACAGCGTGGTGATTCGGGTCTCGGCCTGGATGTCCTGAATTAATTCCCGCATCTGCTGGCGCAGGTTTGCATCCAGATTGCTCAGCGGTTCATCCAGCAGTAACACGGCCGGTTTAAGAACCAGGGCCCTGGCCAGACTCACCCGCTGCTGTTGCCCGCCGGATAGTTGATGAACTTTGCGCCGTCCCAGGCCGGTAAGCTCCGTCAGCTGCAAGATCTGTTCGATGCGGCGTCTGGCATCCGCTTCCTTGTGTCCCTGCATTCGTAAGCCGAACGCAATATTTTGTTCCACGTTTAGAAACGGAAACAGCAAGGTTTTTTGAAACACCATGACGGCACTGCGCTTTTCGGGGGCCAGATCATGGACGGGTTGACCGTCGATGAAAATTTCGCCCTTTGACGGCTTAATTAGGCCGGCAATAGTTTTGAGCACCGTGGTTTTGCCGGTACCGCTGGGTCCCAGCAGTGAGACCATCTCACCATTTCGGACCTCAAGATTGAAATCGTTGACAACCGTTTCTCCGCCATAGCGGATAGTAAGATTTTTCAGTATCAGATCGCCCATTATCGTATCCCTGCAATGCTTTTTCCACCCAGATACCGGGCACTGAATAACAGCGCAACAAAGGCCGGTGCCACAAAAACGATGCTCACCGCAGCGGCCACGGGCCGGTCGCCACTGCCCATAAGAGCAAACAGTAAAATAGGCAGGGTTGTTATCCTGCCGCCGCCGATAATCAGGGTGCTCAGATACTGACTCCAGGACAATAAAAATGAGAATAAAGCGGCGACCACAAGGCCGGGAAACGTCAGCGGCAGCATTACCCGGACAATAACTTTCCAGGAGGAGGCACCCAGTGAGCGGGCCTGCCCTTCGTAGTCCGGGTTGTAATTTGAGAAGACGCCCCACAAGACGAAAACCGAATAGGGCAGACAAAATGTCAGATGTACCAGAACAACCCCCAAAAAGGTTGACGCCAACCCCAGCTTGATGAACCAAAGATGCAATCCCATGGCCACGCACAGGGGGGGTACGATCACCGGAAGGGTCAATATGACGGATATCAGATCTTTACCCTTAAATTCATATAATCCCAACGCTCTGCCTGCAGGTATGCCGATCGCCACTGAGATCAGGGCGGTTACCACGGCAACCAGCACACTCTGGACCAGTGCAGCCATGATCTGAAAACCGGCGGTGCCAAACACGTAATTCCAGGCTCTAATTCCCCACTGCCGGGGCCACAATTCCGGGTAAAACCAGCTATTGGAAAAAGACCAGATCAGCAAAACTGCAAACGGCAGCCCAACCGTCGCAATTACCGCTGTGGAAATGAGATTTTGCTTGATTGGTCTCACAATACCGCCCCGCGGCGTCTGGCAGCCTGGATCAGGGCCTGGGAAAGCACGATGGCAACGATGATAACCCCGGCAATAATTATTCCGGTGGCAATGCCTTCAGGCCTGGCCAACAGGTCCACGTCACTATAATTTTTGTACGCCCACACCGGCAGCATCATGGGATAGGTTTGCCCTAAAAGAAAGGGTATTTCGAAGGCACCGAAGGTGTAGGCGAAGACGATCAAACAGGCGGCGCCCAAGCTGGGCGATATGGTCGGCAGGGTAATATATCTAAATCTCTGCCAGGGACCTGCTTTCAGGGTTCGGCCCACCTCGAGCAATTCCACGCCCGTGTTGCGCAGCACCGAAAGGATCATTAAGGTAATGAAGGGGATTTCTTTCCAAACATACGCTAATATAATACCGACTCCCCGGTGATCGTTGATCAGCAGCGGAAAGGAAGCAGATGAATCGATCAGACCGAATTTGAGGGCCAACCGGGAAAAAAACCCAGTGGGCGACAGCATAAATACCACGGCGACGGCAATTACCAGATGCGGCACCGTCAATGGAATTTGGAAAATAAAATGAACGAAACGATACTTCACCGAAAGGGAAAGCAAAACCAGCGCCAACAGAATGCTGAGGACAGCGGCGATGGCGGTGGATGTCGTCGATATATACAAGGTCAACATCAAGCTGTGTAAAAAGTCCGGATCAGAGAGCACGTTTACAAAATGTTCAAATGTCAAACTGTCTGGGGCGGCAGCCGGAAAATTCGTCAGGCATTGAATTAAACCCAGCACGAGTCCGCCGCCGAATAGAACCACAACAACCAGTAGCGCAGGGGCAACCAACACGCCTGTTGTCGAAAGGCTGGTGCTTTCTCTGGTGCGAGCGTCCGTATTGCCTGATAAACTTTTGGGGTAAGTGTTCACTTGTGTAAGCGTTCAAAGGTTCGGGGTCGTTTTAAAAGACGAACGTCGAACATCGAACGTTCAACGTTGAACATCGAATAATGATGTCGCTCCGCTCCGCATTTTATTTCATTTGTTTTCATATATTCGATGTTAGATCTTTAATGGCTATTTCTGTTTCCTCACCTGTAAGCATTCACGGATTCGGAGGTTTAGGGCTCAAAGGTTATGGTCGCGCCGAACGGTGAACCCTGAACCTCTGAACCCCTGAACGGTCATCTCTTCTTAAGTACATGTTTTTCCCAGCCTTTTTCCAGTCGGATCAAAATTTCCGATGGCGGTTCCGGGAGTTGGTGGGTTTGTAGCTCCCGATCGGACAAGGTCGCAATTCCCCGGGGCAGCGAATTGAATTTTTCCTGCCAGGTTGCATCAAGACGCTCGATATCGATGGCCGGAAAATCCCCCCAAACTTCCGGATCCGCTTTTTTCAGCTGAGCTTCGGGTGATATCAGAAAATCAGCCACCACCATCGCGCCCTCTTTGGCGGCAGCGTTAAACGGAATGGCCACAAAATGGGTGTTGCTGATGGTCCCCTCTTTAAACACAAAGGTTCTCACTGTCTCAGGATACAGACCGTCAAGAATCATTTTAGAAGCTTCGGCCGGGTGATAACTAATGGCAAAATCGACTTCTCCGTCGGCAAGCAGGTGGGCCAGCCGGATGGGATTTTCCGGATAGGTCATACCCTGACGCCATAGACCGGGGGCGATCTCCTTTAAAAGCATATAGGTTTTTTTTTCAGCCTCTTCAAATCTTTTTTCATCAAATTCACCCTGCCAAGAGGCGGCATCGCCGGACACGTGATAGAAGATATGGCGAACAAACACCGAACCGGTAAAATCGGGAGGGGCCGGATAAGTAAAACGACCGGGGTGTTTGCGAATCCAGTCCAGCAAGTCCCCCATGGTTTGCGGCGGACTTGGAATGCGCCGGGAATCGTAAATCATCACCACCTGAGCACTGCCCCAAGGAGATTCCAATCCCTGCACGGGTTCGCCAAAGTCGTTGTAAACCGATGGGCGGGTCCAATCGACAAGCTTCTGGTTGGGCAGTCGGTCGGCAAACGGCCCGTAAAGAAGATTGTTTTTTTTGCAGGTACGGAAATTTTCGCCGTTAATCCACATTAAATCAACCTCACCCCCCTCATTTTTACCGGCTTGCTGTTCGACCAGCAGTTTGCTGACGATCTCGGAAATGTCTTTGACCGGCACCTGGCGCAGTTTGACACCGTACAACTCCCTGACACGCGGGACGACATAGCCATTGACATAGGCGTTGGTAGCGGGAAACCCACCCCACATAAACCAGTCTACCGTTTGGCCGCGGGCGCGTTCCAGGACTTGTGACCAGGTGAGGGCATTAGCCTGAGGGGCTAAATTCAAGACTGCTGCAATGATGAGCATACCGATTAACTTAAGATAGAAATGAATCCGAGGATTTGGCTTTACGCCCTTCATTGTCCCCCCTTCAAATGATTGAATAATGAATATCATTTCGTTTAGAAGGTACTGTCCTTACACCCGAGATAAATCAGTCCATATGTTCCACAATGCCCCGGGCAAACTCCGAACATTTCACTTCCTTGGCACCTTCAATTTGACGGGCCAGGTCGTAGGTGACCGTACCGGATTTAATGGTGGCCTGCAGCGCTTGCCGAATTAACGCGGAGGCTTGCCGCCAATCCATGTAGTCGAGCATCATGGCCCCCGACAGAATTAAGGAGCTGGGATTGACCTTGTCCAGACCGGCGTATTTAGGTGCGGTTCCGTGGGTGGCCTCAAAAACAGCACAGCGATCGCCGATATTTGCACCGGGTGCCATCCCCAGCCCACCCACCTGGGCGGCCAATGCATCCGAAATATAGTCACCGTTTAGGTTGGGTGTGGCAATCACGTCAAATTCGTCGGGTCTCAGCAGGACCTGCTGGAATAGCATGTCGGCAATACGGTCCTTGATTAATACTTTTCCGGCAGGTAATTTCCCTTGGTAGTCATCGTAGAGTTCTCTCTCGGTGATGGTGTGATCGCCGAATTTTTCCCGGGCAACTTCGTAGCCCCATTTGGCAAAAGCGGCTTCGGTAAATTTCATGATGTTGCCCTTGTGCATCAACGTAACAGTCGAACGATCATTATCGATGGCATAGGCAATGGCCGCAGCCACCAGCCGTTTGGTATTTTTCGCGCTCATAGGTTTGATACCCAGCGCGGTTTCTTCCGCCAGAGAGGTGCCCATCTGTTCATTTAAAAACACCCTGAGTTTGTCGGCTTCCGGGCTGCCGGCCTGGTATTCGATGCCGGCATAGAGATCTTCGGTATTTTCCCTGACGACCACCATATCGATGTTTTCCGGATGTTTCATGGGGCTCGGCACCTGATCAATGTATTTGACCGGCCGCACACAGGCATAAAGGTCAAGCTTTTGTCGGATGGCAACATTGAGGCTTCGTATCCCCTTTCCCACCGGGGCGGTCATCGGTCCCTTTATCGCCACCACGTTTTTTTCGATGGCATCCAGGGTATCGTCTGGAAGCCAGGTGCCTGTTTCCTGAAAAACTTTTTTCCCCAGCCAGCACTTCTAACCAGTTGATGCGTCGCTTGCCGCCATATGCTTTTCGCACGGCATTGTCCATTACCAGTTGAGATGCCCGCCAAATGTCCGGCCCTATTCCGTCACCTTCGATAAAGGAAATGATGGGCACTTCGGGTACCTTTCACGATCCGTCTTGGCCTTTTACAATTTGCCCTTCGCTTGTCATGATGTCTCTCCTTTTGTCGCACAATGTTTTCGATTATAATAATTGATGCTATAGCACCATTATCATGCCTCGTCCACTGCAATTCCAGGATCTCATCCATAACCGTCAGGCCGTGAATCAAACCCCTTTGATCTTTTTAATGATTTTAGGAATAAAGAATGAAAAGACGAACAGGGCAATCGAGAAGAAAACTTTAAAGGAAATCAGTTCTGACCAGTTACCGGATACCCAAACCTCTTTTAGTGTTCCGATGAAAAACGTAAAAATAAATGTTCCGACAATGATTCCCAGGCCGGTGCCGAAAAAATAGTCGCGAAAATGCACCTTCGTCAGCCCCATGCCGAAATTCATGGGGGTGAAAGGAAAATACACCAGCCGCAAATATAGCACGGTGGCAAATCCGTTGCGCTCGATGCCGTCGTCATATTTTTTAAGCTTGTCACCGATCAATGAGGAGGCAAATTCCCTGCCAAGCGTACGTCCGATAAGAAAGGCGGCGCTGGCGCCTGCCATAGCACCAAACCATACATAGACAAACCCCCCGTAGGCCCCAAAAATCGCAGCGCCCAGACCGGTCAGCAAGGTTCCCGGCAAAAACATACAGACCCCAACCGCATAAATCAAAATGAAAATCAGCGGGCCCCAGAAGCCGGCGCCGTCTAAAAAACGACCCAGTGCTTCGGCGGTCAAGTAATGCTTGATCGGGGTAAATCGCACCAGAAGGATGGCCGCCACAATAAAGATCAGCAAAAATATTGCTTTCATCAGCGCCTTTTTGCGATTCTCAGGTATGTTACTATCAGCTGGTTCCATTTTAATTTACTCCTGTACAGCCAATGGAAAACGAGAGGAAAGATACATAGATTTACCGCCGGCCTCTGATCGATTGCCGGCGGTTATTCGCTGCAGGTTTCTTCCGCACAAGCTCTGCCCTTCAAATGGAAGAAGAATTTTAACCCTTTTTGTACTTTTTCCGAGAATATTTTTGGCGAAAAATATGAGCCGGCCACTTTTTTATTAATCTCCCCGATGGTCGGATAGGGATGTATTGCTGACGCCAATGTGGAAAGTTTCACCTTCCCGTTTAAAACGGCCACCCACTCGTTGAGCAACTCTTCGGCGTGGGGCCCCAAGATCTGAATGCCGATCGGTTTTTCTTTATCGTCAAGGATCATCTTAATCTTACCGACCGTCTCACCTTCGGCCAGACTGCGATCGTTATCCTTAAATTCTTCCGTCCAAACATTAAATCCGATTCCGGCCGCAGCGGCGCTTTTTTCATTCATGCCGATACTGCCCAAGGAGGGATCGGTGTAGGTGCACCAGGGCAAAAACCTGTAATCAACTTTGCGGGGTAGACGAAAGACGGCATTGCTTACCACAATGCCGCCTTCATAGCCGGCCGCATGGGTAAACTGAAAGCCGCCATTGACATCACCAACCGCATAAATATGTTTGATATTTGTTCTGAGACGGTTGTCTACATTTATCCCTTGACGGCTGAATTCGACCCCGATATCTTCCAGCCCGAGACCACTGACGTTGGCTGCCCTTCCCAGAGCGGCCACTATGGTTTCGGCCTTCAGGCTCACTAAGCCGCCTTGGCTGGTCTTGACCATGACTTCCTTTTCCCGGCCCAGATCCTTGACTTCTTCGATTGAGCAATTGAGATAGAATTCGACGCCCTCTGAACGAAGAACTTCTTTGACCGCCTCTGCCATATCCAAATCTTCTTTCACCAGAATCTGCGGTGCCATATCCACCACGGAAACTTTGGTTCCCAGCCGACAAAATGCCTGGGACATCTCAACGCCGATGGGTCCGCCTCCCAGAATAATCATCGATTCGGGCAAATGATCGAGGTAGAAAATTTCCTTATTGGTGATGTGGTTCGTCTGGGCCAGCCCTTTGATGGGCGGGGCTGCGGGGGATGAGCCGGTCGCTATTACCCAGGTTTTGGCGGAATAGGAGTTGTCGTCCAATCGAATGCTGTGTTCATCGGTGAAAGTGGGTTGGCCGAACTCGACCTGGGCGCCAAGTCTGCAAAAGCGTTCCTTTGAATCATGGTGCTGGATGGCGCCGATGACCGATTTTATTCTCTTAGAAACTTCATTAAAATCCACCGGCGATACTTCCACTGGCGGCAGTCCGAATTTTTGAGAATTTTTCATTAAATGGTAAACATAGGCGGATCTTAAAAGTGTTTTGCTGGGCACACAACCGAAATGAAGACAATCGCCGCCCAGTTCATTTTCCTTTTCAACCAAAAGTGTTTTGGCCCCCAGCTGAGCGGCTCCGGCGGTAACCGTTAAACCGCCTGCACCGCCGCCGATGACGCCAATGTCGTAGTCGTAAATTGGCATATGATTATCCTTTACCAAAGGTTTCAGGTTTCAGTGTTCAGGAATTAGCAACTCGCCTTCCTCATATGAAACTTCATTTGTTCTTTCCGCCTATATTCCATTCAGAGACCAATCGTAGTCTAAATATTTGACGACGATCCGGCCCGATTTAGCTTCCAATTCTTTAGCAAGGTCTCCGGTGGCGTACTTAAGGAAAAAACCGTAGATATCATCGTTGAAATCCTCTGAGAACCATTTGAAAATCCGGCTGACATAAAGCTCATTGTCTTCCAGCCGGTAGCCTTTCGGATCATTGATAAAGGACCGGGTCGAATCATCTAGTTGTTGGTCTAAAATAGCCCCACTGAAAGGCTCCGAACGCAACGGCGGGCAACTTTTTGCAGCACAGTTAATGGCAAAATGAACCCGGGGGTCCTTGTAGCGCGGTCTAAGGATTTCGTGCTCAACATGGTCCAGGGATATTACCTCCCCGGCAATGCGCACGATCTTCTTTTTCCAAGGGCTTTTGAGCAGGCTTCCCAGATCTTTGATGGACGTGACATCGGGATAGCCGCTTAAAATCAATTTTATGGTCCAGGCGTTATAGGCATTGGCATAGAAGGCAAACTGTTCGTCGCGAGGAAGTCGTGCAGGGTCAACATTTTCAAGGATTTTAAGATATCGGTCCAACTTCGCCTCTTCTTTTTGGAATCCCGCATAATTAACTTTCCCAGCCCTGACGTACTTTTTTAGCAATTCAGCGTAAAGTCTGTTATCCACGGCAGGCTCGGTGGCTGCGAAGACCTGCAGGCCGGCGGTACCGGTGGACATATAGAATGACATTAAAAATGCCAATAAAATTCGTTTGATCTTCATTTTGTTGTCCTTGCTGTTTTTATTCCTCATAAGATTTAATCTAACGGAACAAAGACCGGTTGAGAATTAAAGCCACGTTGTAAATGATCTTCATCACCTCAGTTTTATACTGTGGTCGTGTCTGTTCCAAAAAGCTTACATAAAGCTATGGTTGGTTAAGCTGGAGTCAAGACAGCTGCAATAATTAATATCGATTTATGGTTTTCACTTTCCATTCGTAATCATGCATCAACCCTAAATACCCTTGATTTGAAGTAAAACAGTCTTATATTGACTTGATAAGAACTGATTGATGTTGGTATACACTTTGAGCATCCTTCATTTATCGGTCTGCAGTATATTTTTTTATCACTCCCAAAAACCAAGCACAATTCAAACAATACATCCAGAAAGGAGAAGGACAATGCAAGAGCATAGTGGCGCAACTACCATGAAGGGCAACCCGTTAACCTTGGTCGGTCCTGAACTATCAATAGGAGATTCAGCTCCGGACGTCGAAGTATTGGACAATGATTTGAACCCGGTCAGACTTTCTTCCTTTAAAGGCAAGATTTGTGTGCTGTCCATTGTACCTTCTCTGGACACGCCGGTCTGCGACATCCAAACTCGGAGGTTTAATGATGAGGCCGGCAAACTCGGTGATGATGTTGTTATTCTGACCATCAGCATGGATCTGCCATTTGCGCAAAAGCGCTGGTGCGGTGCCGCCGGAGTGGATAAGGTGTCGACGCTTTCCGATCACCGCGACGCGGCCTTTGGTGAGGCCTACGGCGTCTTGATCAAAGAATTGCGTCTGCTTGCCAGGGCGGTCTTTGTTGTGGACAAGCAGGGCACGGTTCAGTACCGTCAACTGGTCAAAGAGGTAACCGAAGAACCGAATTATGAAGCCGCAATTGAAGCGATTAAAAAACTGGTATGACTAAACAGCGAGCGGAGATCAACAACCAAATAGAAAATCCGGAAAGTTGGGTGGACCAGTATGGAGATGTTCTCTATCATTTCACCCTCTCCAGGATTAAAGATCCTTCAATCGCAGAGGATTTGGTCCAGGAAACCTTTCTTGCGGCTTTAAAAGCGAGGAAAAATTTTCAGGGTCGCTCAACTGCCAGAACATGGCTCGTTGCGATCCTGAAGCACAAAATCGTTGATCACTTTCGCAAACAGGCCCGGGAGCATGCATCGGATAAAGTTGAGTCCATGTTAGACGCAACCGCCAACGACCCTGTAGATTCCAGCTTTAATGATAAAGGTGATTGGCGAATTCGTCCCTCCAAGTGGGCCATCGATCCCATGAAGTTATATGAGCAGAAAGAATTCATGAATATCTTATACCAGTGTTTAGCTGAACTGCCCGAGCGCCAAGCGGAGGCGTTTATGATGCGCGAGATCGATGGTCTCAGCACTGATGAAATCTGTAAGCTTTTAAATATTTCGGCGACAAATAGTTGGGTTATGCTTTACAGGGCCCGGATGTGGTTACGGCGGTGCCTTGAAAATAGCTGGCTTAACACAGAACACTAGGAATTTATATGTCACATTGGATGTTTGATTGTAAAAAAGTATCTATGATGGTATCTGAATCCATGGATCGAAATCTTCCGATTCATCAGCGCCTGTTAATTGCTATCCACCTTCTTATGTGCAAATATTGTAATCGATTCAAAAAGCAACTACAGATCTTGAGACATGCCGTCGATCTCGAAGATCTTCACGAAGACGTCGTTGACCGTTTTCCTTCCCTTTCAAAAGAAACCCGTGAGCAAATTAAACAGGCCATGCGAGACTTCTCTTCGGATCCTAACCCGGATTCACTTAATACCTAAGTGGTTTCTTCCTTGACAAAAAAAATAAACATCTGTAAATATTCATATATAATCTGTTCTCAAACGGCGTAGCGAAAATGGAAACACATGCCTGAGAAAAATGTGCCGAACGCTCAAATGACTCACTCAGAGGATGCCGTCAACCCGAAAGACAGAGGCGGGCGACGGCTTCTGCCGGATCGTCGTCGCTTTTCTTCATCCGAGCATTTTCCGGAAAGGAGAAACCTGAGGTATCGCAGAAGTGGTATCGATCGCAGAAATCTGCAGTATCAAAAAATGCGAAAAAGAATTGAACGCCGTCGTATTTTCAATGATAAATATGCTTAGGCTGGAGCGGTTCCTGGTTCGGGGTTCAAGCCCGCCCTGGCGCGACAGGATGCGGCTATGCAACTATTTTCATATTTTACAGATAAAGCTTTTTACCACCACATCTTGACATGCCAGGTCTGGGCCAGGGGTTCAAAGGTTACAACCGACGGATACTGATTACCATATTAATCAAGATGCTGGATACTGGATGCTTGATACTGGATTATCGAGGTAGTCTGTCGATTTTATAAATAGAAGAAAAGGGACACGCGGGGCAAGCGTCTGCTCTGCGCGAGCGGCTCTTTTTCTAAAATCCAACAACTAGTATCCTGATTGTCAAACTTTCGTACCATCGCTTCATATTAAAGGATTCAACCCAATTTTTCAGCAATGTAAATCGAGATCTGAGATAGGAACACACTGATGCGTGCCAACCTCAGGTACACATACCATGCGCACAAAATCTGAAAAAAGAGATATTGTGCGGTTTCGCTATGAACTTCCTGTTGTTCTCGAGGAGTGCGGTACAGGTGTTCATTTTAATGCCCGGATGTACAACTACAGTTTGCACGGCATCTACATTGAATCAGACCTTTCCCTTTTCTCCGGTACGCGGGTGAACATTTGGCTATCAGATTTAGCCGGATCCTCTTTACCGGAGATTCGCTTTGCCGAAGTCAGGTGGTGTGAAGAAATTAGCGCAGCAGTTGTTCTGTATAATTACGGGGCAGGCATTCGATATCATCAACCCATCACATTCCGGGAGTTTCCAAGGCCTTTTCAGGTTATCCAGGGCGGCCTTAAGGATCCGGTGCAGCCTATAAAGTAAGTATCCACGGTTTTAGGCTTTTTGCGGCTTTTTCCTGATAGCTTTTTGCAGGGACCGTAAGGATTTAGGATTCAATCGCCTTTTTTGATGTAGTCTCCCGCCTGTAGGCCGGAAAATCGCGTCATATTCCCGTTGCCACCGATAATTTTTTGAATTTCTGCGGTAATTGCGGTGCGCTCAATGATTTTTGTGAGCGCTCCGACGCTTTTTTCCAGACGTTCTTGGGTGGAGGACATTTCAAGAAATTTCTGTTTTTCTTGGAAACTAAATCCTTCGCAGCCTGCAATTAAAAATGAGATGGATTTGACGTCCATCATATCGGCAAAACCATATTCACCCTGCAGCCCGGAGAGTCCGGCAAATTGTTTTAAAAGATTCAGGCCGTTGTCCGCCAGCCTTTGACAGGCGGCTGTATTCTCTTCCAATTTATCATCGAAAAAACGCACTCTCGCCTCCAAATACGGTTTGTGGTCATACATTTCGTTGATCTCAAAACGATTTTCCCCCCGAGTCAAGATATCCAAGCGGCCATCATCATATCGCTTCAGAACCTGCTGGATACTTGCCGTACAGCCGATTGCCTGAATATCGCTTCCGTTGAAATAAACGATGCCGAATTCCTTGTTCTTCTCCAGACATTTCCCGATCATTAACCTATAGCGTTCTTCGAATATATGCAACGGCAGGGGCATTTGCGGCAGTAAGACCAGTCCTAAAGGAAACAGTGGAATTGTAATTTGGGATTGCATCGGGTTTTCTCGCAAAAAAATTTAAACATAGAAAAAGTGTGAGCGTTCACAAGCTCAGGGTGCTGGTGGTCGCTGATTTCGAACCTTGAACTGTGAACCTCTGAACCTAGAACCCTATTATTATTTAATTACTCTAAATTTGTGCGTTTGCTGTAGTTTTTGCCACAATGCGTTCATTATGACGTTAGCGGCATCTTCTGCATGCTTCAATTTCTCATTGGATAGCGATCGGCAGGATTTCACCAATTCCTGGTTTCCGGACAGCAAACCGAAGTGGTCCATGATATACGCCCCCAAACTTAGTTGAAGGCCGGGCAACTCGCTTCGCGACAGGTTGGCAACCCTAGTTTTATCCTTTAATGTCAATTTCGATATTAAATCTTCAACCGCCTCCGCCACGCTCTGTGGTTTTTTTTGTGTTTGTTTCAGGTGCAACTGCAGTGGGTTTATGACCTTATTGTCTCCGGTCATGTTGGTTTCAACCAAGCCAAGATAATAGACACTTTCCAGGATGTTCAATGTGTCCGTGTATATGGCTGGATCTTCACTTGCACGCGCTCCGGCAACATTTAAGATTTCGATTTTTTTTTCTTGGACCCAATGGTTGATGGCGGTGGCAGCATGAAAAGCCGCCATCTGAACAAGGTCAATATGAAGCCAGGGTCGGCCGTGTCTGATGGCCATTTCCCGGGTATATTCGGTTCCCCCGGTCAATTCACCGTGAGATAGGATCAAGGTCCCATCGGTATCGACGACATTTTTTTTCGTTCGCACGGAATATCGGGAACTCGAAGTCTCTTCCAGATGATATTTTTGTGGCAATGGACCGTTTTCAGTTAATCTTCCCCGGGGGATCCAGCCGCCATGGGCGATGCCAAGTTTGATGGCTACATCCAAGGCTGCCCGATCAACTCCTGTTTGACCACCTGATACAATCCGCTTAATCATGACAACAAATCTTCGATAAATCTGCTGATCTGTTCGGCGCCATTGGAGATGTTGTGTTTTAGGGGCGCAAGATCCAGCAGATCCGCAAGTTTGGCAGTCCACTTTCCATCGCTGAATTCCGACTCTTTCACTGCAATGGCCGGCATCTGCTTTTTAATAAATTCCACCATTGATTCGGATTCCCGGTAATTAGATCGTGCCACGTATCCGAACGGCACTCCCCCGTGGTAAATCTCGGATAGGGTACTATATCCGACCTTTCCGATGACCGCGTCGGCCGCATTGACCAGGTCAGGATGGTAAAAATCGGAACGATGGGGCAAAATGATCAAATTTTCGACCCTTTTCATTACCGGGCCGGCTCCCGGCATAACAAATATAATTTGCCGAAATTTACTCAATTCTTCAATGAATTCGTAATGTTGCGGTATGCCGCCGGTGGTGATCAGCACCATTTATTCTTCAATAACGAAGTGGGCACGTCTGTTTTTTGCCCAGGCACTTTCTGTCTGCTGGGGATCTAAGGGGCGCTCCTCGCCATAGCTTATGGTGCGAAGTTTTGAAACGTCGACACCCAAATCCATCAGAAATGT
>JARFPZ010000150.1 GCA_029288035.1 Desulfosarcina sp.
TGAAGCAGGCGGGGTATGCCAAAGCGAAATCTCTGGCCGGCGGCATCTTTGCTTGGTCCAATGCAGGCTTTCCGGTTGTATCGAACTGAAGGGCTCATTCACGGCGGTGTGTTGCAAGCACGATGCACCACAGCACCAAAAACCTGGCTAAAATAAAAGCAGCCAAACTAAGGACTTCCGTAGGCTGCCGATACGAATCCAGATCCTTATTCATTTCATCATTTCACAGCGTCAATACGCTTATTTCTTTCAACATTCTTACGGAGGAACTCCATGAAAAACGATCATGACCATGACGAAAAAAAAACCGGATTTGGTCTAGGGGTCACGCGCCGTAAATTTCTCAAAACCATGGGCAGTGGTGCGGCAATAGCGGCCGCCTCGGATGCGCTGACAGGCCGTGGCACCGCAGAAGCCGAGGTCATCAAGCCTGAGGTGATTGTCAAGGTGAATCTCTTCATCAACGGGCTTCGCCGCAGTCTCGTCGTAGAACCCCGCTGGTCGCTTCTTTACGTTTTGCGTGCGAAGCTCGGCCTCACCGGAACCAAGGTGGGCTGTGAAAGGGGTGAATGCGGCGCCTGCACCGTCTTAATCGATGAAGTGCCCCGCTATGCCTGCCTGACCCTGGCGGTCGAAGCGCAGGAAACCCAGATTGTGACCCTCGAAGGCCTTATGCACGGTGAAAGGCTCGGTGCCGTCCAGCAGGCCTTTCTAGAGCAGGATGCCTTTCAGTGCGGCTACTGCACTCCGGGGCAGATCATGTCGACCGAGGGATTGTTGCGCCGCGATCCGACACCGAATCCGGATGAAATTCGCCGGGCCATGAGCGGAAACCTTTGCCGCTGCGGTGCCTATGCCCATATCTATAAAGCGGTCGGCCGGGCGGCCAAACTTAAAGCCGCCAAGGGAGGTGTATCGTGACGGACCAGGAAAAAGAGCTTTATTATGTGGAGGGGCTTCCGATCCCGGAGACCCCCCGGCCGGGTGAACCTCCAACACCCTGGAAGGAGACCCGGATTGTCGGCAAGGCCGTCCCCCGAGTGGACGCCTATGAGCGGGTGAGCGGTTCGGCAATCTATCCGTCGGATGTGTCGCTGCCCAACATGCTTTACGGGGCCATTCTGCGCTGTCCCCATCCCCACGCACGGGTTAAACATTTAGAGACCGGCAAGGCCCAAAGCATGCCCGGCGTGCATGCCGTCGTCAGCGGCCAGACCGCCGCGGCAGACCTGCCCTGGACCTATTCGAGCCGAGGTATCACACAGAAGTCAAAACTCTTCGATCCCCACTGCCGGTTCGAGGGGGAGACCGTGGCGGCCGTCGCCGCGGAAACATCTTATCTGGCCTGGGATGCGGTCCGGGCCATCGAGGTGGCCTATGAGGTACTGCCGGCCGTATCCGATGAGCGCATAGCTCTGGATCAGGGGGTTGCGGCCATCCACACGGGGGGCAACAATGTCGGACCGCCAAGCACATACGAACGGGGTGATGTCGGCAAGGGATTTGCCGAGGCCGATGTGGTGCTGGAGGAGAGCTACCGGACCGAGTGCGAAATCCACACCCCCATGGAACTTCATGGTTGTGTTGCCAGCTGGGACGGAGATCGTCTGACCATCTGGGAATCCACTCAGGGGGTTTATCGGGTCCAGAAAAACGTGGCCGACATTTTACATCTGCCGCTTTCCAAGGTCCGTGTCATCGGGCATTACATGGGCGGGGGATTCGGCAGCAAGCTCCAGGCCGGAAAGTACACCATCATCGCGGCCCTGCTGGCAAAAATCAGCGGGCGGCCGGTGAAGATGATCCTCAGCCGGGAGGAGACCTATCTTACAGTCGGAAACCGTCCCCCCAGCAACATGACACTCAAGGCGGGTATCAAAAGGGATGGAACGCTGACCGCACTGGATTTTGCATGTAGCGGCACGGGCGGGGCTTACCCCGCCGGCGGCACTTCGCTGGTCGACTGGCAGGTTCGGGATCTTTACAAATGCTCCAACGTTCGCACGACCTGCACGGACGTTTACATCAATGCCGGACCGGCAAGACCTTTCCGTGCGCCCGGCCACCCTCAAGGCTCCTGGGCCCTCGAGCAGATGCTGGATGCGCTGGCCGAGGCGATCGACATGGACCCGGTGGAAATACGCCTGAAGAATATCTCCCTCTACAGCCAGGCCAGAGACGCTCAGCCCGCCTATACCAGTACCGGATTCAAGGACTGCCTCGAAGAAGGGGCCAGGACCTTCGGTTGGAAACAGGAGAAAGAGCAAATCGCCGCAGCCGGCAACCAAGGGGAGATCCGCAGAGGTGTGGGCATGGCGGGCGCCCTCTGGATTGCGGGCGGCGGCCGGCCGCCTTCCACGATCATCCTCAAACTTTTTGCCGACGGCAGCGTTAATCTGAATATGGGTGCCAGCGACCTCGGGACCGGCACCAAAACCGTCATGGCGCTGGTGGTGGCAGAGGAGCTGGGCGTCAAACCGGAAATTATCCAGATCGAACATGCCGATACGGGCACCACCCAGTTCGCGACACCGAGCGGCGGGAGCAAGACCGTGCCCACCGAGGCACCGGCCGTGCGGGCTGCCGCCATCAGTCTCAAACAGCAGCTGCTGGAAATCGCTGCCCAGGATCTCGCGGTCGATCCGGCAACCCTTTCTTTCAGGGTCGGCCGCATCGTTTCGAAAATCGACCCGTCCAAGAAAATCCGTTTCACGGAACTTTCCGGTCTCAAAAAGCGGGGGGTGATGGTCGGCATCGGTTACCGGGGTCCCAATCCTGAAAACAAGGTGACCAATCCCTTTGCCGCCCAGTTTTGCGAAGTGGAGGTCAACATCGCTACGGGCGAGGTCCGGATTATCCGCTTTCTCGGCGCTCACGACAGCGGCCGTGTCATGAGCAGATTGACCTACGACAACCAGGTATTCGGGGGTATCACCATGGGAATCGGTCTGGCCATGACCGAGGCCCGGATTCTCGACAAAAACCATACCGGCAAAATGGTTAACCGCAACTGGCACGACTACAAGCTTCCAACCATCCTGGATGTCCCCGAAGACATGGTCTCCCTTCCCATCGAACCCGATGATACGGAAGCCAACACCACGGGAGCAAAGGGCTTGGGCGAGCCGGTCACGATTCCCACAGCGGCCGCCGTTGCCAATGCCGTTTACCACGCCACGGGCGTGCGTGTCCGCCAAACACCCATGAGTCCGGTTCAGCTCTGTCGGCTGCTTGCAGAGCATAGAAAGGAGGCATAGGCCATGATACCTAGTTTTTCTTATCTGCGGGCCAGAACAGTCGATGAAGCCGTTCGTTACCTGTCGCTGGACGGCGCCAGGGCACACGCCGGCGGCACCGACCTGCTTGGATGCCTTCGCGAACACATTTTCGACGTCACCACCGTGGTCAGCATCGCCGGGCTCAAAGAGCTGACGGGCATCGAGAAAACACCGGCAGGCGGGCTTCGGATCGGGTCCCTGACAACCATTGCGGACGTTGCCCGTCACCCGGTCATCAAATCAAAGTACCGGGCGCTGTCAATGGCGGCCGCCGAGGTGGCCAGCCCCCAGTTGCGCCACCAGGGTACCATCGGAGGCAATCTTTGCCAGAAGCCACGCTGCTGGTACTACCGGGGAGAATTCCATTGCCTGCGAAAGGGCGGCGATCAATGCTTTGCCGTCGATGGTGAGAACGCCTACCACTGCATCTTAGGCGGTGAGAACTGCTTCATCGTGCATCCCTCGGATACAGCACCGGCCCTGGTTGCCCTGCAGGCGAGTGTTACGATTGCCGGGCCCAACGACCGTCGAACCGTGGCCGTGGAAAACTTCCATATACCGCCATCTGAAGATTATATGCGGGAAACCGTGCTCGAACCCGCAGAAATCGTAACGGAAATTGTCCTGCCGCCGCCTGCGGACGGCCTGCGAAGTTCCTACCGCAAGGTTCGGGCGCGTCGCACCTGGGACTTCGCACTGGCCGGAGTGGCCCTTGCGATCGGGTTCAGCGGGGATCAGGCGGCCGATTGCCGGGTGGTGCTCAGCGGCGCAGCACCTGTGCCCTGGCGCTCAGCCGAGGCGGAAAAAATCGTCAAGGAAGGGCAGCTGGATCGGAATCGCGCGGCCAAGGCCGCCGCGGCGGCGCTGAAAGCCGCAGAACCCATGGCGCAAAACGAATACAAGATCCCTCTTTTTCGCGGCCTCATCGAACAGCAATTGATGGCCATTGGCTAACCCGAATTCCGTTGGCCCGCGGTAAACCCACAAGACACTGAAAGAAAAATTGAACACAAAACCAAAGAAGAGACGCGCTAGTAGCAAAAAAATACTGAAACTTAATTTGCCATCGTATAATCCTAAGGAACAAAGGTGGATTAAGATATGAGTTATATATCTGAAATTTTTACTATTTCTAGATACTGGGCAAGCAATCAAAAGTCGGGAACCTGGCATATTTTGGTCTAATTTTGAATCAAATCACAATCTCAGCTGAAATGCAGATTATCGAAATAAATTACTGCTGGAAATCAAACAGGGTTACCGGCAGCATTAACTCTTAAGTACCACCAAATTATTGGATTATCCAAACACTAAATGATATTGGGCAGATGAAAATGAAAAACCGATTTATCTATATCATCTTAGCAATCATGTTAGTAATATTAGTCAACCCATTTATTCGCCAAACAGGAAAAACTGGTTACTTTATCGCCACCCTCTTTACAGCAATGATTCCTTTAGCCAGCTATTATGCCTTAACAGAAGATAGGAAACGAGCAACTACAATTCTCTTTATCGCTGCGCCTTTTCTGATACTTAACGGATTTACCATATTTTTGACACATCGCTATTTAATGGTGGTCGGATATTGTTTTGGCACAATTTTATATTTATATATCGTAGTCCTATTGTTGAAAGAACTTCTTTCTCAGAAAGTGATAACAGCCAATTTGATATATTGTGCTATATCTATTTATCTTTTGATTGGGGTCATGTGGGCTGGTGTCTATACAGTTCAAGAGGGTATTTCTCCCGGTTCGTTTTCGGGATTATCTTTAACTACTGATTTGCTTTATTTCAGTTTCGTTACCCTTACCACAGTAGGCTTCGGTGACGTTGCACCCCTATCAATACTTGCCAAAAGATTTGCGATATTCGAAGCAGCTATGGGCAGCATTTATATGGCGATTATTATTGCACTGATCGTTGGAAGGTATATATCACTGCAGGTAGAGCAAGATTCTGAAAGCAAAACCAGTTTAAAAAAATGAGACGTTAGTTTTGTTTATTTTAGGGCCCTTTCGAAGAAAAAAATCAAGTTGTATTTCTAACTTTGTTAGAACAAAGCAATAATTTCCAGAATATTTTTCCCCATACATCTCCAACTAAAACATAACAAAGCGGTGGTTGTTAGCTCTTGTGATATCATCAATCTCAACTGCTATGGCTCGGGTTTTGCTTTACTGCTATATCTCAGCAATTGACACCACTGAAAAAGGTGTGATATGCGTTTGATATAAAATATTTTCAATTAGTTGGCATGCTGGCAAGATGACAATAGCAAATTCAGACTATCACTTGTATATTCCAGCGAAATTCGGCTTATTTAAATTGGGGACTATGAAAAGCAAACTGCAACTTTTGTCCGAAAATTAAATGGCTACCACTGACACTTCAATGCCTAAATCTATTCGATGATATTTGAGACCAATTGCAGAAATAGGAGTGTGTAGCAATGGTTATAGAAAAAGGAGATAACGAACGAACAGAAACGAAAGAATATAAGGTTCTTGTAGCGGTTGATTTCTCACCTTCCTCCGCTCGGGCTTTAAGGCGGGCAAAGTCTATTATGGGGCGAAAGCCAGATCGAATTGTGGTCATGCATGTAATAGATAGTAATTTCGTTGAAAGATGCATAAACAGTCAAATAGGAACGAAAAAAGATATTAGAAAAACATTGTTTCTTCAAGCCGAAAAAAGTTTAAAGGACTTTCTCCGTGCTGAAGGTATGGAAGATGAACCTTTAGAGAAGTTGATCTGCGAGGGGATACCTTTTCTTGAGATCAATAAAAAAGCCGTTGAAACCGGAGTTGAGATGGTCATTATGGGAAACCGAGGTAATTCGGGAGACATGCAAACTATTTTCTTTGGCAGCACCACCGAGAGAGTTCTGAGATTCATGAGTCGGCCGGTTCTTTGTATTCCTATAGAGGAAGATCGAAAATAATGAAACGTGACCTGCCCCAAAAGGTTGCGCCACTTCTTAAGTTAGAAATTGACCAATTCTAAAGTTTTTTAGAACTAAATAGCGCTGCAAAGCTGAGAATTATCATTTTCAAGGTACATTTTCTTTGAAGTACCGAGTGCATGTACCTGCTATTTGAACATTTGACATTGCCTAAATTTTTATGGTATCCATTTGAAACATAACATTATCAGTCAGTTAAGATATTGAGAAATAATGATGCCAACCGCATTTACCACCAAAAAGGGGAAAAGAGAAAAAAGATGAAATTCATGCGTAAAGCCCAAATTATCCTGTTAGCTGTGGTAATCAGTGGTGCAAACGTGTTGGTAGCCGAAGAGGGGGAGCTTGATCCGACACGCCAAGCACGAGAAGACTTGCATAAAAAGGGGTTGACTGCTCATGCCATACGCATGGCTGATTTCCATGAGGGTGTCGCTCCCAAAGATTTTTTAAAGCGCACCGGCGCACCTTATAAGCCGTCTTATAACGAAGAGCCTTCGATTCCAGCACAATGCTGGATTGAAACCAGTTACGGAACTCAGAACGCTTGTCTTTACTGTCATACCGACTACCTTGCGAAAATAAAGCATGGCAACGCTTTTCCGCTCGGAGAGGATCAAGTCCTTTACAGCTTTCCTTCGCCTGATATGAACAAGGTGCTATGGCGCAACACCATTTTCCCCCAGGAAATCTCAGAGCGCTTGCAAAAGGAAGGCATCGCGCTACCAGACAGCGGAGACGTTGCCTATGTTCGCAGGGACAACTGGCAGCCGGCCTTCGAAAAAGCGCGCCCTACAGCCAACTCTGAGTGGCTCAATAGGGAATCATCTGAATTTGTTTTGTTTCCGGCACTGAACCCGACGCATCTTTTTCCTTACCGTGCAAAAGACCCGACAAGCGGTGGCTCCCACGGCTTTGTCGATGCAGACGGCTTTGTTCGGGATGAAAAAGAGGCGTTTACAGGTTGGCGCGCCATTAACTTTTTCCCCTACGGCATTTTTACGCCGCTTTCGGGCAGTGTGAGCGGAATTTACATACGGCTGCCACGGCCTTTCAGGAGCGAAAAAGGTAATTTCAACCAGGAAATTTATCAGAAAAACCTCGATCTTCTGGAACTGAACCTCAAGAACCGGTCATATAAAGAAACCCACTATTACGGCGATGCTTTTAAAGAAAAGGTAGTACGCGGCTTTTTTCCGGTGGGGACTGAATTTGCGCACCCCTTGCATTATGTGGATCTCAATGCGGATGGTGAATTCGGCGAAAAGGTCGATGGCGTTGTCGACAACAAGACCGTGACGTACGAGTTTCCCGGCACACGCTCACGCCGGGTCAAGGAGCTGCGCTATATGTACAAATGGAAAGAAGTCGGTATCGATGACATCGACGAAGACGCACATTACGACGATTTTGTCATCGGGAACGAAGGCCAGGGCTGGGTTGACAACAATGCCGGTTGGCTGCTCGCGGCCTTCATCGAAGATAGGCGCGGGGAGTTGCGACCGCAAACCACCGAGGAGCTGATGCAATGCATTGGCTGTCACGGAAAAGTCGGCAACACGGTGGATTCCGTCTGGTCTTTTGAGCGAAAACTGCCGGCAGAGGCTGGTTGGCGTGAAATGGACTATGGGGCCTACGATTCAAAGAATCCACAACGCAGCCGTCTGCAGGATTATATGAACTCAAGGGCGTCGATGGGCGAGCTAGGCTATTTTTATCACGCTGTTGTCGGTGCCGACCTTTACGGTATCATGCCCGGCGAAGTAGCCGATCAGCTCAAGCTATACTGGGCCGCCAATCAGAAGTCACTAGATTTGACACACGCAATAGGCGCGATCTTTGATGATGACCTGCTCAAGAACATGGCCGCTGCTGAGCGCCGTGCGCATCTGTTTGACCGCCAGAAGGTCATGCGCTCTTATGTAGCTTCTCTCGGTTATCTGGATCAGGACGAAAAGACAGGCGACAGCTATATTAAAGGCAGTCTGCTATATCCGTCCCAGCAAACGATGAAGAACAACATCAGACTCTATCGAAAAATTGTGCTCGATCAGAGTTACAATTTAGGCAAAGACGTGTTTGGCTCAGAGTCCGGTAACGTACCATTTACATTGAGATCAGATGGTACCGTTAAAAATGCTGCCGGCGAAATCATACCGGTTGGTGAGATCATCGTCAGCCGCCCTTACAACAAGGAGGGCACCGGAACCACACCGACCGGCATTGTTAAAGTGAACGATGAGGGTGAGCTGGTCGATGCAGCTGGTAATCCGGTTGATATCGAGTCCAACCCTGAAAAAGCGGTTGGACATATCTCAACCGGCGGCACCTTTGATACCATGTATAACCCGATCCTCAGCGACATCCCGATTCAGTCAGTTAAATGGTAATAGCGCTCGTTGGGTTACTCCGTAATAGGCAGAAATTCCGAGTTTGTCCGACGGTCTAACAGAGCGTTTGGTAAAGCAGCATGCGGTTATAATTGCGGAAATAGAAGCCAAGCAACATGTGGATGAGAAATATTTTGATCAACTAAAATGGGACAGACAAAATTTGTGATTACAATTTCCCCAATACTTCCCGCGATATCACGATCTTTTCGACTTCCTTGGTGCCCTCATAAATTTCGAGCACTTTGGCGGCGCGGTAGAACCGTTCGATATCATAGTCATTGAAATAGCCATAGCCGCCGTGAAGCTGGAGGGCTTCATCCACCACTTCAACGGCCACATGACAGGCAAACAATTTGGCCATAGCGGTCAGTTTCGTATCGGGTTTTCCCTGATCCAGTAACCATGCGGACTTGTAGACCGTGTTGCGAGCGATTTCAACCTTGGTTGCCATTTCGGCAATTTTAAACTGGGTGACTTGAAATGCGCCGAGAGGCCGACCAAACTGCTTTCGGCCTTTTACATGCTTGATGGACATATCCAGGGCACCCTGGGCCAATCCGATTCCGTGGCCGGCAACATAGGCGCGGGAATGGTCAAAAAACTTCATTAATTGAATAAATCCGTTTCCTTCGGTCCCCAGAAGATTTTCTTTGGGCACCCTGACATTGTTAAAGTAAACAGCGGAGGTGTCGGAAGCTCGCAAACCCATTTTGCCATGCATGGGATCTGCTTTGTAGCCTTCGCGGTCCGTCTCTACAATCAAAATGCTGTGGCGGGCGGTTTTGCGCTCCACTTCGGGATTGGTCAGACAATAGACCAGCATAAATGTGCCCACCGTGCCGTTGCCGATCATCACCTTGCTGCCGTTGATCACATAATCATCGCCGTCTCGGACGGCCGTGGTGGTCGCCGCGGCGGTATCGCTGCCGGCATCCGGTTCGGTGATGGCAAACCCCATGACCGCATTTCCCTCAAACAGGGGTGGCAACCATTTCTTTTTTTGCTCCTCGGTACCGAAAAGGATCAATTCTTCGGCACCAAATGTAATCGAGCTGAGTTGCTGGCCGATACCCGGATCTACTTTCCAGAACTCCTCCAACACCATGGCCTGCTCCAAATAGCCTAAACCGGGGCCCCCATAGGCTTCGGGGATGAAAAGCCCGATAAGATCCAGCTCCCGCGCTTTTTTTACGATTTTTTCCGGGTAGGTTTCGTTGATGTCCAACTCCCGCGCTACATCGGTAAATTCGCCCCTGGCAAACTCCCGGGCCGCCTGCTGAATAATTTTTTGCTCTTTGGTCAGATCGAAATCCATGATTATACCCTTTCGCCGTTATTTATTTCTAACAAAAAGTTGATAATACTCGTTAGTTTTAGATTTAGAGTTTCGATTTTAAAATACGAATTTCGTATTTCGTGCTTCAGATTTATTGATTTATTGATTTATGAATACTAAAGCCCAATTCCATGATGTTAAAGAGAGTATTGCCTGTTACAGCGGTATTTTTCCATGCCGTTTATTCGGCTCAGGCCTATGCTTGTTTTTAAGCATCCGCAGCGCTTTGATGAGCTGCGGCCGGGTCTCGCGCGGCTTGATAACGGAATCCACCAGCATGTTTGACGCCGCATGATAGGGATTGGAATACTTATAGTCATATTCCTCAATTTTCTGCTGTCTGAACTCTTCAGGATTTTCCGCGGTCGCAATGTCCTTGCGGAAAATAAGATTTACCGCTGCGGTGGTATCCAGCACAACCAGTTGCGCAATTGGCCAGGCAAGCATCAGATCCACCCCCATGCCCACACAGCACATGCCCATCACCGCCCCGCCGTATTCTTTGCGCAGGGCCAGGGTAATTTTGGGTACCGTCGCTTCGGCATAGGCATACAGCATTTTGGCGCCGTGACGGATGATGCCGGCATGCTCCTGGGTCGCTCCCGGAAAGTATCCCGGAACATCAACCAGATTGATCAGGGGTATGTTAAAAGCATCACAGAACCGGATGAACCGGGCGGCTTTGTCGGATGAGTCGACATCCAGACACCCGGCTTTGAATCGGGGCTGATTGGCGACAATGCCGATGCTGGATCCATCCAGGCGTGCAAACCCGATGATGATATTGGGGGCAAACCTGGGTAAAATTTCAAAAAAATCTTCATTATCGACAACCCGCAGGATTACCTGGTGCATGTCGTAGGATTTTCTAAAATCGGCCGGAACGATTTTCTCCAGACTGTCGTCGACGCGGTCGGGGTCATCGCTGTTCGCAACCACCGGTGGTTGTTCATCGTTGTTTGAGGGCAAATACCCGAGCAGTCTTTTGATAATATCGATGCACTCCTGATCACTGTCGGCCACAAGGTGGGCCTGGCCGGTTATTTCACTGTGAACTTTGGCGCCGCCAAGCTCTTCGAGGCCGAGGTCCTCACCGGTTACCGATTTGATAATCGCCGGCCCGGTAATGACCATATGACTTTGCCCTTTTACCATGACGATAAAGTCGGTCAAAGCCGGTGAATAAACGGCAAC
>JARFPZ010000165.1 GCA_029288035.1 Desulfosarcina sp.
GCCAGCGGCTCCCGCTCGTATCTGACTCCACAACGCTGGAGTCTGTTTTGCGATCAAACTGGCCGCTTTTCAGGCCAGAGGCCCCGCTGAACCCGAACCCTGAACCTCTACGTCGACCCATCCCCCAGACCAATCCGTACCCGCTTGCGCGGGCCCCCTGCCCCGCCGGGCCGCCAGTCCTTAGGAGCCCGTAGCTCTTCTAATAAGTATAATTTATTCTGCCTTTTCAGCCGGTAGAAAATCATCGACCAGGCGCAAGGGGTATCCAGGCCGACTTCACAACTGCCGTTCTGCGACCCCCCGCAAGGGCCGTTAAAAAGACCTTTGGCACAACGGGCCACCGGGCAAATACCGCCGGTGAAAGTCAACACACAATCGCCGCACCCCCGGCACATTTCCACCCAGTTCCCCGGTTTGGCGGAGGCACCCAAAAAGGTTGTGTTGAGCGCCGGAATCACGGGCAGCGGGTCATAGGCATCCGCCAATGTCTGCACGCCGGCGCCGCAAGCCAGTGACAAGATGGCATCGATGCCGGCCGGTATTGTCTGATATTCAAGCACCAGGTCCTCCTCACATTGCCTGAGGATGGAACCCACCTCAAACTTCGGTGGACTACCCGCATAGAGCCTTATTCGGGAAAGCTCGCTACTCAGTTGTTCGGCTTCTCTTTCGCCGCCTGACAGACAGACGGTAACACAGCTGCCGCAGCCAAGAATCAGCACCTGTTTATATTCTTCGATCGCTGAAACAATTTCTGGCAGCGGTTTTATATTTCCGACAATCATTTGTTCTCCAATTTTGACGGGGTTTTGACCGATATTGAAAATGGCCGCTTCGAAGCGGCTTGTCGTTGCCGGTGCTGCGGACAAAGAGCATGACTGCTCAAATCCGCTTCATTGATGAACTTTTGTTGATAAGGAGTCGTATACATCGGTTCACCGCAGACCTGGCAACGAAGCAGATCCAGCGTGACCACATCATCCCATTGCCCTGTCAAAAGATGCTGAAACTCGATCGCTTCTTGCGGACAGACTCGCCAGCATTGACCGCATCGGGCGCATTTGGTCATGTTGTGCTGGAGCGTTCGCTGGTCGACCCGATCGTTGTAACTTAAGGCTGAGGCCGGACAATTCTCCACACAGGACAAACACCCGTTGCATTTATCGTTTACGCGAAAGTAAGACATGGTCATACACTCATGGTTTTTGGGAAATCATTTATAAACACAGTCAACCTTAAGTGGCCGGGCAACACCCGTTTGTCTCAACCGACTTAACCGGCTCAACACCTACCTACCCACCGCCAACAAGCAACATAAACTTCACCGAATCCCCATCTTTGAGATTTCGCTGTGAATACTCGCTTCGGGGCATAAATCCTTCATTGTTGACCATTACCTGGATCGTCATATCCAGCTGCCCGTCCGGGTCCAACAATATTTTACGGGATTGCCGGCCGATTCGATTGACAATATGCGATATGACATCGGCGACGGTTCCGTCTTCTATTTCTAATTGTGACCTTTTACCAATCAATTTCGATAAAGTCGGCAGCCCAATGGATTCTACCTGGATTTTCAATGGAGCACCTCCAGCCTTGTTGTTCATTAAGGTGAACATAACTAAAAAGGCATCATACCACTGATCGGTATTATGTCAAGAATTTTAACGCATACTATCAAAATACATGCCTTTATCTGTGCAGATCCTGAAAACACAATTAATAAAAGTTCATTATAATGAACTATCCTAGTTAAATTTTTCGAAAGTGGTTCTTCATAAGGCATCAGCTGGTGCAGAATGCGTCGTAAGAATCCAAATTAGTTCTTAATGTCAATATTAGGGTCGGCAATGCCGGTTGGCAGATTCTTGGGGAGGAGGTGTATCCAATGGGAATCCGTCCGCAACAGATGAATCTATGATGGCGATTTTTCAGATTTGAAATTCGTCATCTAAACGCTCAGATAACGATTGTCTCGCGGTCAGCCCATGTATTTTCGAAAATTTTTGCCTTTTCTTAGAATATACTTTCGGGGTGTTTTTTCCTTCTTTCGAAAAAATACCTTTCCATTAATCACTTGACCTTCAATTTCATCTTCTCTTTCGAGCCGGTCTAATTCATTGAGAATAGGATGGTAGTTGCCATCAAAGTTACTCTCGTACAATTGTTTTACCAAGTATTTTAGTGAAATTGATTTGCCGCTTGATAGAATGAGACCGTGTATTTTTTCTTTTAAGTCTGAATCGTTTGTCAAGGATGATAAATCTTCTTCACGAGGTGTGCCGGAACTGGTTTTTGGTTTCTCGGGTGATAGACCGACTTTCATTTTCCCCGATACATCTCTTCTTAAACCTGCTGCCTCCACCGAAACCGTTCCGGCCTTTTCAGTCACATCGTCTTGTTTTGGATGATCCGCGATTTTATCAAGGCCTGGATCGGATTTGCTTTTATTTATGTGAGTTTGTGTTGGATTCACCCCATGTGAAGATTGTTCTAAAGTTTGTACAAATGTATCCATTTCACGTTCAGCCGCGTTTAGAGCCCTGTCGGTGCTTCTCAATTTTAGCAGGATGACGCCGGAGGCTATTAATAATAATAGTAAAAACAGCAGGATAAAAACAATAATATTAGGATGCAACCCAGCTGATTTGGATAGGCCTGAAAAAAAACTGATGAGGGCTATGGGTGTCATGTCAACATAGTTAAGGGGGTTAAGGTTTGCAAATAAATTAGCCGATCCAGCGGCAAGTTTGGTTTCCTTTGGCGAAACGAATGAAATCTAAATATGATTATCGACTATTTTAACAAATTGCTTTAACCTGTCAAAAAATGGGTTCATCATTCACTGTTTGGCTCACTTCTGACCATACATGCTGGCTGCACACTCATTTTTACCCAGATCCATGACCTCCTGTTCTTCGTCGTCGACCTCCAGTATTCCGGCATTGACCTTGCGGATTTCCCCATACACATCGGGCTGTTTGCGCATATTGTCTTCGATAAATCGAACGAATTCGTCTTCTTCCGCAATGCCGTAGATATTCGCATTTTTAGCTTTGATGCTGCCCATGCTATCGACAAACACATTGTCCGGGTTTGCTTCACTCCAATCCAGATAGTGACCCGGTAAGATCAACAGATCGTCATCCATATCGGCGATTTTAGTCCTGAGAGTTTTATACAGTAACTTGGACCATTCTTCCGCCTTGCCACCTAAATCCGGACGACCAATGGATAGAATGAAAACCGTATCACCGGTAACCAAGTACTTGTTGTCGATCAGATAGGAAGTGCTTCCCGGAGTGTGCCCCGGTGTATGAATGGCTTTTATTTCCGGGCCTTCGTTCGTAAATCGAAAAATATCCTGATCATTGACACCCCTGTATTCAAAAACCGCATCTTTAAAATCATCCTGATGGCCGACGATCTGGGCGCCTGTATCTGAATGAAGGCGCTGACTGCCGGATATGTAATCCGCCTGCAAATGAGTTTCAAAGGTTTTGATGATCCTGGCGTCATGTTTTTTAGCAAAATCTTGATAATACTGTGCGTTTCTGGATGGGTCGAATACGACCATTTCATCTCCATAAATCAATCCGTAACTGCAGGATGCCTTACCCGGACGGATAAACTGATAAAACGCGTACCCGTTTTGTGATGCCACCAATTTAGGTGTCAGCAGGTTGCCCCAGCTTTTTATGCCCTTTTCGAGAATTTTAACATCCTGCCACCCATTCTTCAGCAGAATTTCACCGACATATTTGGCAGATCCTTCTTTGGCACAGACGATTCGGATGCTTTCCGCTTTGGAAACCTGAAACTGGTCAACCGTTTCTTCTTCTTTTTCGATAAACTCGATATAGGGGAGATTGAGGATCTTTGAAAGATGAGGACCTTCCACTTTAAATCGTCCAAATTCTTCATTGTTGCGCACATCCAGTAATGTAAAATCGTGTCCTGGCTGGGTAACCCAGTCAAATAACTCCTCGGCCGTGTAAGACTGTACTTCCATGATCTACCTCCTTTACTTAATTCCAAACACATTAAATTTCCTTTCGGAACATGATTGATTTATAGAAATCTGGAATTTTTGAGCCTGCAAAGATTAATTGGTTACGAAATTATTAAAATTTTATATATCAGTGTTAAAAGAACTTGTAAATGCGCTTACAGGGGGGTTTTGTTTTTCAGAAAGCATATCCAACTGAAAATTCGCCGTCTAAGGCATAGTTTTCATCTTATTCACTTGCCCTAGAACCCTTTTTCATATTATATTGGCTTCCATGACTGTACGTGAGATGCAATACAGCATACTCACGGTAGGGGGTTTATCGAACAATATGAGAGGATGGAATACGAATGCCCAAAATCGATCGTAATCAAATCGCCTACAAAGGCAAACCCATCGCTTCGTTGACAAGTGATGAACTTATAAGTGCCCTTGAAGAACTGGCCGGTGCCATACAGGGTTGTGCTGATAAGAATAAGGAGTGTGCAAAAATAATAAAAATTAATATTGGTTTAGAGAGTCAGGGTGGTTGAACAAGCTGAGACCGTGACATTGAATAAGCAACCGATGAACCTCAATGATCAAGAAAATCATATCTGAGGCAAACCTGGGCTAACATGCAGGTCACCAGCTTCGATTCAGCCGCTTTCAAAAATCAACTTCTATCATTTATTCGTACTGGGATTCTTGGCTAACCAACAGATATAATTAGGAGTTATGGAACGGTTCGCGTGAGCCAAACATTTTGTTTTACAAGCGCGCACCAAAAACCATTACCCATAAGAAAGGAGAAAATGAAATGAATCGTGCCATTTGCAGCGGTAAAATTCAGATTAAAGGCATTGATTTCAAAGTATTGTCCGACGATGAGATTGCCGATATCCACTATGCCAGCCTTGAAATACTCGAAAAAACCGGTGTATATGTGGAAGATGATGATGCCATTAATCTCTTCCATTCCATTGGCTGTCGGGTAGATAACGATAAAAGAATCGTCAAAATCCCTCACTATCTTGTCGAAAAATCCATACGAACCGCACCGTCCAGAATTGTGCTGGGAGCACGCAACCATGACAAAAGCTACATCATGGAAGGTAAAAGAGTGACATTTACCTCTTTTGGTGAAGGTGTCAGCGTTGTCGATATCAATACCGGTGAAATCAGGGACTCGACCAAAAAGGATCTGGCAGCAGGAGCAAGATTAATGGATGCACTGGATGCCTATGGCGTTTGTCATCGCCCCGTTTCTTCACTGGATGTAGACCCCATTGCCTATACACTCCACAATTATGAAGCGCTTGTGAATAACACAGACAAGCCGGTCAGCCTCGGACCTGGCGACGGCAGGTGTCTTGAAAAAATCTATCAGATGTCTGCCATCATTGCCGGTGGCGAAGACACCTTGGTGGATAATCCCCTGATATGCGCTTCTACCTGCCCGGTAACCCCGTTACGCCTGGTTAAACATTGCTGTGAAATTGGCATGAAGGCCGCCGAACTCAGTATTCCGGTCCGTTTTACAACGATGGCGCTGGCGGGCGCTACCAGTCCGGTTACCTTGGCGGGCACTCAGGCTGTTCAGAATGCCGAATTTCTCGCCTGTGTCGTGATGCACCAGGCTGTTCGACCAGGAGCACCCGTGATTTGCAGCAGTTCAACGACTTCGATGGATTTAAAAAGCGCCGAAGCTGCGGTGGGGTCTCCGGAAATGGCATTATTTGCGGCCATGAACGCCCAAATGGCTCAATTTTACAAAGTACCTTCCTGGAGCGGCGGGACGTAGACGGATAGCATTATCGCCGGTAGCGCACAAGCCGGTCACGAAAAAACTCTAACAGCTCTCATTGCGGCAATGTCAGGGAA
>JARFPZ010000170.1 GCA_029288035.1 Desulfosarcina sp.
TCGTCCGCGCGCTGCGCTGATGGATCGCTCCGGCAACCAATTCCTTACCGGTTCCACTTTCGCCCATGATTAATATGGTCGCATCACTGGCGGCGGCGGCATTGATGGCCGCAAAAACCTTCTGCATTTCATGGCTTTTTCCGATCAGGTTATCCAGACGGTGCTTTTCGCCCAACCGGATCAAGGCCTCCTCGGCTTCCTGACGGGCCCGGGATATTTCACTGAGATCGGTGACGGTCTCAACCACACCGATAACCTGTTGATTTTGGTCCCGCACCACTCGGGCGTTTTTGATGACCGGCACATTATGTCCGGCCTTATGCATTAACAAACATTCATTTGCTTCGGATTTCCCTTTTTTAAGAATCTGACAGCTTCGAATGCCCGAGGGACATTTTTTCCCGAAACAGCGGCTGCATTTTAAAATCTGACACGAATTGCCCAAGGCCTCATCGGCGGCATACCCGCTGATACGTTCCATCGAACGATTCCAGGAGGTCACCCGGCCGTTATTATCAAGGGTAAAAACACCATCGGCCATGGTGTCGATAATTTGTTCAATAAAATGAATGTTCCAAATTTCGTGGGTTTTTGAGTTCACGCCAATCTCCACTTGGTTTCGGTTTAAGCATCAACGAACGTTACCAGATGTTACCTTGGATAGTACCCGCGGATCGTTGGCATGTCAACCGGGAACCGAGACACACCAGGCGTTACTTAACGTTACTTATTTTAAGAAATAACGTTGTCCTATTCCATCACCGGACCACAAGATTACCTCACATATAAATCCCATCACTCTGATAAAATTATTTTTCTATGCAATTCAAATAGGTTAAAACAAGCAACGCTTTTTGGCCGGTCTGACTCCGCTTTTGGCATACAAATTGAACTTAAAAAATACAGAAAGATAATGAATGCGAACTGTTGAGCAATGCCAGAATCACTTTGTCTTCCACCCGGTTAGGCAACTGGATTACAACTAACCATCAAACAGAAAGGAGGGTACCATGAAAGCAAGAAACTGCTGTAAAACCATGCAAGCGGAGCTGACGGCCTGGAAAGCCAATGTTTATGACATCGTTCGCAAGATGGAAGAGCTGCCCGGCGGTGAAAGAGAACGGATTCTTCCCAATATCGAGGACCTGCATATGTTGATTTCGGAGATGGATGATCGGATCGAATATATCCAGGATAATTGCACCCCCGAAACCGGGATCGACGATATTAGAACCGAAAGGGAGGAATTTGATAAACATCTGGCAACCTTGCGTGTCAAAAGCGAAGAGGCCATGCGGGGGCTGGGTGCCGGCAATTTCGGTGGCTGAAGATATGCAGGCTTGCCCTACCACCGATGAGAACAGGCAGCGGCGGAAACGCCGCTGTGTGTTATTGTGCGAAATAATTGGAGGAAGGGAATATCATGTCTGAAAACATTCAGGAAGTAGATGAAACCAATTTTAAAAAGGTGGTTCTGGAGTCCGATATACCGGTGTTGGTGGATTGCTGGACCCCTTGGTGTATGCCCTGTCGGGCCCAGCAATCCATTCTGGAAAAAGTGGCCGACGAATTGCAGGGTAAAGCACTGATTACTTCCCTGAATATTGAAGAGAATCGAGAAGCGGCGTATCGGCTGAACATACACAGTATTCCCACGCTGGTCATCTTCAATGACGGTGAGGAGACCCGGCGCTTTTTCGGGCTTCAAAATGCAGATTCATTAACCAAAGCGTTGGAGCAAACATAATTTCTCCATAATTATGCCAAAGCTTCATTCACCGAGCAGCTTCTTTTTACGGTAACGAAAGGTGTGATGATTTATGCTCAAAAGTTTGGCAGCTTTGCTTTCATTACCTTTGGCTAATTTAAGCGCTTCTTCAATATAATGCTTCTCCAATGACTGAACCTGCTCATCCAGAACAATGCCCTCCGGGGAAAGTGGTGGAAATCCGGTCTTTCCGCTAATCGTAGATTGCTGCCGGCGTTGGCTTTTTGGATCTAATCCCAAATCCCTGGGTAAGAGCTCAGGTCCCTTTCCCGTCAGAACAGCTCTTTCCATAAGATTTTTTAATTCCCGCACATGGCCTGTCCAATGATGAGTCATTAAGACGGTCTCGGCGTCTGAAGATATGCCGGTAAATTCTTTGCTAAACTTTTTGCTGAATTCTTGCAAAAAATATTTAGTCAATGGGATGATGTCATCAGGACGCTCGTTTAAAGAAGGGGCTTTCACTTTTATCACGCCTAAGCGAAAATACAGGTCTTCTCTAAACTGCCCGACGGCTATCATCTGGTCTAGATTTTTATTGGTAGCGGAAATCACCCGGGTGTCTATATGGTGTTTTTTGGTCCCACCAACCCGGTAAAATTCACCGAGTTCCAGAAACCGCAGCAGCTTGGCCTGGGCTTCTAAGCTAAGGTCACCCACTTCATCCAAAAAAAGGGTTCCGCCGGCAGATTCCTCGATGAGCCCTTTCTTGCCGGCAGCACCGGCGCCACTGAAGGCCCCCTTTTCATAGCCGAAAAGCTCACTCTCGATGAGATCCTTGGGAATCGCAGCGCAATTCACGGTGGCAAGCGGGGCTTTGAAATTAGGACTGTTATAATGAATGGCGCTGGCAAGCAATTCCTTGCCGGTCCCGGTCTCTCCGATGATTATAATCGGCGTATCAGGACTTTTGGCCACCATTTTAATAAATTCCATGACATCCTGGATGGCACTGCTTTCGGCGATAAAACACGGAATGTGCTCCTTTAGATGCTTTTCCTGAAGCGTTCGAACTTCCTTTCTCAATCGGATGGTCTCCAAGGCATTTCCAACGGTAACCTCCAAACCGTCCATATAAAGCGGTTTGACAACGTAATCATAGGCACCCAGTTTCATGGCCGAAATAACGGTGTCGACATCTTCATAGGCAGTGATCATAATAACCAAAACATCCGGATAAACATCTTTGATGTGACGCAGCGCATCGATCCCATTCATACCCGGCAATCCAATATCGAGCAGAATCAAATCCGGTGGATCCTTTTCTAGGTGTGCAATAGCTGTTTCTGCATCTGAAAAGGATTTTATCCGGTAGTCGTCCTCAAGGGCCATGGTAACACTATCAGTGATCGTTTGCTCATCATCAACAATGTAGATTGAATATATCATCGCTTCGCTCCTGTTTTTTTATCGGAATCTCTATCCGAAATTCAGCACCCCCCAAATCACTGTCTGAGACCGTTAAAGAGCCACCATGATCCGTAACAATTCGATGGCTGATACTAAGGCCGATGCCGGTACCATCCGATTTCGTGGTGAAGTAGGGGTCGAATATTTTATCTTTGATTTCAGGTGCTATTCCCGGGCCTGAATCTGAAACCGTTAGAACAATACCATCACCTTCCACAGATGAGGTTACGACGATTTTCTTGCCCACCACCATCGTTTTCATGGCGCCAGCAGCATTATTCAATAAATTTAGAACCATCTCCTCAATCAGGGCTGGATCGACCTTGCACGAAGGTAAATTCTCAGACAACGATTTTTCAAGCACAATCCCGCTTTTTCGCATCGTTACCGCGCTGAGGTTTATGGCTTCCGTCACCGGTCTGTTCATATCCAATAAAATCAACTTGGGTTCTCCGGGTTTGGCAAAATCCATCACCCTGCGGATAACAGATTCAATTTTGCGAGAAGCCGATTGAATCTGTCCCAGAATTTGTTTAACTTTTTCCTCACTTCCATTCTTATGATGAAGCTTTTTGAGGGTGTTCAAGTAGATGTTAATCCCCGATAAAGGATTTCGTATTTCATGCGCCATACCGGCTGCGACGCGACCCAGCGACGCCATTTTGTCCTGAATGGTTAGGAGGTGTTCCAACTCCTTGGCTTTGGTCATATCAATCATATTGACCAATATTGCGTCTTTGCCTCTATATTCGGTCCATAAAGCCCGACAGTAAACCCACTTCAAATTCTTGCCGCCTTTATTCGGGCCTTGGGGATAAAATCGAAAATCTGTCTCAAGGGTTTGAATTTCTCTTTTGTCTATCCTTTGACTCAATCGTTTCACCGTTTCAACATCCTGCGAATGAATTTTTTCAAAATCAACCAACAAATATGACCTCGGTAAGGGGCCCAGAAGTCTCTCCTGCGCCTGGTTTTGATAAACCACTTTGTTCTGCTGAACAATGGATATTCCGGTAAGTGAGTTTTCAACTAAATCACGAAACCTTTTCTCACTTTCTTCCAATGCTTTTTGCGATAGCTTTTCTTTGGTAACATCTTGATAAACCGCAACTATTTCCCCTGATGAAAGCTTATAGACATAATTTTCTCGCCAGCTTGGGGGGATTTGATGATCTTGGTAAAAAGCGCCGGAAAAATATTCCGGTTTGCCGGTTTTCCAAACTCTTTGAATAACATCAAAGAATCCAAGATCCTTGGTACCCGGGAAAACATCGGTAACACGGCAGCCGATTACTTTTTCTCGATTGGTATTTTCTATTTTTTCCGCCCTGTAATTAAAATCTTTGATTTCAAAATCTTCGCCGCCGGCAACCGCTTCATAGACGGCGACGCCGCTATGCATATTTTCCATCAGTTCGCGGAATTTTTCTTCGCTCTGGCGCAAGGCATCCTGTGCCCATTTACGCTCTATTATTCTTCCCACCCGCTCAGCGATGGCATCGAGCAAGGCCCTCTCTTCATTTAGGAAAGGACCTTCATCGCGTTCCGGCTTCTCTTCGAGGTAAGCAACAATTATTTTGCCGCTGGGTACTCCATGGACAATGACATCACTGACTTGTTGCCAGATCGTTTCCTCATAATTATGCGTTTGCAATTCTTTCCCGCTTAATTCAATTTTGGCGCAAGTGATATCGGGGTACTGCCAAGCGGGCGGAATCAGATCCGCGATCCCCTGTAGTAAGTCATCGAGGGTAAGTTCCCGTTTCTCAATAAATCGGGAAATTTCAAAAAGACAATTTAACTCTTTGACACGTTCGTCAAGCTTGCTCATGCTTTTTTGTAGTTCTTCTTCGGCTTTCTTGCGGTCCGTGATATCACGGGCAAACGCGCAATTGTATTCCTTACCATCGAATGTAATATGATTGAAGGTGATCTCTACCGGGATCGCTTTTCCATTTTTGGTCTGGTGAACAGATTCGACTTTCATGGTTCCACATTTTTTCAGGTCCCGCCAAATTTGGTCATACGCTTGTAGTGGTGTAGAAGGATCGACATCTTCCACACCCATCGACACGAATTCTTCTTTTGAAAATCCAAGTTTCATACAAGTGGTATCATTGACATCCACGATCTTTCCTTCAGGATCAATCCAATAAAGCATATCATTGGCATGATCGATGCAAAATCTAGTGAACAGCAGCTCTTTTTCCACCTTCTTACGTTCATTTATCTCCTGATTTAACTCATCTCGTGAGGCTGTGACGGTCTTCAATTTTTCCGCCATCTTGTCGAATGCACGTCCGAGCCGGCCGATTTCATCCTTTGCATCGGTGCCGATTTTATGATCTAAATTGCCTCTGCCGATTTCCTCTGAACCTTTTTGAAGCATCTGAATCGGCTCGGAAATTGATTTTGCGACGATATGAGCCAACAATATACTCAATATGATAACGGCAATGACAAGTATGAGTACGAAATCCCTGAGCTTTGCCGCTGGTTCGAAAGCCTCGATGACATCTATTTTGGCAACGATTCCCCAATCCAGCAAAGGCATGTATTGCCAAACTGCAATCACATTTTTGCCACGATAGTCTAAGAAAATTCCATGTCCGGCCTTTCCCTTCAGTGCTTCTTGAATGGGTATTGCCCGACTTTGTCCAAAAACAGCTTTTCTTTTTAAGGCTGCATCCGGATCATGCCTAAGGGGGTTGAGAAACAGCGCTGCATCACCCTCTTTTCTGGCAATTAAGGTTTCCCCGGTTTCACCCATTCCGGTCGAATCCTGAACAAGTTTAAAAATGGGTGCCATGTCAATTTCTAAAACAATGACGCCCACAAAACGCCCATCATAATTATGGACGGGAGCGGTAAGATATACTGAAAATTGACCGGACCGGCGTCTGCTTCTAAAAACGTCTGATAATGAAACTCTCTTTTGCCCGCTTTTAAACGCATCTTGCCAAAGTGCAGGCAGAGTGCGGTCTATATCTTCAAAATCGGAAAATCGATTCAAAACATACACGATTTTCCCTTCCTGATTTGCAAGCAAAACATTCACATAATCATAAACCGATGGGTACATCTTAAGGGCCCTGTCCAGTTCATCACGAATTGTTTCATAGGTTGGGCCTGAAATGTCACCAGGAAATTGGGTAAGCAAAGATGCATATTTCTTTATATTCGGCCTCAGTTGTGCTATTTTGATATGATTTTTCTGATCCATGAAAAAGTCTTCGATCTTTTTCGTTTTCAGATCCGTGATGCTTTTCAACTCTTCCATTCGTAGATCCTGTAGTGCCATCTTGGCACTATAATACCCTAGAGTTCCGATAAAAATCATTGGAAGAATGGCAACTGCGGTGATTATTAAAATCAACTTCTTTTTTAAGGTCATGACAACTTACCTCGAAGATTTATTCTAAAACCGAATTCCTGGCCCTTTGATCCAATATTCTTTTCCTGGTATTTAGCAAAATTTCGCAATTTTTCTAACTAAATTTCGCAATTTTTCTAAATTTAAAATCAAATTAGCACTGCCTTCCCAAGAGAAATTAAGATAACCTGTTTATTTTAAATGACTTTTCTGGCTTATCGCCATATGGCACGCTCCATGCTTTATTTTCTTTAATGAGAAAATCGTACCATCTTTGCTCTAGCATTTTAAAGTTGCCAGAGATGGCTGAGTGAAGGCTATTTGAAGTAAAGGAGGGAATAATGGCTCAAGACGCTATCAAATTGGGTGCTCTTAAAAAAAGCCGATTTATCGACAAGGTTATGGAAATTCTGCCCGAAGGCGGAAATTTGAATCTCTGCCTAACCTGCGGAACTTGCTCTTCCGGATGTCCGGCAAGTGGGTTGGAAGATATGGATCCCCGGAGATTTTTGCGCATGGCTGCGCTGGGTTTAGATGATGAAATTTTGAAATCGGACTGGGTATGGATGTGCACCATGTGTCAGCGGTGCCTCTACGCCTGTCCGATGAGCATCGACATCCCCCAGCTGATTTACCATGCGCGGGCCAGCTGGCCCAGGAAAGAGCGTCCCAAGGGCATCCTGGGATCCTGCGATATGGCCTTAAGAAATGACAGCTGCAGCGCCATGGGGGCGTCACCGGATGATTTCACTTTCGTGGTGGAAGATGTCCTCGAGGAATACCACGAAGCACAACCCGAGTTTGCCGATATGCAGGCGCCGATTGACAAGCAGGGCGCCTATTTCTTTTTAAATCAAAATTCCCGGGAGCCGGTCACCGAACCTGATGAAATGGTGCCATTATGGAAAATCCTGCACCTTGTCGGGGCTGATTGGACCTACGGCAGCAAGGGCTGGGGAGGAGAAAATTACTGTATGTTTCTAGCCGACAATGAGGCCTGGGAGCATATCGTTCGCACCACCGCCAATCAGGCCGATGATCTCGGGTGCAAGGTGTTTCTCAACACCGAGTGAGGGCATGTGACCTTCTCAGTCCTGGCAGGACTGAAAAAATTCAACATCTCCCATAAATTTGAGGTTAAAAACATCTATGAATACTATGCCCAATGGATCCGAGAGGAAAAACTCAATGTTAACTCAGATTGGAACAAGGATTTAAAAATCAAGTTTACGGTCCAGGATCCCTGCCAGATTGTACGCAAAAGCTATGGCGATCCGATCGCCGAAGATCTTCGTTTGGTTGTGAAAAGCGTTGTAGGGCAAGAAAATTTTATCGATATGCAGCCCAACCGCTCCAACAACTATTGTTGCGGTGGTGGCGGTGGTTTTCTGCAGTCCGGATATAAAGAAGCCCGTTTGGAATTTGGTCGGCTAAAAGATGAACAGATTCAGGCCACCGGTGCCGATTATTGCATCGCCGGCTGTCATAACTGTCATGCCCAGATTCATGAACTCAGCGAGCACTACGGTGGCGGCTATGGGGTGATCCATTTGTGGACCCTTATCTGCCTGGCTATGGGTATTCTCGGCGAAAATGAACGGGAATATTTGCTGCCGGGACATAAGGAACTGGCTCTTTATGGCGGTTCGCAACTGATTGAATGATGAAAACATACCTTGATTGTATACCTTGCTTTTTCAGGCAGGCATTGGCAGCGGCAAGAATGGCCACTGACGATGAAATTACTCATCGGCGTGTATTGAATTTGGTGTCCACTATGATTCCGGACCTTGCGTTGGATGCCACCCCGCCTGAAATTGCTCAACAGGTGTACCGGATGAATTACGAAATTACCGGCAATCACGATCCGTATCTAGAAGCAAAAAAATATGCTAATAAGTGCGCTTTGTCCCTCTATCCTCTTATGAAAGACATTGTGGACTATTCCAATGATACTTTAGAAACCGCCTGCAAGTTGGCCATTGCCGGCAATGCCATCGATTTAGGTGCCCAGGCTAAATTTGGCAGCATTTACTCTATCATAGAGGATAGTGTCGGATATCAACTTGACCAGGAACATTATCGCGAATTTAAAGGGTGTGTCGAAAAGTCTTCTTTAATCTTATATCTTGCAGACAATGCGGGTGAAATTGTCTTCGATCGCATACTCATCGAACAGTTTCTTAAGATGAAGAAGTTAAGAATCGTATTTGTTGTTAGAGAAAAGCCGATCATAAACGATGCCACTTCGGATGATGCGCTCCAAGTCGGTTTAAATAAATTTGCAACAATTATATCCAATGGATCTGACGCACCGGCGACCATCCTTTCGCAATGTTCTTCCGAATTGCTGAGCTACTACCGGGCGGCCGACCTCATTATATCGAAAGGACAAGGAAACTACGAGTCACTATGCGGAAGGTCCGAAAATATCTTTTTTCTATTTAAGGTAAAATGCC
>JARFPZ010000262.1 GCA_029288035.1 Desulfosarcina sp.
CGCATGGTATAGATTAGATATCAACGAAATTCGTAAGCCGAGTGATGGTTACTGGACCGATTAACCTTTAGATGGCGTACGATGTGCTGAGCGCTGGTGGTTTGCCTATAATTTCAGGACTCCTGACCTCAATTGGAAAAACTTCTCGGGAGGCCCTGATATCTGAAGACCCTACAAAATTTGTAGTGAAAATAAGCGTAAATTCAAGATGCAACAGAGTTTATCAAAAATAAATGGAACGATAATTTAGAAAAAGGTAATATCGACGCCTTCTATTTTGGTTTTAGAACCGAAATAAAAAATTAAATTCAGAACGATTCGCCCAAATTCAGTTTTATTGACGCGATTTCTGAAATTTTTGTTGCATCCGATTTTACGACACATCAGTAGTTCTGAATTTAGAAACATACTTTGTGTCTTTGTTGCAAAACTGATATTTTAAATTCAGTGTTAAATAAGTAAGAAAAAATTGAATTCACGTGAACTGGTCATGTAAGCGCTTCATTTAAAAGAACCGGATCGAGTGCCGTTTATGGATTTTGCCGATACCATCGTCAAACAGAAAATCATGGGCACGGAAGAGATAGACGAAGCCGAATTTGCCAAAAAAATAGGAATGGATGCCATATATTTTGTCGATTACTGTACGCCCCTTTTCTGCAAAAGCCATTTCAGTGATGAAGACGTGCCGAAGGCCTTCGGAATGACCGGTGAAACGGAGTTTATCGGAGAGGGACTCATTCGAACAGAAAAAGACTTAGACAAAATCGTATTGCCCAACCCCCATGATGACCGCTATTACGATCCGGCCAAGAGATTTATGGAAAAATATCATGATTCGGGTCTTGCCATTTATACCGGATTGCGTCCATTTGGCATGTTCAACACCATTTACTCGATGCCCATGATGGATTTTGCGATCGCGCTGGGCGAAAATTTAAAGCTGATCGATACCATGATGGATGTCTTTATAGAGTGGAATCTCGTCGTTATTGAAAAGTTGCAACATTTTGGCCTGGACTTCATTGCGACTTACAATGATATGGCATACAAAGAGGGCCCCTTAGTGTCACCGCAGGTTTTGCGGGAGGTATTTTTGCCGAAAATGAAAATCGTTGCCGATGCCATCAAGCTGCCCTGGGCCTTTCACAGTGACGGCAACCTGACAATCGTGATGGAGGATTTACTGACCCTGGGCATGAATTGCGTCAATCCCTTTGAGCCGCCCTGTATGAACCTGAAAGCTGCCAAGGAAAAGTGGGGTGATCGGATTTGTTTGTGGGGCAATATCGATCTGGTGAAGACGTTGCCGTACGGGACGGTAGAAGAGGTCGAGGCCGAAGTTAAACAGCGTATCGCGGATGCCGGTGCCGGCGGGGGTTATATATGCGCGACTGCCAACAGTATCACCGGGTTTTGCAAAATCGAAAATGTTTTTGCCATGACCAATGCGGTTCAAAAATACGGGGTATACCCCTTAGAATGGATCGATTGATTGGCGAATTGCTGGTTGCGCTCTCTGCAGGCTGCTTCGGCACAAATCATATTCGGATCTTCTGAAACCCTCCTTTAAAGTCTATTTCCGCATTATTGCGACAGTGAATGTGTCGGAAAATCTTCACTCACGACAAATAAAAGACTGTTTTGTCGCTAAAAACGAATTGCGCGACAAAAAAATGCCGGAATATATCTCAGATAATGATATATACCCCATTGAAACCCTGCTTGCCGGCCAAAAGGACGGATGGCGGAGTGAGACCTTGAACACTTTCCCAAAATCACAAGACTAGAAATAGCCGCATTGCATGAGGGCAACTTCGCCCGCTAACGCCTTCGCCCTTTATTTCCGAGTCCGATAAAACCTATATCCATCTTTTTTCTCCTATATGCCCTCTCTCAAGTAAATCATTTTCAGTCGGCCGCTGCAATCACCTCGATTTCAACATCCAGGTTGTCATCAAGACCCGCAACGGCAACGGTATTTCGAGCAGGCGGATCGGTGGGGAAAAACTTACGATAGGCCGCATTCATCTCCTCTTTATGAACCATGGAGGAAAGATAAACATCACATCGCAATACCTTATCCATACCGGAACCGGCAGCCTCCAAAATAGCTTGAATGTTGCCCAGGATTCGTTCGGTCTGCCGCGTTACACTGTCATGAATCGCTTTATTGGTGGCAGGGTCTTCCGATGTTTGGCCGGCAACGAATATAAGGTTACCATACTTTATGGCTTGAGAATAGGGTCCGGAATCGGGCGCTTTGTCTGTGTAAATGACTTCTTTTTTCATCGTTCCACCTCATTTATTTGGCAAAGAGTTTTTGGGGAAACTCGATAAATTTTTCACATCCGGTTTCGGTTACAAGTATGGGTTCGCTGCATTCAAATCCATAAGTTTCAAGCCAGATTCCCGGCATAAAGTGCAGCGTCATCCCCGGTTGCAAAACAGTTTTATCCCCCGGTCTGAGGCTGATGGTGTGTTCGCCCCAGTCCGGTGGATAATTAAGGCCGTATGAGTATCCAATTCGCGATGGCTTCACAAGGCCGGTATGTGCGATCGCCTTGCGCCAGCGTTCTTCAACTTCTTCGGCAGTGATGCCAGGTTTAATGACTGTTAGCGTTTCCTGAAGTCCTGTGATGACATCGTCTGCTGTTTTCTGAAGATCCTGCGGCGGCTCACCCAGGAAAACCGTACGGGACAGGGGTGCATGATACCGGTGCCTGGCGCCACTGAGTTCGAGCAGGACGACATCGTTTTTGCGGTATTGTCTGTCCGGATCAAAGGTCAGATGGGCGGTTGAGGTTCTTTCGGCTGAGGGCATGATCGGAAAGATTGCCGGTGAGGAGCCACCGAATGCATCCATCCCGGCAATCTGGGCGGCCGATACTTTGGCGGCCGCATCCTTTTCCCAGACGCCGACATCGATTTCATTGACGGCGGTTTGCATGACCTTTTCACAGATCTGTGCCGCCTGTTTCATATAGGTAATCTCGGCCGGCGATTTTAGCGTTTTAATCCAATTCACCAGATTGGTTCCATCCATCAGAACAGCGTCCGGAAGTTCTTCTAAAAGGGTGAGATACATGCGGGCATTAAACCAGTATCCGTCCATCTCAAGGGCAAATCGCCTTTTCTCCAGTCTTTTTTCCCGCAGCAGATCCGCCAGCCATCGCATGGTGTGGGTGTAGCGGGACTGGACATATTCATCTGGATATCCGTAGATGCAGTCGTCCGGCAGCCAGGAGGTAAGCCTTGCCCCGTTGGAATCCTGTTCCCGGCCGAACCAGAACGGGTACGGTGCATCCAAGGAGACGATCACGCCCTGATGAACATAAAATGACCAGCCGTCATAGCCGGTCAGATAATTCATGTTGGCTGGATCCATCACCAGCAGCATCTCTATGCCGCCTTTATCCATCATCTCTTTGGTCTTTCTGACCCGCTGCCGATATTCTTTCTCTGAAAATATTAAGTTTTTACGCATTTATTAATCCTTGATGGTCTCGTAAAGACCCCGAGCTCGTTATGCCAGACCTGATTCGACATCCGGAACATACTGAAATCACTGGATTCCAACCTTCGCTGGAATGACGTCTAAAAGGAATTTCAGGCTTTTTACTAAAAACGTCAATCCATTAGTTCTTTATAGCCCACTCTATGTCTTTGACCACTGCATCCAAAACTTCCTTTGCCCCTTCACCGCCCATTTTCAGATATTTTTGTCGAAGTGGTTTCGCTTTTTCTCTGAAAGCGGCAATCTCTTCATCCGTCAGTTCGATATACTTCATGGAAGGCTTGGCCCTCATGATCATCTGCTTGCGGTTTTCGTTCAATCTAGGTTCGAAATCGAAAATATACTCATTGGCACCTTCGATGGCATTGTCTATCAAAACTCGAATATTATCTGGAAGGCCCTTAATGAACTCATGGTTGGCGGCAAAAGTCCCAATAAATGGTAACTGATTGGCTTTGATCATGTAATCCTGGACTTCATAGAATTTCATCTCCTGGATGGCGAAAAAGGGCTGTGTTTCAGCATGAATCCTACCCAGCTCAAGGTTTAGGTAAATTTCCCCATATGGAACGGTCATAACGTATGCACCGTAAAGACGGTAAGCCGTGATGAGAAACGGAGAGGACATAACTCTAAAAGTAATCCCTTCGAAATCCGCGGGTTTGCGCAACGGTTTGTTGGCTGTCCATATCTGCCAGCCCTCTTCGATAATAGAAAGAAGTTCCAGTTTATTTTTGCGGTAGTACTTTTGAAGGGTTTTATAAGTGTTTGGTCCCTTACGCAGCATTTTTTCAAGGAGTTTGAAATCCGTTGGAAAAAGATAGTGAATGGAAAAGACCTGAACCTCGGGGATATAGGAACCCAGATGCCCAGGGGATTGAAAGGCGAATTGAAGATCTCCTTTTTGCAGAAGTTTCGTGATCTCTCCGGAAGTGCCGAGCTCTCCATAAAAATGGATGTTGCAGCGAATCTCCCCGCTGGATTTATCCTCTATGATTTCAGCGAACTTTTTGGCGTACTCATGTTGCATGCTGCCTTCGATTTCTTCCAGAGCCACTTGCCACAAATACTGAACTGCCGCGGCTCGTCCGTTGAATCCAAAGGTTAGAGCGAATACGATAAGTACCAGAATGAGCTCTGTTCTTCGTTTCATGTACAATCTCCTTCCGCAGCTAGTAAAGATATAAGACATACCGCTGTTTATTGCCTTTTCAGATTCAGAGATCATCGCCCCATTCTTTCCATCAAAACGGGTCGATTTGAGGCCTTGGCCTTGCTATCCACCCAATGCCAGGTTGGGTAAAAACAGAGCGATTTGAGGAAAGGTAATCAGGATAATCGTCGCCAAAATAAGAATCAGCAAAAACGGCAACGCGTGACCGATCACCTCGAGATACGGTCGCCGGAATATGAGTTGCGCGGTGAAAATGTCGCAACCAAAAGGCGGTGTCGCCGAACCGATCGCAGCCTGCAAGGTCACCAACGTCCCCAGCAGAATGGGATCCACCCCCGCACCCACCACGTAAGGCTGAAAAACCGGACTAAGGATAAATATGGCCACGATGGGGTCGACAAACATACAAGCTACAAAATAAACGACCACAATTATCGAAATTACCCACAGCATCGACGGATCGGTACCGAACAGCGGCGGCAGAAGCTGCTGAGGGATCTGCATAAAACCGATTAAAAATGAAAATGCCTGGCCAGCGCCAACCAGAATAAAAACAACGCCGGTAATCACACCGGTTTGTAAAAAAGCGTCGACAATTCTTTGGAACGTGATGGCCCTATAGATGATGGTCTCCAAAATCAAAGCGTATAGCACGGCAGCGGCGGCGGCTTCCGTCGGGCTGAAAATGCCGGCATAAATACCACCGACAATGATCACCGGAAACCCCATGACCGGCAGCCCGTCCTTGATCGCGGATATCCGCTCCGCCCAGCTTGCCTTGGGAAGCGTCGGGATTTTTTTCACCTTGGCATAGACGTAGCAGTATATGGAGAACATCAACAGAATCATCAGACCGGGAAAAACTCCGGATAGAAAGAGCATCCCGATGGAGGTGCTGGTGGCCACCCCGTAAACGATAAAGCCGATGCTGGGAGGGATGAGAAAAGCAATATCACTGGAATTGATAATCAAGCCCAGGGTAAAGGAGCTTTTATATCCCGCTTCCAGCAGCATGGGTCGCATGGTGCCGCCGATGGCCGCCACAGTGGCCTGGGTCGAGCCAGAAACGGCGCCGAAAAGCGTGCAGCTCGCGTTGGTGGTAATGGGCAATCCTCCCGGCAGATGGCCGACAAAGACTTTCAGCATGCGTATTAGACGGCCGGCGGACTCACCGGAGGTGATGATACTGGCCGACAGGATAAACATCGGTACACACACCAACGCCGACGGTGTAATTCCGGTGATGACCTGTTGCACCATGGTAATGATCATTTTGGGCGCAAAATCCGGCATATAAATGACCAAGTAAAGGATTAAAGAACCCAGGAGGGTCACCATAAAGGGGAATCCGAACAGTAACATTGTCGCCAGACTGATTCCAAAAAGTGTCATATCTGCGCCCCCCCTATCTCTTCATCTTCGTATTCGCTTTGTTGATCCGGAGACTGCCAGGGCTCCTTTTCGGTAAAATTTTTGATGATCGTTCGGATATACTGGATACATGCCAGGCCGAATCCGATTGGTATAATGACGTAAAACGTCCATTTTGGTACGCGCAGGGCCGGTGTCATGTGTCCTTTACTCATGGCATTGGCCAGATATTCGTAAGAGGCCCACGTCATAATCGCCATCACAATGGCACTGACTATCGAGATGATAATAATGAAAATTTTTTCCATCTTCGGCGGCATGGCATCCAGAAACGCCCCCATCCGGATGTGACGCGCCTTTCTGACACCGTAGCTGACACCGGTGAAGGTGGTCAACATCACCAGAAACATGGAAACTTCCTCTGCAAAATAGATGCTTTGGAAAAATGTACGGGCAAACACATTGGCTATTAGCAGAATTCCCAAAGATGCCACGCAAAAAACAAGAATGGATACCTCCACTCCATTGACAACTGCGCCGATGTATTTGTTGATTTTTTGGAAAGAGGTCAACTTTTTGGAGTCATTGCTTTTTTCATTCATAGTTCAAGTCTCCAATAGAAATATATCTCGGAATTTCTACAATTTATTGGCCTCCGGCTCGTAGAGCTTAAAGAGCCTACGCCTCGGAGAGGATCACAGTGATTTTTGCGGCCATTCTATGGGTAAGCCGCATTGAATCATTTCAACATTCCAATCGCACGACCTGGAGGCTCTCGACAGGTTGGGGCGAAGCACCTATTTTCAGAGCCTCTGACCTCAGTCGGAAAAACTTCTCGGGAGGCCCTTATATCAAGAGAATCTATAAAAATTGTAGAAAAATTAAGCGTAAATTCAGATTTTACGACACTTCAGTGGTTCTGAATTTGGCGCAGTGCACTGCGGCAGCCAAGCTACCGCAGTGAAATTAGAATCGGCTATTTGATATTCAGGGCTTTTTTGGCGTTCTCGATATCTTTTAAGAGCGCATCCAGAATTTCCTGGGAACCTTCCCCTCCGATTTCGGTATATTTGGGATAAACGGTCTCCGCCTTGGTTTTGAACGTGGTGATGGTGGCATCATCCAGCACGGTAAACTTCAGCTCGGGCTTGGCCTTTTTCATTTTTTCCATATCGCTGGCGTTTCTTTCGGTAATCCATTTCCCTGCAGGAATGATGGCATCAATCCAGAACTTGCGCATCTCCTGCTGCGCTTCTTTGGTCAAACCGTCGAAAAATTCCTGATTGACGGTGGGAATCCCCAGAAAAGGCTCGCTTTTCAGCTGGGTCAAGTAGTCCTGAACTTCATAGAACTTCATGCTGTAGATAGCAAACAGCGGGTTGACCTGGGCGTCGATGAGACCCATCTGCAGACCGCTGTAGACCTCGCCGTAACTCATAGGGGTTGGCGCGGCCCCATAAGCCTGATAGCCTTCCACCAGCAACTTGGAAGACATCAGGCGAAGCTTGAGGCCTTCGACGTCATCCAGTGACTTGATCTCTTTTTTGGAGGACATCCACTGCCAGCCTTCAAACATGATCGACAGCGGAACCAGGTCGTTTTTTCTGAAGGCTTTTTCCAACAGCGGCATAAACTCACCGTTTCTCACCATCCAGTCCAGAATTTCCGGGACTTTTTCGGTGGGGAAAAGGTAGTTCAATGCCAGTACCTGGGCCTGGGGTACAAATGAGCTGATCCAGGCGTAATCGGAAAACACAAACTGCACCACACCCATCTGGGCCAGCTCATTGATATCGCCGGTGGCGCCTAAGGTGCCGTAAGGATAAACGGCGATATCAATCTTGCCGTCGGACCACTTTTTCATGTGATCGGAAAAATTTCTAGCCCAGACGGTCATAAAATCGCCTTCAATTTCTTCCGATGCCAGTTTGGCCTTTATGGCCTTGCCCTCATACGTTCCGGCGGTTGCCAGACCGACGGAAACCAAAAACATCAAAATTATGGCCATACTAATAATCTTTTTCATGACGATACTCCTTTCTATTGTTGGGGTTGGTTGTAAGGTTGCATTCGCCTTATTGCAACCAGGTTCTAATTATTGTTATCACCTCCTCCTAAGGAATTCTAAACAATCTGCATTCCCGAATCGAATTATCAATCCTGTCTCCGACATCTAGCGCTTAGGCCTATGGAAATCATCGCCAATCCCAGAAATACCATACCGTTTTGCTGCAATTCGGCTTAAAATCGCTGTATCGACATTACTGCCGCTCAACACGACGGCCGTATGCCGGCCAATAGCGTTGTCCTTTCCTCCTATCAACATCGCAACGCCCACAGCTGCAGCACCTTCTATGACCAACCGCTGCTGCTCGAAGGCAAAAAATATGCCGTCTGCGATTTCATCTTCAGTTACCAGGATGATATCGTCCACCAGCTTCTGTACCAGTGGAAAGGTATATTGGTTATCCAAGCCGATCCCCCCGAGAAGCGCATCGGCCAGCGAATCTTTTTCTTCAATTTCCACCGGTTTTGCCGCCTGGATGCTATGATACATCGCCGGTGCGACTTCCATGGACACCCCCACTACTCTGACTTTCGGATCTGCTGTTTTCATGGCCAGTGCAATGCCTGCAATAAGTCCGCCCCCTGACAGGGGCACCACCACGGTATCCACTCTGGGAAAATCTTCTAATATCTCCAACCCGATGGTGCCCTGTCCGGCAATGATCAAGGGATCATCAAAAGCCTGGATCATCGTCAAACCCTGTTCTTGTTGCAGCTCAAGGGCATGATCATAGGCTTCATCCTGGCTTTCACCATGCTGGACCACTTCAGCGCCCAGCTTTCGCATGGCATCCAGACGATATTGCGGCACCCGGTTGGACAGGCAGATCACCGCCCTAAGGCCGAGGCTACGGGCTACAAAGGCCACTGCCCGCCCGTGATTTCCCGTGGAAAATGTGATTACCCCGCGTTTCTTCTGATCAGGTGATAATGAAAGGAGGGCATTGGCCGCCCCTCGTACCTTAAAAGATCCGGTAGTTTGCAGGTTTTCCAGCTTTAAATAAATATCCTTTCCGGTACGCTCGGATAAAACCTCCGAAAGCATCAAAGGCGTTTTTAGGGCAATCGAAGCAATACGCCCGCGGGCTTCAAAAATATCTTTTAATGTGATGTCCTTCATTGTTAGTAGTGCCTAACATTTGGCAAATATAAAAAAGTCCGCTCCCCATGCAACTCGTGGTTGACTTCATAAAACAAAGTATGTATATCTGTCAAGCATAAAGTGATATCGTCACACAATGAGATCATGTTTGCCGATAACCTATCAAGGTCCTCGCGGAAAGCAACCTGAACCGGAGTACTTATAAAGATAAAAAAGAACAGATTCCGGCTGAACATCGACTTAGTACTTATTTATTGAAATCACATCAGGTTTGCGCATGATTTATGTCATAGACAGATTAAGATTATAGCCTCCGACCCGGAGATCCTACGGCTCGGAGAAGAATGCTATCGACTTATAATGAAAAGACAGAGCGAAGCCTCCGGCTCGTAGGGGTTGTAGCGCCTACGCCTCGGAGAGCGTTCCAACAAATCTTCAATCTTCAATCGTCAATATTCAATCCCGGCTTGTCC
>JARFPZ010000269.1 GCA_029288035.1 Desulfosarcina sp.
GGAGGGTGATAAAATGCCCTCTGAACACCACCTAATGGAACGTTACGGTGTAGGTCGGCCTGCCGTACGGGAAGCCTTGCAAGCGTTAGAAAATATGGGTTTGATTTCTATCCAGCATGGCGAAAAGGCCAAAGTGAAAAAAGTGACTGCGGAAGATATCCTTGCCCAGATAGATTCTACAACCAGACATTTACTCTCAAGTTCTATTAAAAATTTGGAGCATTTAAGAGAGGCCCGACAGGTATTTGAGGTTGGTGTGGTCAAACTGGCTATACAAAGGGCTTCTTCAAACAGCATCTCTAAGTTACAAGAAAAACTTGAGCACATGCGCCGCAGCAAAGGTAATCGCGCTGAATTTGTTAAGGCAGATCAATCCTTTCACACTACGATCGCTGAGATTTCCGGAAACCCTATTCTCATTGCCGTATCACAGGCTATGTTCAAGTGGCTGTCTGAATCCCACCATAATGACCATCAGAACCTGCTAGGCGTTCCCGGATTAGAAGATTTGACCCTCAAGGAGCACGAGGCCATTTTCGAACACTTCGTAAACGAGGATCCCAACGGAGCGGCCAAAGCTATCAGTGATCACATCCTCAGGGTAAATAAGCTTTACAGCCAAAACAGAAATTAAGACTGCTAACATGATTTAGAATAGTTAAGATCCGTTGCCGTCACGCCCGATCTGCATATAAAGGCCGACTTCCCGTTTATCTGCATCAATGTTTCTTCGTTGATGCACCAACCATCGCCCTTAATCTATACAGTCTGACAATTCCGTTTCATTTCACTCTCCACACATTTCGTCATTCTATACAGTTTAATCCCTGGGAACGTGGAAGTTCATAAATTTTATCTTGTTTAATATCAGATAGATAAGCACTAAACTGCTAAGAATTATAAAAAAAAGAAAAAACTTGTTGACATACTTGTATAATGAGTATATATCATAATCATAATATAAATTGATGGGCCGAATGATTCTCGCAAATAAAAAAGGACAGATCAATGAAACCAGTACTATCTATTAATACACTGGCTTACGAAGGATATGATTTGACCACCGCCTTACAAGAAATAGCAAAAATCGGTGTCAGTCACGTTGAGCTGGGCTATACGCGGGGCTGGACTGAAGGTTTGACAGAAGAACATTTCAGCGAGGCGTCTGCAGCGGATATCAACCGGCTGCTATCTGATTTGGGATTATCCAGCATCGCGTTATCGGCCCATATTGATCTGACGACGGAAGCGGCTGTCGATGAACTTAAAAGAAGAATTGATTTCGGCAAAAGACTGGGGGCGAAGATCGTTAACACCAAGGTAGGGGCGCGATCCGACCTAAAACAATTTGAAAAAAATATTGGGCCCATTGCGGAATATGCTGAATCGGTGAATATCGTCATCGGATTGGAAAATCCATCTGAAGGAACCTACCAGATCATAACATCCGGCCAAACCGGTGCCGAAGTAGTTAAGAGAATCGACAATGATTTTATAAAACTAAACTATGATTTCGGCAATGCATTTACCTACTCGAAAGGAAAGGTTGATCCGGCATTCGATTATAAGAATGCCCTGCCATATGCGTGTTACCTGCATTTGAAAGATATGAGTAAAATTGATGACGGCTGGATTTTTGCTCAAATCGGCAAAGGTGTTGTCAACTATCACACCATATTAAAAGAACTGGTCGAAGATAACAAATTACTCCCCTTGAGCATCGAACACCTTTTTATCTATACCACAACCAGAGACTTGATCGTTCGAAGAGAAGCAAAACCGCCGGATCTTTCTCAGATCAGCATGAGCCTCAAAGCATCTTACGATTATGTAAAAAGCTTTGTTCGCCAATAATGCGCTACAAATACAGAAGGCTCGAACTAACCTATTTATAGGATAATTTGATAACACGACTGTCCCATAATATGACGGCCAACAAAACTGCATTTGTTTAATTTGCTAAAAACCTAAAAAAATGGAGGCTTAGAAATGTTAATACCCAATGAAATCAAGATTGGTATACTGGGCGCCGGTGGAAAAATGGGAATGCGAATAGGCGCAAACTTGAAAAAACTTCCAAATGAGATTTTTTACATTGAAAACGCTGAGGCCGGCATGAAACGACTGGAGGAAAGCGGCATGAAAGTATCTGCCCTGGAGAAAGTCACCAGTCAAATAGATTTTATTATTTTAGCTGTCCCGGACATCCTCATAAATAAAATTTCAACAGAAGTTGTTCCAAATTTAAAACCGGACGCGACAGTCATTCTGCTGGATCCAGCCGCCGCGTATATGAATCAGGTATGCATACGGGAGGACCTGCACTACACGGTCGTCCATCCCTGCCATCCGGCTTTTTTTAAAAATCAACCGACGCCTGAGGGCCATAACGACCATTTTGGCGGCATATCCGGTCTGCAAGACATCGTTTCCACCCATTGGAAAGGCTCCCGCGATAAGTATAAAATGGCCTGTAACATTGTAAAAGAAATGTTTGCCCCGGTGGATCAGGTGTTTGAAATTACGCTTTACCAGATGGCTTTTTTAGAACCCTCGATCGTCGAGGTTTGCGGACTGACTCTAACATCGATGTTCAAGGAACTCGTGGAAGAGACGGACAATCGGGGCATCCCCAGAGACGTCGCCATGTCCTTTCTGCTCGGTCATATTAGAATTGGGCTCGCAATTTTTTTGCTTGAATCAAATCCGGCCTCGGATGCAGCGATGACTGCGATTGACTACGGTAAAGCCAGGATTATAAAGGAAGACTGGAAAAAGGTGCTGACCGATGATTCTCTACATGAAGTCCTCACAAAGATGCTGAAAATAGGCAATAAAGATGATTAGAAATTCTGGCCGGCTCGGTCTCTTTTATTAATGCTCAATGTTTGAAGAGTACCGTTTTTGAGATCTGTCCAATAATTTAAATGGGTTAGACTATTTTTAATTGCTAAACAGGGAATTCTAAAAAAAATTTTAATAAACTCTTGACAAACTTGTATAATGAGTATATCATTATTTCACATTATGAGTTTAGCCTTTAACAATTTAATGTGTCGCCCGGGTTGATTGAATAAATATTTCAGCACCAAATACTTAATAGGGGGAAAATACAATGCCTGAAACAACGAAACAAAAGCCGACGATCCCGTCGTTTCGCTCAAAAAAGGAAACTGGCGATTGCGTCACGATGATTACCGTTTACGACTTTCCATTTGCACGACTGGTGGATCGTTCGCCGGCAGAACTGATTTTAGTGGGTG
>JARFPZ010000392.1 GCA_029288035.1 Desulfosarcina sp.
CGGGCGTGAACGGATCGCTAAATTCCCGGAGCGCTACGAGGATTATATATATGGTGAGAATGAAATGGGAGGGACCAGCTGGCTTTATCTGTCCGGGGTGTCTTTCAAGGACGTCGGGATGAGAGAAGATCTTGGCGTTACACCGGCACCGAAGCTTACCGCCGGCGCTTTAAGCGTTGTGCCGATGGTTGTTGGACTCTGGCCGGTTCTGCTGACCGGAATTTATGCGATCAACAAAAGAAAAGGAAAAATTGAAAAACAGGAGAAAGAACAGGCTGTTGTCGCTGCATTAGAAAAAGCGCAGAACGAAGCCGAAGCAAAACTGGCCGAAGCAATGCAAAAGGCCGAAAAGGAAAAAGCGGCGGCCATTGAAACCGCCGTCAGCAAAGCCCTTGAAGAAGCTGCCAAAGCATCTGAAGAAGACGCCGACGACACAGCAGTTGAGGATGCTGACCAGAAGTCGAGCGAGGAGGATTCCTGATGTCTGATGAAGCCACGACCACCGGCAAATCTTATTTGACACCGTTTAATGTGATTGCCGGTATCATCATTGTTATCGGTCTTTTTGTTACGGTCATGCGATTTACCAGAGGATTGGGCGCCGTCACCAATCTTTCCGATTACAATCCCTGGGGAATCTGGATCGGTTTCGATTTGTTGGTCGGCGTCGCGTTGGCAGCCGGAGGGTTTGTCACTTCTGCCGCTGTCTATATTTTCGGCATGAAGAAATACCATTCAGCGGTCAGACCTGCCATCCTGACCGGTTTTTTAGGCTACGCCATGGTTGTCGTGGCGCTTAATTATGATGTCGGCAGGCCCTGGCGTCTGCCGTATCCCTTTATCATGCAGCAGGGCACGACATCTCTCTTATTTGAAGTGGCTGCCTGCGTAGCCCTTTACCTCACGGTTTTGTTTCTTGAATTTTCACCGGCCGCGCTGGAATGGCTCGGTCTGAAAAAAGCACGCAACATCATTATCAAACTAACGCTTTTGCTCACCATCTTCGGGGTCGTTCTTTCGACACTGCATCAGTCCTCACTGGGGGCACTGTTTCTTATTGCACCGTCGAAACTGCACCCGCTCTGGTACTCACCGTACATTGCCGTATTTTTCTTTGTATCCGCTATTATTGCGGGTCTTTCCATGGTTATTTTTGAAAGTACACTGTCTCATCACTACTTTGCCGATAAAATGGATGCGGCCCATTTAAAAGAAAAAGATGATATTGCTTTGGGCTTCGGCAAGGCGGCTTCTTTCGTTTTGGCTGGTTATTTCATCATCAAGGTGATCGGGATATCCGAAGGCAACCACTGGCACCTGTTGGGCACATCTTATGGCCTCTGGTTCCTGGTGGAATTGCTGGGATTTGTGGCGTTGCCCTGCTTTTTCTATGCCATCGGTGTGCGCGAGAAGAATTTGAGAATAATTAAATGGACCGCCGCTTGGACGGTGTTCGGCATTTTTCTCAACCGTTTGAATGTCGGTCTGATTGCCTTTAACTGGCATTTGCCGTCGAGTGAACGATATTTTCCGCACTGGATGGAAATTGCGGTTTCCGTTTTCCTGGTCACCGTCATATTGATTGTATTTCGCTTCATCGTTACCCGCATGCCGGTACTGTATGCACATCCGGATTACCCGGAGGAGCACTAGAAATTAGATCCACAATTGCCAACCAAAATACGAGAAATAAATTGACCAACATTATAGGGAGACAAGATGGAAGGGACTATTCATACCCTGCAAGACTATATGCTCCACACCGAAAGCATCACCTACATTTTAATCGTAGGGGCGCTTATCGGCATAACGTTTTTTTATCGCTTTCTCACAGAAAGGGACGACGATGAAAACTGATGTTTGGAGCCATTGAATGAAAAAAAGTCAGTATTAAGGAGCAACACATGTATGAATTTGTTACCGGCCCTCTGGCCTGGCTGTCATTTGCCGTCTTTTTTATCGGGCTGATCGTACGCACGGTGCTGTACATCAAGGGGCTCGACTGGAAACTGGATCGCGTGACCTATTCGGTCAACACCGCTTATGGAATTAAAGGTGCCGTCCGTTCCATAGTCTTTTGGTTGTTTCCCTGGGCAACCCACAGCTACCGCAACAATCCCTGGTTCACTTTATGGGTATTTTTGATGCATATCGGCCTGTTGCTCACTCCCGTATTCCTGTTGGGACACAATATCCTGCTGAGAGAGAGATTGGGGTTCAGCCTTTGGACCCTGCCGGAGGGGGTGTCGGATGTCCTGACGATCCTTGTGATCGTCGCCGTGATTTTTTTGATCTTGCGCCGCATCGCTCTGCCCGAAGTCAGACTCATCACGACGGCATATGATTACTTGATGATTGCCATTGCCGTAGCCCCGTTTATTACCGGCTTTATAGCCGCTCACGGAACATCGAGTTACAATTTCTGGATCATTGCCCACGTCATTAGCGGTGAAATCGTTCTGGTGGCGATACCGTTCACCAAGCTATCACATTTTGTTCTCTTTTTTCTTTCCAGAGCACAACTCGGCATAGACTACGGAGT
>JARFPZ010000452.1 GCA_029288035.1 Desulfosarcina sp.
TCTTTACCGCCGCTGAATACGGTAAGGTCAGCTCCCATATGAAAAAAGCGACTCAAATTGTCCACTGGGGGCAGTTCGGCGGCTGCATCTACGATGAGGGGAACGCCCATTTCTTTGGCAATGGCGATCACTTTTGACAGCGATAGGTTGCGATCGTTTTCAAACTCCAGGAAATGAACGATCGCTGCCGTACGGTCACTGATCGCCGCCCTCAGCTCCCACGGATATGTCTCTTTTATCAAACCAAATTCGACTAAGGTCACGCCAGCCTGACGGATCGCGTGGTCGTAGCCGTTGCGATGACTCTTTTGGATCAGGACTTCATTTTTTAGTCCTTGCATGATCGGGAGCTGTCGGATCTTAGCCGGATTCGTACCGGTGATACAGGCGGCTGTGGATAAGGTCAGGCCGGCCGCAGCACCGGAGGTGATGCAGCTTGCTTCGACACCGAGCAGATTTGCGACATATTCTCCCGCTTTTTCCAGCAGCTCATTTAAGTCAACAAAATACTTGGACGCTTCGATCATCTCTTCCATCACACCCGGATCCATAACAGATCCGCCCATTCTCGTAAGCGTGCCTTCGGCGTTTATCAGCTTCTTAATACCCAGCTTGTCGTATATATCCATTTTTACCCTATCTCATAATATCTGTTCAAAGCGACGCAGGAAGGATCGCAGGCGTTCGGTTTTCGGATCGCTCAGGGTGGCAGCCGGTAGACCGTCTTCGATGACAACCCCTTCATCCATGAAGACCACCCGATTGGCCACTTCCTTGGCAAACAGCATTTCGTGGGTAACCACCAGCATGGTCATATGATAGTTTTCTGCCAGGGATTTCATTACGCTGAGGACTTCGCCGACCAACTCGGGGTCCAAAGCAGAGGTGACCTCATCGAAAAGAACGATTTTTGGTTCGACCGCCACGGCCCTGGCAATCCCGACGCGCTGCTGCTGGCCGCCGGACAATTCGGCCGGGTATGAATCGACCTTGTCGCTCAAGCCCACTTTTGCCAGCCAGTTGCGTCCGATATCGTCGGCCTCAGCACGCGAAACGCCTTTAACCTGAACCAAGCCCAGTGTCACGTTTTCCAGCGCGGTCATATGGGGAAAGAGGTTAAACTGCTGAAATACCATGCCGACCTTTGACCGCTGCCTGGCGACGGTGCTTTCCGGCCTTTTTATCAATCTGCCGTTCTCTTCCTTGTAACCGATGAGCTCTCCATCGATATACACTCTACCCCTGTCGTAGGGTTGCAAAAAATTGATACATCGCAACAGCGTCGTTTTACCTGATCCGCTGGGACCGATGATAGCCAATACATCACCCTGGTTTACCGCCAGATCAATACCCTTGAGTACTTGTAAATCACCAAAGCGCTTCTCAAGCTTTTCGATTAAGACGACTTGGTCGCTCATCACTCATCCCTTTAACTTGAATACCTAAATTTCTTCTCTACCCTTGCGCCCACCAGCGAGAGACTATAGTTGACCGAAAAATATAGGATCGCCGCAACGCCATAAAACAGCAACGGTTCACGGGTACGCGCCGCGATTTGTTCGGTTGAATAAAGCAAGTCGATAATGCTGACCAAGGCCAGTAAGGAAGATGCCTTTACCAATTCCACCGCTGTATTGGTCCAGGGAGGGATGGCCCGCGCCAAAGCTTGAGGGAAAATCACATAGCGCAGGCGCTTGTAAAACGTCAGCCCAATCGCCTTGGCTGCTTCGGTTTGACCATCCGGGATAGAGTCCACCGCTCCGCGCACCACTTCCGAGACGTGAGCAGTACCGAAAATGGATAGTGCCAGCACCGCCGCAACAAATGCAGATATTTGCATGCCCATGGCAGGCAATCCGTAGAAAACACTAAAAATCAGTACCAGCAAGGGAATACCGCGGACGGTATCGACATACGCTCTAATTAAAAGGCGCAAGGGCAAAGGTCCGTAAAGAAGCATAATGCCGGTAAAAAGACCGCCGATACTTGCAGCCACAATCACCCAGGCAGATGTTTCCAGGGTGACAGATAAGCCTCGCCAAATAAGATGCGAATTTTGCAGGAGTAGATCAAGCATGTTTTACCTTACTTTATCGTACCATGGCATATTTTTTTTCCAGCAAACGCAATAAACCCGCCAGAACATAGCAGGTAATGAGATACATGATTGCCACGGTCGTGTAAACTTCTAGTATTCGCCATGTGTTGGTGTTAATCACCATGGCCCCATAGGTTAACTCAGGGACGGAAATTGCTGCCGCCAGAGACGTATCTTTAAAAAGGGAAATAAAGGTGTTGCTCAAAGAAGGCAAGACGATGCGAAACGTCATCGGGAGCGTGACAAATTGCATTGTCTTGCGGGGTGTCAGGCCAATGGCTTTTCCGGCTTCAATCAGCCCCTCCGGTACGGACATGATACCCGCACGAAAGACTTCAGCCAGATAGGCACCTGAGTATACCGCCAGCGCCAGTACAAATGACCAGATATTGTTTAACAGATGAAGTCCTATCAAGCCCAAGCCATAGAACACGAAATAGATGATCAATAACAGTGGAATATTTCTGACAAACTCCGTGTAAGCCGTCGCCAGCGCTTTAATGGGTCGGCCGCCATATACCCGAGCAAACGCCGCCAGTATTCCAATGACGCACCCGATGGCCAGCGATAGCAGCGCCAACCCCAGGCCCATTAAAAGTCCCTGCCAAAGTAAATCGAAGTTTTGAAAAATAGGTCGCCAGTTCAGATGATACATAAACGCTGCCTGCACACAACCAAGCAAAAGGGTGCCGGCAGTCGGCACCCTTTGTTATTTCCTGAATATTGCAAAATCCAGCTACTCTCTCTGAAATTCGTACTACTTGTATTCCATTGGAAAGCCGGTTTGGGGATTCGGAAGCTGCTCGCCAAAATACTTTTTAAATGCTGCCGAATACTCTGCAAATTCAACCCCCGTCATGGCTTCATGCAATATGGTGTTGACGTAATTCAGCCAGATGGCATCACCCGGTCTCACGGCGCCGGCGTATGTCTGGGGCCACCAGCCGGTATCACCGACTTTGTATTTGTCGGGCTCCTGGGCGACCATCCACCGCACCGTGGAATCGTCAATAGCGGCTGCCTCAACCCTGCCGGAGTCGAGCGCCAGCATCACGTTGGCCTGGGTATCCAGCTGCAGGACTTTGGCATTGGGGATTCCATCATGGACAAGATCTTCCGCAAAAACATTCTGCAGCACCGACACAGTGACCTGCTTACCGGCGGCAGCCAGGTCCCCGGCACCTTTGTGGGGGCTGTTTTTCATCAATAGGGTATTGACACCCTCGCGATAGTAAGGAATGGAAAACTCGGCCAGCTGGGCCCGTTGGGCATTGACCGTCATAAACTGAAAGACGACATCCACCTTATTGGCCTGCAGGTTGGGAATGCGGGCATCGGGCTTCTGGCGATTGAATTCCACCGCTTTCGGATCATCGAATAGGCCTTTGGCCAAGAGCCTGGCCATGGTAACATCAAATCCCTGCAGTTCGCCTTTTTCATCTTCAAAATGCCAGGGCGGATTCCCACTGCCGGTTCCCACGATGATTTTGCCGCGATCTAGAACCTTGTAAAGCAGACTATCCCTTTTGTCCGTTGCCGCTTGCGCACTTTTCGATTTAAAACCTAACAATCCAACGGCGGCAGCGCCAATCCCGATGGTCTTTCCAAAAAAATTTCTTCTCGATATCATTTTGCGTGTCTCCTTTCGCCTTCATTGTTCGTTAACCCCATTAAATTCGGCCGATTTTGTGAAACCTTATTCAAATTCCCTACGTTTCACCTCCTTTCTGAATGAGTACCTATTTATTAACATCGCCTCATATTTGCGAAGGATTTATCTGACAAAACATTTTCGCCACCAAGGCACCAAGACACAAAGTTAAATTATAATAAACAGTTATTGTTTGTGTCTTTGTGCCTTTGTGGCTATTCTATCCGGTCTATCCGGGTTGGGATGTAATCAAGCGTAATCTATCCTTCGATCTCAACGATCATTTCGATTTCAACCGCAATGTTAAACGGCAGCGCATTGGTTCCAACTGCTGAACGGGCGTGTTTGCCTTTTTCGCCGAATACTTCCACCAAAAGGTCTGAAGCCCCGTTAATGACGTTAGGTTGGTCGGCAAACTCCGCTGTGCAGTTGACAAATCCCAGCAGTTTCACAATCCGCTTGATCGCGTCCAAGTCTCCGATTTCGGCTTTCAGTGTTCCCAGCAAGCCGATGGCGATGCGACGAGCGGTTTCATAACCCTGCTCGGCGGTCAGATCTGCACCGACTTTGCCGGTGATCAACGTGCCGTCTTCTTTAAGAGGACCATGGCCTGAAAGGAAAATCAAATTACCGGTCTTGGCGGCCGGGACATAATTGGCCACCGGTGTAATCGCCGCAGGAAGGTCAATTCCCAATTTTTTTAGTCTGGCTTCAACTTGCATACGGGTACCCCCTTCGTGTTTGTAGAACCATCAATATTTATCAGGTGATTTACAATCCGGCCGGTGAGAAGTGGGTCTGCCATCTATTGATGCCCCGTCAGCAGATCTAAGGATCCAGATGCGAGAGGATTCTAAAATAGCAAGAATTCTCGCTAACCGATTAACGAAACCAGATGTGTTTGTCAAGGAAGATATTCTGCCAAAATCAGTTGTCACAATTTTAAATGGATCGATAGGCGACATGTCAAACAAATTTGCAACGTAAGTTCCAGAACTGTAAATGTATCTCGAAAAGCCGCCTATAAAAGGTAAATCAATTTGGATTCGCCATCTCAGTGATGTTGGATAAAGCTTGACCCGCTGTTGACAACATATGAAAGTGAGCCTAAATTAAATTTTGAATCAAACTAATCACAAATTGCAAAGTTTGTAAATATGCGGCGTTCTTTTTTCCAAAATTTCCTGTTTATAGCGCTCATCGCCGTAATGTTTCCGTTTCTTTCCAGGACCGCCACTGCGAATCCATCTGTCCTGACCGAGGCGACAGCGTATTTCCGGACCGGCCGTTATCCCGAAGCGCTGAGTCTCTTTCAGAAGGCCGACGATGCCGATAAAATCTCAGGTGTCATCGGTGCCAGCCGTACCTTGGTCATGACCGGTCGATATGCCGCAGCGGAGGCGATCTGCCGAAAGACACTAAGGAAACAACCTGGGGAGTCAGGCATTATCAGCCAGCTGGCGCAGATCCTTACCATGACGGGGCGCTCCGATGAAGCCATGAGCATTCTGGAACCGGCGGTAAAAGCCGCCGACGCCTCCCCACGCAGCCTGGTCCAATATGGCCGGCTGCTGCAGCTGCGTGGCCGTCGAGACGAAGCGATCACCATCTTACAGCGAGCCGCCTCATTATATGATATCGGTCAGGTCATCGGGTCGGAAGACCTTGCCATGATCGCGGTGGCAAGCCAGTCCCTTGAACGGTTTCATGACGCCAACCGGTTCTTTCGGCAAGCGCTGCGGGCAGATCCGGAAAACCTTGAGGCCGAGGTTCTCTGGGGGGACCTTTTCCGCGAAAAATACAACACGGCAGAAGCCCGCAAATCTTACGCCACAGTGCTCAAACGCAATCCGAAACATGTTCCCGCCCTCGTTGGCATGGCAAAAACCCTGCACGGCGACGCGGCCCTGAAACTACTGGAAGACGCCTTAACGGTCAATGCCTCGGCCGAGCCGGCCCTGGCAGTACTAGCGGAAATCGCGATCGAAGATGACCGCTGGGATAAAGCCAACGCATATCTTGACAAAATACTTAAAATCAATCGCGAATCGGTCAATGCGCAGACCTTGCTGGCCGCCATCGCCTATCTCGAAGAAGATGTCGAAAAATACACTGCGCGCCAACAGGCGCTGGCGCAATTCAGTCCCGGCAACGCCCGATTCTACGCCCGGATCGCCGAGATCTGCGGACGAAAATACCGCTTTGACGACGCCGTCGAAATGGCGCGCCTGGCCCTC
>JARFPZ010000454.1 GCA_029288035.1 Desulfosarcina sp.
CGATATGCGCTCACCGGAACCGATCGAGCGGGCTGTTGCGCATTTTGATCATCTGGTGGACTTGCTGATTGAAATGCAACCCTGATTATTTACTTCCTGGGAGCATCCAAAACTTCATATAAAAGAAGTTCTCCGGTTGGAATATGAAATGGTTAAGGAAAAATGGGGGGAGGAATTGGTTGTCAGATGTCAACTGCAGCCAACGGAGGGATAGGAAATAATCCTGGCCCAGAGGACCAGGCTTTGTTTTCACTCCAGATGGGTGCCGTTAATCGATAGATAACAAATGGAATAATGGAATGTTGGAAAAATGGAATATTGGGTATGAAAAACGGAAGATGTCCTGATTTTATTTGCTGATCACCGTCATCTAATATAAAACTAAATCTCATTCCAGCAAACCCAGTATTCAATGGCATTGATTACGGCAATCCCATCGAAGGCGTGACTGACTTGGACAACAGGACGAGGTTTTCGGTGCGAGAATAATGGTCGGGGAAATGGAATATATAAATTCAAAGAATTGCAACAATACTTTAAAAGGAGGATCAGCATGCGACAAATACTTTACACCCTCACAGCACTAATCTTACTAACTTTGCCGTCAAATGCAGACAATGGTTTGATCAATGTAAAAAGCTCACATGATTCAAAGACCACGACGGATCGACTCGAAAATACGCTGAAGCAGAAGGGGATGACCGTTTTTGTTAGAATCGATCATGCCGCGGGCGCACAAAAAGTGGACCAGAAATTGCGCCCCACCGAGTTGATCGTCTTTGGCAACCCGAAAGTGGGCACGCCCCTGATGCAGTGTCGTCAGACTACTGCGATTGATCTTCCCCAAAAAGCGCTGATCTGGGAAGATCAAGAAGGTACCGTATGGTTATCTTATAATGATCCAAATTATCTGGTTGAGCGCCACGGGATCACGGGATGTGCCGAGGTTGTAAAAAAAGTAGAAAAAGCGCTGAGCAATTTTGCCAAGGCGGCAACAATGCCGTGATCAACAAATCTTCAATCTTCAATCTTCAATCGACAATATTCAATAAATCGGAGCACATCATGAAAACCGGCCTCATTCTCGTTGACATTCAAAATGATTACTTCCCCGGCGGCGCCATGGAGCTGGTTGGAATCCGGGAGGCTGTGACCAAGGCCAAAGAGCTGTTGACATTTTTCCGCGAAAATCGCTGGCCGACGTTTCACATTCAGCATATATCCAGCCAGGAAAATGCGACCTTTTTTATATCTGAGACAGCGGGCGTTGAGATTCACGACGACATTAAGCCGTTGCCCGATGAACGGGTCGTCACCAAACATTTTCCGAACAGTTTCCGGGAGACCGGGCTTCTGGAAGAACTCAACAAAGACCAAATAGAGCGGTTGGTCATTTGCGGGGCCATGAGCCACATGTGTATTGACGCCACCACCCGGGCGGCCTTTGATCTCGGATTTAATTGTGCGGTCATTCAGGATGCCTGTGCCACCCGGAATCTTGAATTCGGCGGGCAGACCATCGCAGCAGACCTGGTTCACGGATCGTTTATGGCTGCGCTGGGTTCGGTGTATGCCAGCGTTTTGAGCCTACATGAGTATAAGGGAATAGGAAACAAATAATCTAAAGTCTGTTTACCGGGGATAATTCTATTTTCGACCATTTTGTTGGGTTTCGCTGATAGCACAAAAATGGCTGGCAAGTAGGTTGGGTAGAGGAACGAAACCCAACAAAAGATATCAGGATACCCAACCCAACCTACGAATAAGCCGCGGCCGATGTTAGAACCAAGCCATGTTGTACCCGACCTTTTACCCAACTTTCATTGCCACCAGCATACTGACACCCATGATACCCAACAGCGAATTAACGGCCCACGACATATCATGGCGCGCGGCTGAATATAGTAAAAACGGCACGATTAACATGGCTATCAGGGACGCGTATTTCAGCCCTTTGGCATGCTTTTGCAGGAGCTGTTTCATGATCGACAATCAACCTCCTAAAATAAATGAACGATGAGGGCTACCAGACCGATGATCGCGGTGATGATAACGCCGTATTTCATGGTTATTGCCAGTACCGGTCCTTCCCGGCCCGCGAGTCCCACGGTACTGCATCCTACTAAAATTTTAGCCGGGGCGAGCATGCTGCCGATGGAGCCGCCGGTTGTCTGAGCTCCGAGAATTACCACAACGCTGAGCCCCGCAAGTTCAGCGGTTTGTTTTTGAAACATACCGAATATCACATTGGAATTGGTATTGGAGCCGGTCATGAATGCGCCCAGGGTACCGACGGCAGAAGAAAGCAGCGGGTAAACGGGGCCAAGTAACTTGCTTACGCCTTCGGCCAGCAAAAACGTCATGCCGCTTTGGTCCATAATCATTGCAAAGCAGACCATGGAGATAATGCCGATACTGGTGGAAACGCCGCTTTTTAATGTTTTGGCCCAGATGCGTTTCACAGAACCCGCTTGGTAATAACCTTTGGTCGCATAAAAGATATAGCTTATAAAAGCAGTGTAACTCAACAGAGCCCCAGGATGGCCGAATATGCTTATTTTTTTCCCGGAGCCGGCAGCAACTTTCCATCCATAGGCAGTGATAATTTCTGGAAATTGCAGGGATAGCTTGACTTGATTGAGCCAGCCGTGCAAGGGAGTGTATAACTCTGAAGGTGTAACAATGATGATTAAAAATATATAAGAAGAAAGAGCGGTGCCGATGCCCATGGGGGACGCCGGGTTGGCTGCTTCGGAATCATCACTCCCGGAATGTCTGTAGGCCGGCATTCTGGTCACCAAAACGCCGGCCAAAATGCCGACCATACCGGCTACAAAACCGGCCAGGGTCCAAAGTCCCGTTACGGAAAGGAGATATTGGGTTCCGGCCATTACGGTACCGATGATAAGGATTGCCGGCAGGCTTTTTCGTGTGGCCCCTATTCCGCCAAAGAGGAAAACCACTGCCAGTCCGCATAAGTATGTTGTCAGGCCCAGAAAAACGGAGGACCAATGCGCCAGAGACAATCCTTCCATACCGGTAACTGCGATTAACGCTTGAAAAGAGGATGCCATATCGCCGTACGTGACAGACCAGGAGTGGCCGATGGCCGGAACGGCGACCGAAACGATCGGAGAAAAACCCATTCCCATCAGAAGCGGCCCCACCACGGCGATGGGTACCCCAAACCCAGCCACCCCCTGCAAAAATGAACTGAATACCCAACCCAGTATTAACAGTTGCAATGCGCGATTGTCGGTCAGTTTTTTAATGCCCGCGCCGATGGTTTCAATGGCACCCGTCTCCTGCACGACGTTGTAGAGGACAAGCGCCATCCACACGATATAGAGAACGTAAATGGCAAGCAAAACCCCCTTGGTCTGCGCGTATGCCAGAAGGGTGGCATCGGCGCCAAAAAAGAAAATCGAAACGATCAGGGCCGTGAACCAGCCCGCAGCGCCGGCACGTCCACCCCCCCACTTAAACCCGATCATGAGAACGAGAACAACCGCAATCGGGGAAAACGCACACAGCCATTTGATTATAAACAAATTTTCCATGACAATTTCCTATCTCGGATAAACTGAAAAAATGGTCACAATAACACTGAGAAACTTGGTTGATTGAGTAATACTAACAAAAAGGAAAAGTGTCATCCGTTATTTTAAGGAATCAATTTTCCATCTCTTATGCTGAATTAATTCCTTGACATTTTATTCAATTCCGATATTACCGATCATAATGCTATGGATTCATTGCTCTTATTTATGCCAGCCCAGTAGCTCGGTATTTCACAAATCTCAGGGCTCCTGACCTCAGTCGGGTAAGCCTCTCGGGAGGCCCTGATATTAAAGGAACCTACAAAAATTGTAGAAAAATTCAGCATAAATTTACGACACGTCAGTAGTTCTGAATTTTAGGGGGACCGTAAATTGCCGGAATATATCGTTAAGTCGGGTGACACCTTGTCTGGAATTGCCACCGCTAACATCGGCGCAGCCGGCAAATGGCGAATTATTGCAGACCTCAACGGGATCGTCAATCCGGACAACATACGAGTGGGACAGCGGTTGCAGCTGCCGGAGGTGGTGACCGAGGTTGCCAGCGTTGTCAACACCGCTGCGGGTGTTAAGGCGGCCGGCAAAGATCGCGTGCGAATCAGTGTGGAAAACAAGGTGGTCTACGCAACGCTGCCGGCAAAACCGGAGAAGGTATTTGTGGGTCGGACACATCGCAAAGGCTTGTATCGGATTGGGTTGCATGAACCGGAAACCTATATCGGCAATCATCGGGAAAAATTGCTGGAAGTAAACCTGACCGATTCAGAAATGAAGGTGATCCTTGCCACTTCTGAAAATGAAAAAAATTTGGATGCGGTCAATACCTGGGATAGTCAATTTATCAGTTTCGGCATGTTTCAATGGACAGCCGGCGACCCCGGCAAACCTGGTGAACTACCGACACTGATAAAGATCGTAAAGGAACGCTATCCAGATGATTTTCAACATTACTGGGGCCAGTTCGGCCTGGATGTTGCGGATGCCAACAACAAAACCGGGTGGTTCAGCTATCGCGGGAAAAAATTAACTTCCGCCACAGATAAAGCCATGCTGCGAGAACATATATGGGCTTATCGGTTTGCGCGGGCGGGAGCCGACATCGAGGTCCAGGCCGTCCAGATTCTGCATGCCGTCAATCGCATCAAGCAGTTTTATTTTGTCAAATCATCCAAACTGGACGGTTATGCCTTGGCTGACCTGATCACCTCGGAATACGGCGTCGCACTTCTGTTGGATCACCACGTCAACCGACCGGGGCATGTCCGCGGCTGCGTGGCTGCGGCGCTGGAACGCAGCCATTTGACAACCACAGAGATGTCCCGAGGCGGCAACGAAAAAGAACAGCTGGTCTTGAAAAATTATTTGGATATCCGGCAAACCTATGGCAAGAACCCCATGAACGATTCTAGACAACGGGCTTCCGTCACCTTGGGGTATGTGGTTGACGGGATCATATCAGACAGTAGGGGATCGTTTGTTTCCAGATGAAAGGAGAAATTATGAGCGATAAAGTTGTTTACACATCAAAAGCGAGAATCGAACGCGTAAAAGGACCCTTGCGGCGGGCTTATCTACCGGAGACGGAATCGCCGGTTTTGCTCGGTGTGCATTCCGAGATTGCCGAACATTACGGTGTGGATCCGAACGTGCATTCACCCCACGCAACTACCCTGGACTATGTGGTGGCCTCGGCCGGCGGCTGACTGACCGGCACTTTTGGCGGCGCGCTGGAAGCGCGTGACATTCCTGCCGGAGAAAGCCTCTTGACCGCAGACACAAGCGGAGAAATCGAAAAAGACGGAAACGTCCTGGTGATCAAACGAATCCACGTGACGTATCACTTGAAAGTAAAACCGGAGCTGCGTGAAACCGCTGAAAAAGTACACGGTTTCCATGCTGATTTTTGCCCGGTGGCACGCTCCATCAAAGGATGTATCGATATCACCACGGAGCTGCAAATGGAGGATGTATAGGAGCTCAAAGCTCGAAGCTGAAAGCTGAAAGAGAGGCGGAGGAAAATTATATGACCGAATTAATCGAGCTTGAGAAAACGGATACCGTTGTCCAAATCGCATTAAATCGGCCGGAAGCCTACAATGCCTTTAATTATGATCTGGTTTCCCAATTGACGAAGCATCTGACGACCCTGGCCGGAGATGATAGCGTCAGCGGCGTGGTGGTCACCGGTAGAGGCAAGGCATTTTGTGCCGGTGGTGACCTCAAGTGGGCTATCGGCTATCCGGCAAGTCCTAGAGCCGCTTTTCACACCTTGGCTTCTCAATTCCACCTCGCGATACTGGAAATCCGCAGGATGAAAAAGCCAGTGGTGGCCGCCATCAACGGCGTCGCCGCCGGCGGCGGATTTTCTCTGGCACTGGCATGTGATTTCAGAGTCATGGAAAAATCCGCCGTGTTAAGGCAGGCATACACCTCGAACGGGTTGTGCATTGACGGCGGCGGTACCTTTACCTTGCCGCGGTTGGTAGGATATGCGCGCGCACTTGAAATTGCCGCCTTTGACGAACCTATCCCCGCCGATCAGGCACTGTCCTGGGGGCTTGTGACAAAAGTGGTGGAAGACGGTCAGGCCATAGTCGAAGCCACGGCAATGGCACAGCTTCTGGTCCGCCGGGCGCTAACCTCCTTTGGCTGGACCAAAAAGCTTATCACCGATGCGTTTAACACCTCTTTTGAGAGCCAATTGGAATTGGAGAGAACCGCGCTCGAAGCATGTGCCGATCATCCCGACGGCCGCGAAGGGTTGGCGGCGTTTTCTGAAAAGCGCAAACCCGAATATGGACGAACTTGAAGATGACGCTTTGAAGGTTCTGTCAAAGATTTCGCATCCGAACCTAAGTAGTTATCAAAAGGAGAGGTGGCGAAAAACTCTCCATCATTAGTTCAAAGCCATAAAAATCGCGCTTGACAACCAAATCCGGCTTCGATAAGTGGATACCGATAATTTCCTCCCGCTGTAGGTTTTCATATCCTAACGAAAACCAAGAAGAGACCAGACATGCACGATTTGTCGGCCATGTCAAGGGCGCTTTCACCGGCGCGGTCAAGGATAAAAAGGGGCGTTTTGAACTAGCCCATTCAGGCGCCTTGTTTCTGGATGAGGTCAGCGAACTGCCCCCCACCGTTCAGGTGAAGCTTCTCCGTGTCTTGCAGGATGGCGCCTTTGAGCGTGTCGGCGACGAAAAGACGATCCAGGTGAATGTTCGTATCATTTCCGCCACCAATAAGGATCTTAATAGGGAAGTGGCCGTTGGCCGGTTCCGTCAGGATCTGTTTTACCGGCTTTGCGTGATTCCCATCGAATTGCAGCCGCTGCGGGATCGTAAAAGCGACATGGCCCTTCTGGTTGACTATTTCCTCTCCATGTACGCGGATTCGGACACAAAAAGCAAAATCGCTATTTCACCTGAATCCCTGGAAATATTAACCGCCTACCGTTGGCCGGGTAACGTCCGTGAACTTCAAAATGTGATTCAATTTGCCCTGATCAATAACCAGGGAGACCGTATCGAACCCCGTCACCTGCCACCGCATCTGAACGTTTCCCACTCATTTCAATTCCCGGTAAAGAAGCGACGCAAACTTGATCCAGTCGAGGTCTCCTCAGCCTTGGCCAAAACGAATGGAAACAAGCAAGATGCCGCCAAACTGCTGGGTGTTTCCCGATCTACCTTGTATCGCTTTTTTGACAAACAGAAAAAATTCACGGCTAACCCAAGATAGCCAAGTTCTGCCTCAAACCGACGAGTTGAGAAAAAACGTAATCTGTTACGTGAGGCAAAGCGATGATGGATGTTGGTGACTGAATGAAAAATTCACCACCTATCAAACCCAGTAGCATCATCGATCCGTTTTACGTTCCCATTCTACCGATTGAATATAGAAATTTATTTTCTTCCCTAAGGATTGTATCCTTTTGTGAAGATCTTGATCCGATGAACTATTACAGATCAGAATTGTCGTGGGCTGGAATCTCTTTCTATTGTCCCATTGTCCAGTGTGTCACACTCACTATTTCGATGGCTTAGTTTCGAATTTTGTCGATGGATCAAAAATTTTCAAATATATATCATATTATTTTAGTATACAAATACAGATAGTTAAATCCAAAAACGATGAATAGTAACCTCTAATTATTCATCATTTTTTTTAATACAAGTTCGGCCTGAATCTTGCGTTTAAAAGATTAGTAAATGGGTTCGGATCGAAGCCTGAGATAAAGGTAATATTTAAAATTGACTTAACTCCCAAGCTCCACCACCTGGAATGACACCAACTATTTGATGGAGGTAAAAAAATGACCTTGAATGATACTAGGTACGGATGCAATAAAACAGGGTTCCCGCCGAAGGAATTAACTGAAAAAATTTGTCAAATCGACAAGTTACATCCCAATCTTGCGCGCGCATTCACAAAAACTCTAAATGAAAAAGGAATTTCCGGATCAGTCTTAGCGTTTAGCGTTTACGATCGGACTTTTGATGATGCGCTTAAGTGGATAGAAGAAACGCAAGGGATCGCTTTTTTGTGTTGGACGTGACCACCTGATTGTGTATGTAGCGGACTTGGAGGTATATTTCTAACTGCTCCATCTTCTTCAAGTACCTCAAATGATAACAGTATGGAGGATAAAAGCACCTCACCCTATAATCCAGCTGATTATTTTCAGGACTATACAGGACGCGTTTCGGGTGCTGGTGCGGAAATCTTATTCAAATACAGCCCTGAGATATCAACATTAGGCATAGAATTCAATCAGTATCCCACCAAAAATGAGCTACCCGTCATCCTTGTGTCGAAGGATGACAAGGTGAGTATTGCTCTTCGCAAAGATTCAGATGGTAACTTACATCTGTCAGCTCTTGTCGAAGTCGGTCATGGCATTTGCAACAATAAGCGATGCAGCGTGACTCAGAAGTGGTGTAAAAACGCGCCTCTTATGAAGTGCTATTGCTCATACTTCGGAGGCGTTTCGCAGTGCTACCATTCTCCTTGCGGAAGTAATGGTGGAGGAGTTGAGCTTGGGGCTGTTGACTTTACGGTGACCGTGCCTGATGGGGAGTGGTAGAGTCTTATTTGCTTCCAGAGTCCCAGGATGTCGTTATGTTACCACCATGTTCTGTTTAGGCCGCAAGCCTAACAATCACACTCGGAAAGCCTTCGAAACGCTGCTGCGCTGAGTATGTGAGGGAGCCGAGTTGGCGCACCAACTCTTAGTAGGCATGCCATGACACCGGCCGGGCCTTTCATCAAACCTGGTGCGCGAAGAGCGACCGGTGAACGCAGTTCAAGATTGTCAGTATCCGTCAAGTAAACTTAGAGGAGTGTGCTTAGTGTTATCGCTGAGTCCAGATATCTCTGTTTGCCAGTACTTTGGAAAAAATCGAGAAGGACTTCTATGTTTCCGGACAAGCCATGACACTGGGTAGGACCCGCCCAACGGACACCGTTAGCTGCGGTTTTCGCCGCATCTTTCGCTAATTTGTCTGCTATTGGGCTTACTTTTCGATCCACCGCCTTTAACAGGAAACGTGCTATACCTGCTGAGCCGTGACACCAGAAGCCGCCACCTGTTTCGCCGCCGTCCGTACTGGGCCAATCAATTCCGCTGTTGTTTTCGATTACCACTGTAGCTGTGGCGGCCAGTCTGTTCACTGAGGCTCTGACAGTCTTGATGATGCGAGGTGTCGGCGTTACGTCGTAAAGGTCGAGAAGCGCGTCAGCGATACCAGCAACACCGTGTGCGTATCCTATATACGCCTGTTCGCTTCCGCTTCCGTATTCTTGCGGTATTCGCAACTGAACCTCATCCTTGCCTACTTCTTCGGCCGCCGATATATGATATTCGCCACAGGAAACAGCATCACGTAGATCTTCATCTTGACGGGTTACTTCCCACAGAAACAAGTGGAAACGCAGGCGACTGGCCGTGCCGTTAAAAATGTCTGGAGATTTATGCGGCAGCTCGCTTACCAAGCGACCCTTTTAAATTGCGGTCTCGACCAAGGTTCTGTCTTCGAGCACGAGACCGGACCCTAACAGAGCTGCTCCGATGTCCGCTTCACCCACATACAGACCAGGGCGTGGACCGCCAGAAAAAGCATTGGACTGGCAAACGAATACGTTTCCTATTTCACTACCGAACCGGAACACGACGCCCAACATTACGAGGGAGCATCCATGCTCTACGGGCCCGGTTCGGGTCAACGGATCGAGCAGTCGCTGGTGGATCTGGGTGCCAATCTGGGGCAGGCA
>JARFPZ010000522.1 GCA_029288035.1 Desulfosarcina sp.
CCGACAAACTTTTATATGCTCAGCGCCTTGAGTCCGTCACCGGACAGGACGTTGGCGGCAACCGCAGAAGGTCGCATCCGTATCGGTCTGGCAACCGTGGTGGTTCCCGAATATTTGAATCGAAATGAGATCGTCGTCAACCTGGATAATACGGTCTATCGGCTGGCCGAGTTTAATCAGTGGGCCGAGCCGCTGAACGATAATCTGACACGGGTGCTTGAGGAAAACCTGACCAATCTGCTGCGCGACGATTCTATTGATGTTTTTCTGACCACAGACAGCTCAATACCAACGGATTACCGGCTGGAGGTGGATGTGTTACGCCTGGACGGCAATTTGGGGGATCAGGCCACCCTGGTCGCTCAATGGGCGCTTTTGGAAGCGGAGCAAGACGAATTAATACAGATGCAGCGATCGGAATATCAGGAGCCGGCGGCGGATAATACCTACAAAGAACTGGTATTGGCCAAGAGCCGAACCATTGAAAAATTGAGCCGCGATATGGCTGGGGCCATCAAAGGGGCCTTGGCAAAAATCAGCACGCAGTGATGCAGAAACATCCATCAATAAGCTTAGTGGCAAAACAATTAGTACAAATGTAACTTTATATAAGGAGAGCGTTTTAAGTATGGCGGAAAATAATGATAAAAGAGAAACCTTGCTGCTGGTTGACGACAATCCAACCAATCTTCAAGTGCTGCGTCAAGCACTTCAAGGCATCGACTGTAAAATGCTGTTTGCTAAAAATGGTGAGCGCGCGCTTTCCATTGCCGCTGAGGGCCTCCCTGACCTCATTTTGCTGGACATCATGATGCCCGGTATCGATGGATTTGAAGTCTGCCGGCGGTTGAAATCTGATGCAGCCACCGAGGATATACCCGTGATTTTTCTTTCCGCCCTGGTAGACACCCAAGATAAGGTAAAAGGGCTTCAATTGGGTGCCGTGGATTATGTGTCCAAGCCGTTTCAGCCCGAAGAGGTGAAAGCAAGGGTGGATACCCACCTGACCATTCATCGGCTGAGGCGCGAAGTTCAAGATCAAAAAGATCAGCTCGAGCATGAGCTGGAAGTTGTCTCAGAGGTTCAACGCCGGCTTTTGCCCAAACAGCTGCCTGAAATTGAAGGATTGCATCTGGCCGCACACTATGCCACCAGCCGGTTCGCCGGAGGTGACTATTACGATATCCTTAAACTGCCGGATAACCAGTGGGGGTTTATGGTGGCAGATGCCGAGGGCCACAGCGCCCCTGCAGCTGTTCTGATGGCCATGACCTGCTCGTTGCTGCACTCCTACAACGGACCGCCGACCGATCCGGCCGAGGTGTTGACCTACATCAACCGGACGCTGTGCAAGGTTGCCGACCCCAGCTTCGTGACCGCATTGTATGCTGTATTCGATGCCGATCAGCGCACCTTGCGGTTTGCCCGAGCCGGGCACCCGCCGCCGATGATCTACCGGCGTGAGGAAAATAAGTCAGTTGAGCTTACCGGCAAAGGCGTTTTTCCCTTGGGAATATACCCCTACGATCAGATTCCGGTGCACGAAACCAGATTGGGATCGGGGGATCGGTTGCTGCTTTATACGGACGGTGTGACCGAACGATTCGATATGGAGGGAAACGCCTACGGAGAAAATCGTCTTCTCGGAGGGCTCGCCGCAGATGCCGTGAATAATCCCCGGCTGATATTGGATGGGATCATCGAAGATGTCCAACGATTTGCCGGCGGTAGACCTCCGGACGATGATCAGGCGCTTGTTTTAGGTGTAATAGAATAAATCAGCGTATGCACTCGATTGCTTTTGATGGGAACATTAGGACCGCTTACCCCATGGTATCATACTCATATTCGTTTGAACTCAAAAGTGATTTGTCCGAATTAGAAACCTTATGCCAGCATTTGAGTAAATTTGGTCAGATCACCGGGCTTTCGCTGACGTGCGCAACAGATATTAATATCTGTTTAGATGAACTGTTCACGAATATCGTCTCTTATGGCTTTGCCGATGATCAGGAGCATATAATTCGGTTCACGATCAATTTGGATAATCATGTGCTGACTATTAAAATTGAAGACGATGGCGTGCCGTTTAACCCCCTTAAAAAGAAAGATCCGGAAATCCCTGCTGATCTTATGGATGCCAGAATCGGGGGCCTTGGAATTCATATTGTCAGAAAACTAATGGATGAAATTCATTACATAAGAAAGCGAGGCCGGAATTCGTTGACGATGAAAAAGTATCTATCGTTTTCTTCGACAGATACGGAAAGGATTTAATAATGGAAATTACGCACAGGCTTGAAAATGAAATTCTAATTGTCACCATCAAGGGACGGCTGGATGGTGCAACCTCGCCAAAAGCTGATGAATTTATCAAAGAAAGGCTAAAGGGCAACACCAACCGCCTGCTCTTTGATTTTGAAGGTCTGGAATATCTCAGCAGCGCCGGACTGCGAGCTATTCTGAGTGCTGCCAAAGAGATCAAAAACCGAGAAGGCAAAGTGATGCTGGCGGGCTTAAATCAATACGTTTATGAAATTTTCGAAATCAGTGGTTTCACATCATTGATTCCCATCAAAGAAACGGTTGAAGAAGCTCTCAAAGATCTCGCTATATAAGAAAGCTGCGTTGCATTGGAATGGATTTCGCCCCAGAGAAACAGGACGACTTCGGCTTAGCGCACAAGCCAACCCTCCATAAACATTAAGTGCTGCATCGATAGACTGATGAATGAAGCAGCTATACCTTTTCTCAGTTATGTGCTAAGACCACAATAGACCGAAGGGGACTGCCCACAAGTTGTTGCCGAAAAAGGCGGGAAATTCTCCTGTATAGAGAATGATGCCGATAAATATCTGGCTTTTTGTCAGATTCTTCTGGAACCATCTTATATGGTTGAAATCCTTTTTCTCAACAGCAGATCCGGCCTTGATTTCAATGCCAAGCAAAGCATTATCTTCCCGTTCTATTAAGAAATCGATTTCCCGTTTTTGAATATTTTTCTAATATGGACAAATAGCAGTATTTTTTTTTTTAAATTGCACAAGGTAATCTTGGGGACTATAGAAAAGAAGAAACAAAGACGCTGGGGAAATATTGGCTATAATATCAAATGGAAAAAGCCTTTACAATTTTGCTGCATACAATGCACCCTATAGGCACCTTTGAGCACATATAAAGTGATCACTGGATAACCTGATTAAGGCAGAATTTACAAAATGGTCGGGGCGAGAGGATTTGAACCTCCGACTCCCTGCTCCCAAATTAGGCATTCTCCAGAATCTTTTCTTATCTAACCAACTAAATTCATTACAATATCAGGCTCACCAGATTTTCAAATCTTTATGTGCATACGGTGCATAAGGTGCATACTGCCGTGGCTTGTCATTTTTCGTCGTTACAAAAGGGGACAAAAAGGGGACAAATTCTAAGGATCTAATGATTCCGGAGAGTAAATTTCATCGGGAGCCCTCCAACTCACAAAATGTTCAAGGGCTTCGATGCTTCCGATCATTTCCCGTGCCTTTTGGAGTCGTTCCAATATTTTGAGTTTTTTATCCTCGCTCAGACCATTGGCCCGCTGTTTCACATCCTTGAAAAATTGTTCAATCTGGTTTGCCTTGGCCCAGGTATCGATTACCTGGAATAATTGTTCCCTGCTTTGCTCTAACGCTTCGGCAGCCCGTCGCTCTTCCTCTTCTTTGCGCCATTTTTCTTGCTGGGCTTCCCACCTTTTACGTTCTAATTCCGCCTGACGCTCGCCCTCTTCTATGAGACGGGCAATTTTGGGGGTTGACCGTTCAAGACTTTTAACGATCGTCTTGATTTGTTTTATCAAGTCACCTTCTTTGGCTTCCTTCCAGCTTTTTGCCCAATTCGCCCTGTAATAGGGGGAATATGCTTGTACCAGCAATCTTCCTGTTGGGTATTCTTTTGTCGTCGTCCACGTGTGGCTGGAAGAATACCTTCTACGCTTGGATTTGGCATAATCTTTCTCCGGAATATATTTGCCGTTGACGTACCGGACTTTCACTTCCTCCGACATTTCGACAATCGTCAACCCAATCGCAACAGTGCCAATGTAGACAACAGTGCAGCGCCAGGGTGACCAGAGGCTATGGTAATTGTAATTTTTCGGAACTTCATGCTTTTCGAAGCTTTCCCTTTGAAATTTCTCTGACTTTGGAGCGATAACGACATGATGACCTTTGGATTCCAACAATAGGAAAAGCTTATTGGCAAATGACAACGCATTGTCAAGGCATGGTTTGGAGACAACCAGATCCACAAGAAGTTTTTTCGTCGGCTTGAGATACCCCACATCATGAACGTAGAGTTGCTTTTCAAAATGGTGTTTTGCACCGCTTATTAAAGGGTGTTTTCTTAGTTTAGATGCAGATGGTTTAAGTTTTTGTTTGTGTCGTTTGGATGGCGGGCGTGGCAAGGCTTTATTCTTTTTGAAATAAGGTCCGCCGCCCTTTGTCCATACTGATTCATCGCCGGGCCGGGCTTCAGGCAGGGGTGGTTTCGGTGGGGCCTTTCCCACAGCCAGTTTCACCCAATATCCACGCTCCGGTCTTGGAACGTTCAAAAGAATGCACACCCGAGCCATATAGCTGGATGAAACGTCATATCGGGCTGCCACTTTCAGCATGGGCTCCGACCAAACAAGTTCATATAGCTGTTCACGTGTCAGGGATGAAGGCGCCACAGTTGTATCCTTTTTCTATTATTTAAAGAGATTAGAAATAAGGTGAATAAAGAAATAGAATAGGCGATATCAGCCCCGATCAAATTGTCAAATAAAATATTAGTAGTTGAATCAGAAAATGGTTGACAAATTGTAAAAATATGATAAATTTGTCAACCAGAAGCCAACTGAGAACATTTTAAGAGTACAGAAGGGAGGTCAGCGTTATGGATGGTTTTGGGACCAGACTGAAAGCCGCACGAAAAATGGCTGGAATGTCCCAGCAGAAGCTTGCCGATGCCACTGATAATCTGATCACCAAACAGGCTGTCAGCAAGTATGAGAAAGGCAAAATGATGCCCGCATCGGATATCCTTATTGCCATTTCAAAGGTCTTGGGGGTAAAGAGCGGATATTTCTATCGCCAATCCCAAGTCAAATTGATCGGACTTGAGTTCAGAAAAAAATCCAGACTCTCGAAAAACGATGAAAACCGCGTGAAATACCAAACTTTGGATTTCCTGGAGAGGTATATAGAAATTGAAAGCATCATGGGGCAGCAAACCTTATTCGTCAACCCGTTAAAAAATATCACCATAGAAAGTCAGGATGATGTCGAAAGTGCCGCTTTGCGCCTGCGCAAAGCATGGGAACTTGGCAATGCGCCCGTCTCTAATCTTATGGAACTATTAGAGGACAAAGGTGTCAGAATTTATGAGGTCGATCTGCCTGACACTTTCGACGGACTTTCCGCATGGGCAGACAACATTCCCGTAATCACCATTAACAAAAACAGCGATCTCGTCAGGAAAAGGCTGACCATTGTCCACGAACTAGCACATCTGATTATCAATTTCGGCGAATGCAAAGATCGGGATCTGGAGAAACTTTGTCACAGCTTTGCCAGTGCCTTTTTATTGCCGAAAGATAAAATGATTGAAGAAATTGGTTCCAATCGTTCCAACATCAGTTTTCTCGAACTGAAGAAATTAAAGGGCATTTACGGTATTTCCTTGATGGCGCTGATTGTACGGGCTAAGAATTTAAGGATTATTAACGATCATTTTTTTAAGAATTTCTTTATTCATGCGAATAAGAAAGGATGGAGATCCGGGAAAGCAAAAGAGCCTGGGGAATATGTTGGCAGGGAATACGCCAATCGTTTTCGACAACTGGTATCATGGGCGGTTGCTGAGGATATTATCACCATGTCAAAGGGAGCGGAGCTGATGTATGTTAGTTTACCTGAATTTAGAAAAGGGTTTCAATGAGCGTGGACTCGGTAACTGATGGAAGCGCGGCCATCACAAATAAAGGAATGATTCGATAAGGGTGCGCTACGCGCGTCGATCAAATTGGGTTTTCAAGGCATGGGCAGGATGGCTTGAATAAAACGAGGGGAGCTGCA